>CAZRHK010000175.1:0-2507 GCA_964599815.1 uncultured Bifidobacterium sp. | reverse complement strand
AGTGATGCCTGTCACATTTTTATTGGAATAAGTCCAGATTTGGAATTGTTCTATTTTCCATGCGGGACTTCCATAGCGAACAACTCAAAAGTCAAGGCCTGAGCGTCACAGCGCAACGTCTTGAAATTTTGCGGGTTGTTTCTCATCACCCTCACATCACCGCAGATGGCGTTATTGAATTCGCAACGAAACGCTTAGGTGCAATTTCGAAACAGTCGGTGTACGACACATTGAACACGCTGTCAGAAAAAGGACTTTTGCGTCGCATTCAACCCACCGGTTCATCGGCACGATACGAAGATCGAATCAACGACAACCACCATCACGTCATTTGCCGCTCGTGCGGAATTGTTGCAGATGTGGACTGCGCCGTTGGTCGACGTCCGTGCCTCAATGCGTCAGAGACGCACGGTTTCACCATTGACGAAGCAGAAGTCGTCTACTGGGGTCATTGCCCCGACTGTCAATAACAACAATCTCACCAACCCCCACAACAAAGGAGAGAAACATGAGCAACGAAGCAAAGTGTCCATTCTCAGGCGGTGCAATCACCGCTGCAGAGATGGGAACCACCAATACAAAGTGGTGGCCAAACTCACTGAACATCAAAGTGCTACACAACAATCCCGAAGCCGGAGACCCAATGGATCCCGACTTCGACTATGCAAAAGAATTTGCATCGTTAGACATTGATGCAGTGGTTGCAGACCTCACCGCGCTAATGACAGATTCGCAAGAATGGTGGCCAGCCGACTACGGCCACTACGGCCCCTTCTTCATTCGCATGTCATGGCACGCCGCCGGCACCTACCGCATGACAGATGGTCGCGGTGGCGCAGGAACAGGCATGCACCGCTTTGCTCCACAGAACTCATGGCCGGACAACGGCAACCTTGATAAGGCTCGTCGCTTGCTGTGGCCAATTAAGCAAAAATACGGCAACAAATTGTCATGGGCGGACCTCATGGTTCTCGCTGGAAATGTCGCGCTTGATTCCATGGGATTCAAAACGTTCGGCTTCGCCGGTGGACGCGCAGATGTTTATGAACCAGACGAAACATATTGGGGTTCAGAAACAACGTGGTTGGGCGACGAGCGCTACAGCGGTGACCGTGAATTAGAAAACCCACTTGCAGCGGTGCAGATGGGTCTCATCTACGTGAACCCAGAAGGTCCTAACGGAGTGGCAGATCCCCTCTTGTCGGCGCGCGATGTTCGCGAAACATTCGCACGCATGGCAATGAACGATGAAGAGACCGTTGCACTCATTGCCGGTGGACACACTTTTGGCAAGGCACACGGAAACGGTGACCCAGGCAAGTACGTGGGCCCAGAGCCAGAAGCAGCACCCATCCAAGAAATGGGACTCGGTTGGAAGAACTCAAAGGGCGCAGGAAACGGCGTTGACACCATTACCAGCGGTATCGAAGGGGCATGGACCACCAACCCCATCGCATGGGACAACGACTACTTCAAGATTCTCTTGGAGAATGATTGGGAACTCACCAAGAGCCCAGCAGGTGCCCAGCAGTGGATTCCCGCAGGCGGCAAGTTGGCAGGCACTGTGCCCGACGCTCACGACAAGTCGGTGTCACACGCACCAATCATGACCACTGCAGACCTCGCACTGAAGTTCGATCCTGAATACGCCAAAATCTCGAAGCGTTTCTACGAGAACCCAGCCGAGTTTGCAGATGCATTTGCACGCGCGTGGTTCAAGTTGACACATCGCGACATGGGGCCAAGCACGCGCTACGTGGGCAAGCTGGCACCTAAGGAAGAGCTCATTTGGCAAGACCCAGTTCCTGCACCAAGCAAGGTTCCAACTGCTGCTGAGGTCGATGCGGCAAAGAAGAAGATTGCAGCATCTGGACTCACCGTTGCGCAGCTTGTGTCAACAGCATGGGCATCTGCATCTACTTTCCGTGGAACAGATAAACGCGGTGGAGCAAATGGCGCACGTATACGTCTGGAGCCACAGAAGAATTGGGAAGCAAACAACCCAGCAGAACTTCAGAAGGTTCTCGACGTCTACGAAAACCTCAGCAAGGAAACTGGCATCTCAATTGCGGATCTCGTCGTGCTTGGCGGAAACGTTGGCGTCGAGAAAGCAATTGAAGCAGCTGGACATTCGGTAGCAGTTCCGTTTGCACCAGGTCGCGGCGACGCAACCCAAGAACAAACAGACGCTGATTCGTTTAAGTATCTAGAGCCAACGTTCGATGGATTCCGTAACTACCTGCGTCCAGGCCATGCGCAAACAACTGAGCAGCTCTTGCTGGAGAAGGCATCTCTTCTCAACTTAACTGCCCCTGAAATGACAGTGCTTGTTGCAGGTCTTCGTGTCATCGGAGCCAACTACAAGGGTTCATCGCACGGCGTGTTCACGGAGAAGGTTGGTGCACTCACCAACGACTTCTTTGTCAATGTATTGAGCATGGACTACGAGTGGGTCCCCACCGACAAGTCAGAAGAGATCTTCGAAGGCCGTAGCCGCGTCACTGGCA
>CAZRHK010000174.1:0-2550 GCA_964599815.1 uncultured Bifidobacterium sp. | reverse complement strand
GCGGTCACCTTCGGGAAGGTCGAGATTGCCATCTCCCAATGCGACAGGGTCAATAGAGACAACTTTGCGACTTCCAAGTTTCCAATTAGCGTATAAAAGTCCGCTTCCCGCGAGCACAGTGACCACTGCAAGCGTGATGTTGAAGATCACGAAGGCACGCTGTTTGCCTGAATGTCGATAGCGGGGCTGAGTGGACATGCGAGTTCTACCGTAGTGGGGCAGAGCTAGTCATTGAGGTCGCTACTGGTCTGTGACAGGTGCCAAGGTGACGGCAACGGTGATGTCACTGGCGTCGTCGTTGACGACCGATGACCATTGCGAGACAGAGCCAGCGTTTGCAAGGTCTGGCCATGCGATAGTGAGCGTGCTGATGGCTGACGTATTTGCAGTGATAATCACGTTTTCAACGACTGCCTTCTGGCTCACCTTGGCTTCTGTCTTAGCGCGACGAATCTCGCTGAGAACATGACAGACCGTGGCGGCAAACGATTCGCCTTCCACTGTCCAACCTTGGTCTCCTGCAAGTTCTCCAAACGTTGGCCATGAGGCGGTGTGAACAGAACTGTCGTGCCACCATCTCCACACTTCTTCAGATGCAAACGGAAGAATTGGTGCAAACAGTCGTTGCAGAGTTGACAATGCTCTGCGTAGTGCGACTCGTGCAGAGACCGATGCCTCAATGTCATCAGTTGCGTATGCACGTGTTTTAACGAGCTCTACGTAGTCGTCACAGAACCACCAGAAGAAGGATTCGGTGCGCTCTAAAGCTCGCGCATAGTCGTACGCCTCAAACGCTTCCGTTGCTTCGTTGACGACATTGCCCAACTTCTGCAACATGGCTCTATCAATCGCATGTGTTGGCGAAATTGAGTCGTCTGCTGCGTCGAATCCAAGAACAAACTTGCTGACGTTTAGCAGTTTGGTTGCAAGTTTGCGACCCACCTTCATTTGGTCTTCGCTGAATGCGGTGTCAATGCCAGGTCGTGCACCCGCAGACCAGTAACGCACTGCATCGCTGCCGTATTTCTCAAACAAGTCGATTGGCGTTACAACATTGCCCTTTGACTTCGACATCTTCTTGCGATCTGGGTCGAGAATCCAACCGGACAACGCTGCATTGGCCCACGGTGCTTGTTGATGTTCAAAATGTGAGCGCACCATGGTGGAGAACAACCACGTACGGATGATGTCGTGTCCTTGTGGCCGTACATCGAATGGATACACACGACTGAACAAATCTGAATTGTCTTCCCACTGGCCAGCAATCTGTGGAGTGAGTGATGATGTTGCCCAGGTGTCCATGACATCTGGATCACCAATGAAGCCATTTGCTTCACCGCGTTGAGATTGTGTGTATCCAGCGGGAACATCGGTACTGGGGTCAATAGGAAGTTGGTCTTCGTTTGGTACAA
This sequence comes from uncultured Bifidobacterium sp., assembly GCA_964599815.1. GTDB lineage: Bacteria > Actinomycetota > Acidimicrobiia > Acidimicrobiales > Ilumatobacteraceae > UBA2093. Next base: position 1,138 of record CAZRHK010000174.1, on the reverse strand, counting down.
GTGGTGAGTCGTAAACAATCTCGCCGTTTTCATCCAGCGGATACCACACGGGAACTGGAACGCCGAAGTAACGCTGACGACTAATGAGCCAGTCGCCGTTCAAACCTTCCACCCAGTTTGAGTAGCGGTGACGCATGTGATCTGGATGCCAGGTAAGGCCAGCACCACGCGCAAGAAGTTCGTCTCGCAATGCAGTATCGCGTCCACCGTTGCGGATGTACCACTGACGGCTTGTCACAATTTCAAGTGGACGGTCACCTTTTTCGTAGAACTTCACAGGGTGTGTGATGGGTCGTGGCTCGCCAATCATTTCGCCGGAAGCAGCGAGCATCTCGGCAATGGCGGTTTGTGCTTGCTTTGCCGACTTGCCAACGAGTGAAGCGAAGTTGTCGAGACCTTTTGAATCGGTCAAACCGTTTGGTGCATCGGCAACAATGCGACCGTCGCGACCGATGATGGCGCGCATGGGCAACTGCAACTCTCGCCACCACGTCACGTCTGTGAGGTCACCAAAGGTGCAGCACATGGCAATGCCGGTTCCCTTATCGATTTGCGCGAGTGGGTGCGCAAGAACTGGAACTTCAACATTGAAGAGTGGAGTGCGTACAGACTTGCCGAAATACGGCTTGTAACGGTCGTCCTCTGGATGCGCAACAAGCGCAACACACGCTGCGAGTAGTTCTGGGCGAGTGGTGTCAATCAAGATGTCGCCAGAACCATCTGATTTGTGAAATGCAAGCGTGTGATACGCGCCAGGTCGGTCGCGGTCTTCTAGTTCAGCTTGTGCAACTGCTGTTTTGAAGTCAACGTCCCACAGAGTTGGCGCTTCTTGTGTGTATGCCTCACCGCGCGACAAGTTGCGTAGGAATGCGCGTTGGCTTGCACGACGTGAACGTTCATCGATGGTGGTGTACAACAATGACCAATCAACAGAGAGACCAAGCGTGCGGAAAAGATCTTCAAAAATCTTTTCGTCTTGTGCGGTGAGTTCTTCGCACAACTCAATGAAGTTCGGGCGCGAAACGGGAACAGCTTTGTGGTCTTTTGGTGGGTCGCCACGAAATGGCGGTTGCAGTCCCGCAACATAAGGAACTGAAGAGTCGCACGACACGCCGAAGTAGTTCTGTACGCGACGTTC
>CAZRHK010000173.1:0-2561 GCA_964599815.1 uncultured Bifidobacterium sp. | reverse complement strand
TTTCGGAGAGCAGGTCACTTCTGTTGATAATGCCATCATCGCAATCATGAATGAGGGTGTTCCGGTGGCGGCAGCTGCTGGCAACAGTGCGGTGTCTGCATGTAACTCAACACCTGCGTCAACGCCAGGAACTATTTCTATTGGTTCGTCCACCATTCTTGACACAGAAAGCGAATTTTCTAACTACGGCGACTGTGTCGACATTTTCGCTCCTGGTGGTACATCTCTTTCGGGTGGTGCAAAAATCGTCTCGGCGTATCCCTACCTAAGTGGCGTCACAAACACCTACGCCAACTTGACGGGAACATCAATGGCCTCTCCGTTTGTGGTGGGAGCAATGGCTCGATATTTGCAAACTGTGTCGTCTGTTCCTACTTCGTTTACAACAGGCACAACTGCGGCGTGGACGTGGTTGAGTGCCAACGCCACCACTAATGCGCTGACGTATCACTACTCTTGAAGATCTTCGTAGAAGACGAAACGATTGCTGTATGTCTCTTCCTCGACTCCACCACAACAAGTCACTTCATTAACGGCGTTACCAACAAATGCCGGAGCAGTTGTGTCATGGGCTGGAAGTGTGGCTGGGGCTACATACACGGCAATTGCAACACCGGGTAACGCAACATGTTCCACAATTGGCGGGAACACGTGCACCCTCATGGGATTAACAAATGGTTCCACTTACACCATCACTGTGACAGGAACGAATAGCGATGGCACAAGTCCGGCTGCATCAACAACGGTGGTAGCAGGTCTACCTCCTGAAGCGCCAGCAACAATTTCTGCTGCATCGAAGAATGCAGCAGTTGCATTGGTGTGGTCTGCGTCTATTCCGAATGCAACATATGTGGTGACGTCGTCGCCGCCATCGGCTGGTTGCACCACCACAACAACATCGTGCACCGTGGCCGGTTTAAAGAATGGCGTCAATTACACGTTTGCTATTTCCGCAACATCAACCACTGGTTTGACGTCAACCACTCAACCATCGATATCTGCTCGCCCTGGTTTTGTTGTGAAGAGGTCGGCCGTTTCCAAAGGTTCGAAGACATCGTTGACCTCTTTATTGACGACGACATCGAGAGGAAAGAAAACATGGTCCGAGTCGGGAGCATGTTCCATTTCCTCTGGCCGTTTGGTGGCGCCTCGCCGCACCACTTCTTGTGTGGTGAAACTCACCGTGGCCAAATCTGGCTCGTATCCAAAGATGACCACTTCGTTGAAAGTCACAGTGAAGTGACAACCGCCCACCGCACACGGGTAGATACCCTAAGGGGTATGAAGACACTGATGAGATCACTTGGCGTTGTGGGCGTTCTCGTTTTTGGAACCGCTGCGTGCTCATCGTCCGATTCTGGCCAATCATCTGACACCACAGTCATCGATGTGCAATTGGTGCCTGCTGGCAAAGTGATCGACGTGCGCACGGCAGAAGAGTTTGCTGAAGGGCATGTGAAAGGTGCGCGCAATCTCGACATTCGAAATGGCGATTTCGAGAAGGCTCTGGCAAACCTCGATAAAGAGGCCTCGTATTCGGTGTATTGCCGAAGCGGCAACCGGTCGGCCACTGCGGTGGAACTTATGCGGAATGCGGGCTTCACAAATGTGGTTGACCTAGGAGCAGTGGAAGAAGCCGCTCAGGCCTTGGCCCTCCCCATCGTGCAGAACTAAAGAAGAAACGGATACTCCCATGGCAACGCTCACACTCACAGAACAGAACTTCGAAGAAACAGTTCTCGCCGAAGGCATCACCATTGTTGATTTCTGGGCCGACTGGTGTGGTCCATGCAAAATGTTCGCCCCTGTTTTTGAACAGTCGTCTGAAGCACACCCCACGGTTCGACACGGCAAAGTAGATACCGAAGCCGAGCAAGGTTTGGCTGCTGCACTGCAAATTCGCTCTATCCCCACCATCATGATTTTCCGCGACGGCGTGCTGTTGTTTAACCAAGCCGGTGCATTGCCTGCGCACTCGCTAGAAGAAATTGTGGTTGCCGCACAAAACATCGACATGGATGAAGTGCGTCGCGAAATTGCCGCAGCCGAGGCTGCTGACAACAACCAATAAATTTCCTACACTTTCCCCGTGGGCTTGTCCGGGGGGATTAGTGCTCGCACCAGAGTGTGCGTGGCAATGCTTGTAATTCTTTTGTTGTGCGTGCCTGCGGTTGCGCGTGTACGTGGCGCTGCAGTGTCTAGTAGCCCAGCGCGCGGACGTATTGCGGCAGGTACTGCTCACACATGCGCCATTGCAAGTGACGATGTGGTGTGGTGTTGGGGCGACAACACGTATGGACAATTGGGGTCTAGTGCGCATTCCACCATTGCGAATGACCAATCTCTGGTGCCAGTGCAAGCAGCTGTGTTGGCTGGTGGGCGCGTCGCGCGACACATCACTGCGGGTGATTACCACGCGTGCGTGTTGGCCAACGATGGCACGGTGTGGTGTTGGGGAAACAACGGTTTTGGTGAAGTTGGGGTCTCGGGCGGAAATCAACCAGATCCAGTGCAGGTGACATTGTCGGCTAGCGCAACCTTGGTGACAGCGGGCGGCAGCA
>CAZRHK010000172.1:0-2561 GCA_964599815.1 uncultured Bifidobacterium sp. | reverse complement strand
TGGTCACAGTGCACTGTTGAAGGAACAGCAGTGGTGGGCAAACCGGCTGTCATGAATTGCAACAACGCCATCTGTGCTGTTGCATCTTGCATTGCAACACGGTCTGGGTTGAAGTCTGCGTAACTACGTCCGCGCTCCATCTCTTGTGTCTTTGGGTCAACCAAATGGTTGATGAGAATCTTTTCTGCCAAGGTGAGAGGGCGACCAAGGCGTTCGCGTCCGAGGTTTGCGTTTGCCACCAAGCGTGAGTACACGCCTTCAACAAGTTCAATTGGGGTTCCAGCAGTCACAGCCATGGGGGCAACCTTTCCTATGTGCAGCGTGTCGCTTGCTTTTTGTCTCGGTGTATACAACTATAATACAAGTGCGTACCATCCGCTATCACCAAATCTCCGATGAATTGAGGGGCCGCATCCTTTCGGGGACATATGCGTCAGGTCGCATCATGCCGAGTGAGTCAGATTTGTCTCACGAGTTCGACGTCAGTCGAGTCACTATTCGTAAGGCGCTGGAAATTCTTCGCGACGAAGGCTTGGTTGATTCTCGACAAGGTTTCGGTTGGTTTGTTGCAGGTGAGACAGTTCGTCAGCCACTTGCACGACTTTCAACAATCGAAGATCAAATGCGCGACTCAGGTGCTGCGCCAGAACGTCGCGTGTTGGAGTTTGCATTTGAGAAGGCACCGAAAGATGTATCGCAGGCTTTGGGAACACAACAGGTGCTGCGTGTGCGGCGCGTCAACTTGGCAGACGGTGAGCCATTCGCCATTGTCACGGTGTGGTGTCCCGCAGATTTGGGTCAAAACTTGTCTCGCGCAGACGTTGAACGTTCGCCGTTTTATGAACTGCTAGATGTTCCGCTGGCGGGAGCAACACAGACCATTGGTGCCGATGCCGCAACCGCTGAAGAAGCGCAGTTGTTAAGCATTCCCGTGGGATCGCCGGTCTTGCGTTGCTTGCGCACTACATCAAGTATTGATGGCAAGACAGTGTTGTTCTCGCGACATGTTTTCCCTGCACACCGCACAGAGTTTGTTGTTGACCTTCCGTTTGTCGATCAATCAATTGCGCCAAGCGGCTTGCGCCTCGTTGACTAGAGGAACGTTTTCTTCCAGCCGTCGTCATCCTTTTCAAGACCCACACGCATTGCTTCCAACAGTTCTGCACGCAAACGTTGTTTGCTGTACTTGTGTGCGTCCATGTTGAGTGATGTAAACGACTCTGCCGTTGCAAGAGCGGTACTCATGAGGTCGGCCTCATCTACAACGAGGTCAAGAACTCCCGTTTCCACTGCGTTGTCCGGAGTAAAGGCTTCTGCCAATACAACTGCTCGTGTGAGTGCTGCAGGAGTTACTCGGTGACGAAGAATCTCAATTGTTGAAAACGGCATTGTCATGCCAATTGCAACTTCGTTAGCGGAGTACTTGTAGTTGCCGCGTACGCCAATTCGGTAGTCGCAACTCAACATTAAGAAGATTCCCATTGCTATGGAGTGGCCTGGGCATGCAACAACTACTGGAGTTGGAAAGCGCAATAAGCGCATGGACAGCTGCAGTCCACCATTCAGCATGTCCACAGCTGGTTGTCCGCTTGCTGCAAGAGTTTTTAAGTCAAAACCTGCAGACAGGATTCCCGGACGTCCGGTGAGAACAACGGGAACGTTGTCTGCCTCGGCTTGATCGAGTGCGGCGTTCACTCCGTTTTGCAACGCCAAGGAGACTGCATTTGCCTTCCCGTCGTCCATTGTGATGACGCCAACACCGCCAACGCGTTCGTAGGTGACGATGTCGCTCATGTGGTTACCACTTATCCCAGTGAAGAACCTTGCTGAGTGGTTCGCGCTTCGCAGGCTTGAAATCGGTTCCGATGGTGTACGCGATTGGGAAGAGGCCGCCTTGTGTGATCTTGTCGTATGGAATTCCAAGCAATTCGGCTGCGGCCTTTTCGCCGTCGTTCATAAGGTGAATGGTGGTCCAGGCAGAACCCATTGCACGCTCGCGCAACGCCAACATGAAACTCCACACTGCGGGAAGAAGTGAGCCCCATGCGCCAGCGGTTGCGAACACGGGCAAGTTGTCGAGTCGACCTTCAATGCACGGAATCATGAGAAGCGGTGCTTTCTCGAAGTTCTCTGCAAGGTAACCAGCGGAATCGCGAACGAGTCCCATTCGTTCGCCGCGTGAGTCGCCTTCTTTGTATTCGCGTCCAGGCATGTTTGCGTACATGTCCCAGTTCTTGCGGTAGATGTCGGCGAGTGCCTTCTTCTTTGCGGGGTCCTCAATGATGATCCAATGCCAGCCCTGGCTATTTGATCCGGTGGGGGCTTGGAGGGCAATCTCCAAACATTCCTCAACGATGGCGCGATCGACTGGCTTGTCGAAATCAAGGCGCTTACGCACCGAGCGGGTGGTCTTGAGTACTTCGTCTGCTGAAAGGTTCAAATGCATGAGAGGCAGTCTGCCACGCGTTCGGTCATCTGAGTACGGTCGGGGCGTGACAAGATGAAACCATGAGCGACAGAGTCACCATCTCCATTTCAGACGGCATTGCCGACGTTCGTTT
>CAZRHK010000171.1:0-2565 GCA_964599815.1 uncultured Bifidobacterium sp. | reverse complement strand
TTGGTGCGCGAGGGGGGACTTGAACCCCCACGTCCTTACGAACACTGGCACCTGAAGCCAGCGCGTCTGCCATTCCGCCACTCGCGCGAGTAGTAGGCGACTCACGCTACCAACCGCCTATCGCCAGCCCACCAAATGCGTCGGGCTCCAACTACGCCAGTACAGCCTCAAAATCCGTGGCGTACTGCATTCCACTCAACTCGCGCCCATTTGCAAACACATAATGAGGTGTCCGTTCAATGCCACGCTCGGCGGCGGCTTTCTCCCCTGCCAATAAGTCATCGGCGAACCGATCTGACGCTAAGACCGAAGCGGCTTCATCGCCAGGCAAACCTGCTTCCTCCGCAATCGACACCAATACAGAATGGTCACTAATTAAGAGGCCATCTTCAAAATGAGCTCGCCACAGCACGTGGGCCAGGCGAGATTGCTCACCATATATATGTGCCCATTTCAATAAACGATGCGCATCAAACGTGCTGGCGCCACGGGCTTGGCGAAAATTGAACTCCACCCCTACCTCGCGACCTACATCCACCACTTTTTGCAACATGGCCTCGGCCTCATCCTCACTAATAGTGAGGTGTTCGCAGAGATTCTCGATGGTCGTCTTTCCGTACTCAGCCGGTGCATCGGCATCAAGCCGAAGCCCGTGAAAGCGAATATCCAATGAGTCACCCCGGTGAGACACCGCCCGTTGTAATTCCACAAACGACATGCGGCTCCACGGACACCCAAAATCCATCCACAAATCCACTGAAACAACAGCCATTCAGCGAGTGTATGTGAGATCGAAACAACGAAAAGCCGTCTGAATATCGCTTGCCACCAGCCCTTCGCACCCCACAAGTAGCCTGTCCACATGGCAAAAGGCTCGGTCGAGAGATCATTCGAGAACATTTTCGATGGCCTGTTTTCCCGCGCCTTCAAGTCCGGCGTGAAGCCCCTGCAATTGGGTCGCAAGCTTCTCCAATTAGTAGACGACGAACGCGAGGTCGACGCCCATGGTCGCCGCGTAGTCCCCAACAGTTACCGCATTCATCTCAGCCCCCACGACCGCGAGGGCTTTGCCGATGTTGAACCCACCTTGCTTCAAGAACTCACCGCCGCTCTTCGCGAATACATCACCCAAGAGGGCTACCACGTAGAGGGCAAAGCGCGAGTTGTGCTTCACACCAATCCAGAATTGCGTAAAGGGAAATTCTCAGTTGAGTGCAAGAACGTTGTCGCTGACTCCCCCGCAGAACCAAGTGCACCAGCGGAATCTGCTGCGCCAACCCTTTCTGTTGTATCCAACCCGCCATCGGCATTCGACTACCCGCCCGCTGTTCTCACATTGCCCGGCGGACAACGAATTGAACTGCACGAAGGTCATTACGTTCTTGGTCGTCACTTGCAAAACGACATTGTGTTGAACGACACCAATGTCAGCCGCCGTCACGCTGAATTTGTTTCCGCTGCAGGCGAAGTCACAGTGAAAGATTTGGGTTCGACCAACGGCACGAAAGTGAATGGTGTTCTTGTTACCGGAGAGCAATTGTTGCAACACGGTGATGTCATCAACTTTGGTACCGCACAGGTGAGGTTCGAGGCCTCGTAGCCCGAACATGACAGACGCAGTCCTTAATGCGCTGAAGTTTTTACTTCTTGCGTTGATCTATCTCTTCTTTGGTCGCGTGTTGTGGGCCGTATGGAGCGAAGTGCGCACGCCAATTGCAACATCGGGTGCTGCAAAGCCAAAAAAACAACGCGGGTCAAAATCTGTTCCAACATTTGTGGTGATTGAACCAAAACAACACAGAGGTCAATCCTTCACTTTGTCGAACGTTCTTGCAATTGGTCGCTTGGAAGACAACGACATCATCATCACCGATGACACATTCATTTCATCGCATCATGCCCGCATTGAAATTCGGCCAGATGGCGTGTGGGTGGTTGATCTGAAGTCCACCAACGGCACATTCGTTAATGGTCACCGCCTTATTGACGCACGATCGGTGCGAAAAGGCGACAGAATTCAAGTTGGGTCAACAGTGTTGGAGATGCGGTCGTGAAACTCAAATGGGGTGCCACCACAGATGTGGGAATGGTGCGACAGCAAAATGAAGACGCCTACTCTGCGGAAGAAAATCTCTACATCGTTGCCGACGGCATGGGTGGCCACAACGCTGGCGAAGTTGCCAGTGCATTAGCTGTTGCCACCGTGCGAGCTGGCGCAAAGTCTGGCATTCACTCCACAGAGCAATTCCGCGAACTGGTGCAACAAGCAAACACCGCCATCTACACGGCAAGTCTTGACGACAGCACACAAAGCGGAATGGGAACCACACTCACTGCAATGGCCGTGGTGCCAGGAGAAGAACCAAAAGTGTTGGTGGCAAATGTTGGTGACTCTCGCACTTATTTGTTCCGTGGCGGAGCACTCACACGACTTTCTATTGACCACAGTTACGTTCAAGAGTTAGTCAACGAAGGAATCCTCACGCCAGAAGAAGCGCGTGTGCATCCGCGACGCAACATTGTCACGCGTGCCATGGGAATTGAACGCTCCGTCATGGTCGATGT
>CAZRHK010000170.1:0-2567 GCA_964599815.1 uncultured Bifidobacterium sp. | reverse complement strand
CAATTATTGCAGCCGCTATTTCCTTCGCGCTCTCTCTTCTGGTTTTAGACCGCCAGCGTGATGCTATGAGCGAACAGGTAGCTAAAAAGCTCAGCCGGGATGCCCAAGGAAAATACCTAGACGAGCAGGGCAGCGTGGAAGACGCCATCTTGGAATCAAAAGAAGTTGACCAGGTAAATCCCGAGACTAACCAAGGCGGCAAAGCCTAAACCAGCAAAGCTGGTGAGTTTCAGGGCTGTAATCAATTCCCCGGAGCGGCGACTTTCCATAATGATCAAGGTAATGGGAAGCAGAAGCAGCAAGTTGAATAGCCCCAATAGCGTGGCGGGATAAAACAAAACCAGTAGCAAATTAATCAATACCGGCAACCAAATCAGCAACAAGAACAGCGTCTTGCTCGGCTTATATCCCAGCATGACGGCAAGGGTGCGCTTACCGGCTTTGCTATCAGTTTCAATATCGCGAATGTTATTCACCAGCAAAACAGCCGAGGCATAAAGCCCAAAAGTTCCCCCCAGTAAGACTGCGAGTGGGTCAATTATGAGTGTCTGTATGTAATTGGTTCCGATGGTTGCAATTAGTCCAAAGAAGACAAAGACTGCAAGTTCACCGAGACCGTGATAGCCGTAAGGCTGCTTACCGCCGGTATAAAACCAGGCCGCGATGATTGCAAAAATGCCAATTCCGACAAGCCACCACTGCTGAGTAATGAGAACAATCACTAGACCAGCAAGTGCCGCAAGACTGAAGCTAATAAACGCAGCGCGCTTCACGGCAGTAGGTCTTGCTAGTCCTCCGGCAGTTATTCTTTTTGGTCCTACTCGATTGTCATCGGTGCCCCGAATGCCATCGGAGTAATCATTTGCATAATTGACGGCAATTTGAAGAAGAAGGGCAACTAAGAGAGCAAGAAGACTCAAAAGTAAATCAAAACGGTCAATGGTGGCAGCTGTTGCGCTACCCAAAAGAATAGGTGCGACTGCCAGTGGCAGAGTTCTAACTCTTGCCCCAGTGATCCAGGTTCTAATTCCCATCAGGAAAGACTAATCTGCCAACAGCTTTGCTGATTCAAGCAAGTCCACTTTTCCAGTGGCAGTCATTGGAAAACTAGTTACTCGTAACACCTTGGCCGGTTTAGCTGCAACTGATATTTGTTGAGTAAGGCTCTCGAAGTTAATCTCTGGACTGCCTTGATACAAAAGACCGACGGATTCTCCCCACTTTGATGCAACGGGTACTGCAACCACTTGGTCCACTCCGGGAATATTGAGAGCAGCCTGCTCTACCCTCTCCAGGGAAACCTTTAGACCACCTGAAATAACGACACGATCGGCGCGTCCCAACACTTCTAACTTGCCGTCAACTATTTCACCCAGGTCGTTGGTTTGGAATTGGTTACCAAGCCCGAGAGCTAAAACGGGTCCAGCGATTGAGATAAGTCCGTCGTTTAGTTCAAAGCTCACGCCAGCCAGAGGAACACCGTCATAAATGCACCCACCACAGGTCTCAGTCATTCCATAACTAACGACAATGTTGATTCCTTTTACTCTCAAAGATTCAACCTCTGACCAGTTTGGTAGCTGTCCGCCGACCAGAATTGCGTCAAACTTTCGAAGCATTGAGAACACAAAGGCGTCTGACTCAGAATCTTGCGCCAGACGGCTTAGTTGGGCTGGCACCAGAGATGTGTAGCGACGAGTGCCCTCCATCAATGATGCGCCTCTAACAAAAGCTTCAGTTGTGAATGGCACTCTGGTGTTTAGAAGAATCGGCTGGGTGTCTGAGAGCACCGAGCGAATCAGAACGTTTGCTCCAGCGATGAAGTTAGTTGGCAGTGCCAACAACCACTGCCCATCGCCGCCCAAGCTCTCTGTGCTGGCACGCGCTGAATGCTTGAGCGCTTCCAGCGAAAGTCTTATTTGTTTGGGATCACCAGTCGATCCAGAACTCTCAACAATCAGCGCGACCTCATCATCAACTTCCGTTGGCATGTTTGGTGCCTCACGGGCAGAAATAAAACCGGCGACTTTTCCATCCAGTACATCTACCATCAGCTCCAAAGCTGCAAAGGTATCGAGACTATTTACGACGCGAAGTGGTTTCATTTAGAAGTGCCAAGGAAAGCTTGACCAGTCAGGATTTCTTTTTTCCAAAAATGAGTTTCTACCTTCTTTGGCTTCATCAGTGCCATAGGCAAGTCGAGTTGCTTCTCCGGCAAAAAGTTGCTGACCAACTAAACCATCGTCTGGCAGATTGAATGCGTATTTCAGCAACCTGATTGCGGTTGGCGACTTGGCAAGAATCTGCTTTCCCATTTCAATTCCGGTCTTTTCAAGCTCCAAGTGAGAGACAACTCGATTCACAACACCAATTTCATATGCGCGCTGGGCATCGTATTCCTCGCCTAAAAAGAAAATCTCTCTAGCAAACTTCTGGCCAACTTGTCTCGCAAGCAGAGCGGAGCCATAACCAGCATCGAATGATCCGACATCAGCATCGGTTTGCTTGAAACGAGCATGCTCTTTGGAGGCAACCGAAAGATCACAAACAACATTCAGTGAGTGGCC
>CAZRHK010000169.1:0-2586 GCA_964599815.1 uncultured Bifidobacterium sp. | reverse complement strand
GTTGTGGGCTACGTGGACTTCTCGGGAAACCTCGACACTGCAATTGCTATTCGAACCATGTTTGTTGGGCCGAATATTGCAAGCCTTCAAGCAGGCGCGGGCATTGTTGCCGACAGTGATCCTGCTGACGAAGATTTGGAATGTGCAAATAAGGCTCGCGCATTGCTGGCGACACTTCCAGCAGCAGAACGTATGACACAGCGACGTCGGGAAGCCGGAACAAAAGCATGACAGACGAATTGGTGTGGGCGGATTCCGAGCGCGATGTCATTCACGTGCGAGGTGCCGATGCTCAAGCGTTTTTACATTCTCAACTTGCGCAGAACATTGCCAGCTTGGGTGTGGGGGAGAGCGTGCACAGTCTGCTGCTAGAGCCAACAGGCCACGTTCATTCTTTGGTACGCGTTGTGCATCTCAGCGAAAACTTCTTCACATTGGATGTTGACGGCGGATACGGCGAATCTGTCATCACGCGCTTGAAGAGATTCATTCTTCGCTCCAAGGTAGAGATGGCATCTAGCGATTGGGTCGTGCGGTCAATTCGAGGCACAGGCGCACGTAACGCAGTGGGTTCTATTGCTGGTGCTGCTGTTGTCGCATGGGATGACACAGATGCCGTTGATGTGGTGAGTTCACGGGCTGATGCACCGCAAGTAGGAGAGGCAACCGAGCCACCCCACATTGACATGTTCCGTGTGGATGCTCGTTGGCCACGGTTAGGCGTGGACATTTTGGTTGGCGATATTCCCGCAACCACCGGTGTTGTGCCTGTTGCGGTGAGTTTCACAAAGGGCTGTTACCCGGGCCAAGAGTTGGTGGAGCGAATGGATTCACGCGGTGCAGATGCTCCTGTGAATCTGCGTGTGATCTCACGAGAGGGCGTTGGCGTTGGTTCGCGAGTTGAAGTGTCACCACAAGACACTGGCACCGTCACCTCGGTGGGATTCAACAAGGCCTTTGTGCGTGTTGGGCGTGGCTCACAGATTGGCGATTCACCAGGACGACTGGCGTAGCTCAGACCACGCTGCAAGCATCTCTGGCGAATGACGAAGTAGACGGCTCAGTTCGTCTCCTGAAATTTGAGATGCTTCCGCAGTCTGCAGCCATGCATTTCGCAGTTCAATCCGCTGAAGTTTGTGTGCTGCACATGCGGCAGAAAATGCAGTGGTGCATGCAGGGCACTTCGTGAACGCATCGGTGGCATATGCCAATGCCTCGTTGTGCTGTTCTACGTCCAACATTGCACCGAGAATCGCCGCGTCAATTGCTGCGTCTCCGTCTGAGATCAATAGTGAGTTTTGGAATGCACGTTTTAGTTGACGTGCCATGGTGAGTTGTTGCCATTGCATCACAAGCATGAACAGGAACAAAGGAAATAGTCCGATGTATCCGAACATGGCAGTGCCGGCAGCAAGGATGACAGTGATTCCAAAACTCGCTTGAAGAACTATTCGCTTTCCTCGAGAGGGAAAGATGCGCTCGGCAATTTCACCAACAACTGCGCCACCATCAAGAGGAAGAAGTGGAATGAGATTGATAGCGCCTAGTGCAATTCCTGCCCACCACACCGCGGCTGCCACTTCGGTTCCAGAAATTTCGGATCGGCTAAATGGATTCACGCCAAATGCAGCAAGTCCGAGAAGTGCCGAACCTACTTGCAGTCCCGGCCCTGCAAGGGAAATTGCAATCTTTTGTTTCCACGTGAGGGGTGCAGTTGATTCATACGAGGCATACGCCACCATGAAGTCCAACGCAATTGATGCATCGCATTTGTTTCGTCTCGCAACGATGGCATGTCCAAGTTCGTGAATAACCGTGAAGACGGCGACGGCGCCAGCAACCCACACGCCAAGTGGGAACGGATAGAGAAATCCCAGGATGAGGATGAATACTCCGAAGCCGGGCCGAATGGTGGTGGGAAAACCAAACAATTGAAATGTGCCCGCAGAGTGTTGTCGCAGTGCACGTGGCATGGCCGAAGTGTAGATATAAAAAAGATGGTTCATACGGCAGCACTTGAGACGTTTGTACTTCTCAACATTTTGCAAACACTGAATGAGAAGTTTTCATAGACTGCGAATGTGCCATTCGTATTTGCCTTTGACCATAAACATCGTCGGCCGCCAATGGAACTTAAAGATCTCCTAGGTGGAAAAGGGGCAAACCTCGCAGAAATGATGAGTGTTTTAAACCTTCCAGTTCCGCACGGATTCACCATCACTACCGATGCCTGTCGGTCGTACATGCGCGGTGGCTGGCCAAAAGGTTTGGACGAGGAAATTCAACGCCACATCACCCAACTTGAAAAGAAGATGGGGCGAGTGTTGGGAGACGCAACAGACCCACTGTTGGTGTCTGTGCGATCCGGAGCAAAGTTCTCAATGCCAGGAATGATGGACACAGTTCTCAATCTTGGACTCAACGACAAAAGTGTTGTGGCGCTTGCGGCAACAACTCATAACGAGCGTTTCGCATACGACTCATACCGACGTTTCATTTCCATGTACGGCCGAATTGTGTTGGGTATTAATGGCGAATTGTTCGAGCATGAACTGAACGCCATTAAGTCGGCATCGGGTGTGTCTC
>CAZRHK010000168.1:0-2590 GCA_964599815.1 uncultured Bifidobacterium sp. | reverse complement strand
AACCAGACTGTCGCGATCTGTGATGTCTGCTTCAGCGCGACTGAGAATATGAAAAGGGATCCCCGCAGCTGTGAGAACGTCACGGAATGAACAACCAAGTTGACCGTGACCACCCAGAATTGCCCACACGGTTATTTCGCGTTCTGTGACTTAAGAGGTCTCCACCACGCTTCATTGTTGCGATACCAATCAATGACCGAGCTAATGGATGTCTCCAATGAGTTCTGAGGCGAGTAACCAAGTTCTTTGTTGATCTTCGACCAGTTAACCGAGTAACGACGATCGTGACCAAGACGATCTGCAACACGTTCAATCATGGTGTCGTTAAAGCCACATGTGGTGAGAATAAGTGTGGTGAGCTCACGATTGGTGAGTTCTGTTCCACCGCCAATGTTGTAGATCTCGCCAGGACGTCCACCGTCTGCCACCAATTGAATTCCGCGACAATGGTCATCAACATGTAGCCAGTCACGAATGTTGAGACCATCTCCATACAGCGGAACTTTCTTGCCATCAATCAAGTTGGTGACAAAAAGTGGAATGACTTTTTCTGGAAACTGATGAGTGCCGAAGTTGTTTGAGCAACGAGTGATGCGAACATCAAGTCCGTAGGTGCGGAAGTATGACCGAGCCAGCAAATCGCTAGATGCTTTTGATGCGGCATACGGGCTGTTGGGAAGTAACGGCTCTTCTTCGTCCCAGCTTCCTTCTGCAATAGAGCCATACACCTCGTCTGTTGACACATGCACGAATGTTGTTACTCCGTGGCGCATTGCACCTTCCAACATCTGCTGGGTGCCAAGAACATTGGTGGTGACAAAAACGGAACTTGACTCAATAGAGCGGTCTACGTGTGACTCGGCCGCAAAATGCACCACGATGTCATGGCCAGGGAGAGCTGCATCAATATCAGACGCATCACGGATATCGCCTTTGATGATGGAAAGTCGTGAGTCTGATGCGACAGCATCGAGATTGTGTGGATTACCGGCATAAGTGAACGCGTCGAAAACGGTGACAGCGTCAACTTTGTTTCCCCATGCACCAGAGAGAAGGCCGCGGACATAGTTGGACCCAATAAATCCAGCGCCGCCGGTCACGAAATACTTCATTGAAGTTGTTTGCCCTTCTCCCAATGCCTAGCCATAGATACTATTAGACAATGCGCGGGATAATTCTGGCTGGTGGCACTGGGTCGCGACTGTGGCCTATTACTAAAGGTGTTAGCAAGCAGCTTCTCCCTATTTACGACAAGCCGTTGGTGTATTACCCACTTTCCACCTTGATGAGTGCTGGTATTCGAGACATCTTGGTGATTACCACGCCACATGACGCTTCGGCATTTCAAGATTTGTTGGGAGATGGTTCGCAATGGGGAATCAATCTCTCCTTTGCCCAACAACCCAAGCCGGAAGGACTTGCGCAAGCTTTTCTTATTGGCGAGCAATTCATTGGCAACGATGCATGTGCCTTAGTCCTTGGAGACAACGTGTTCCACGGAAATGGGCTGGGCGACGAACTGCAATTGTTAACGCAACCCAAGGGCGCCACCATCTTTGCTTACAAGGTCTCTAACCCCGAAGAGTACGGAGTGGTGGAATTTGCACCAGATGGCCGAGTGATTTCTATTGAGGAAAAACCAGCTCGACCAAAATCGTCTTTTGCAGTTCCAGGTTTGTATTTCTACGACAACAATGTGGTCAGCATTGCAAAAGACGTTCGCCCAAGCGCTCGAGGAGAACTTGAGATCACAGCGGTGAATTCTGAGTATCTCAATAGAGGAGAGTTGTCCGTCAGTGTGTTGCCGGAAGGCACTGCTTGGCTAGACAGCGGAACATTTGGCTCTCTGCATGATGCAAGTAGTTACGTTCGCATTGTGGAAGAGCGTCAGGGAATCAAGGTTGGTTGTCCCGAAGAAATCGCATGGCGACATCACTGGATAACAAATGAACAATTGGAACAACGGGCCGATGAATTGTTGAAGAGCGGGTACGGCGTGTATCTGAAGAACTTGCTCTCTTCGGACTGATTCATTTCCAATGACTTTTGGCTTCACCATCACGTCCGAAGATGGCATTACTGGTGCGGTAGAACTTGCGGAGACTTTTCTCTCCACCATTAATGACGGGACCTTCACTGTTGTTGTGGTGGGTGAAACTCGTCAGGCAAATTTTGTGCCACACGACGCGCCACGCGGCATTTCGATTGTTCGATGGCCTGAAATATCTATCGACTCAGAGTTCATTGCACATTGGCCGTTTATTTTTTCTGTGGAACGAGTGATTGGACTGTTAATAGTTCACTGCCTAAACAAGTTTCTCGCCACGAACAATGATGTGTGGTACCTGAATTCGGGTCTCACTAGCGAAGAATCGCAGTTGTATGCAAAGAGCCCAGAACAACACCTTTATCTCATAGGGTCGCCACAACTTGCTGGTGCCTCTTTGGTTGATTTTGGCCAAGATGTAGTGGCTCTTTATGCTCGCCCACAATCTCGCGACAACATCATCAAGTGGTTGCAACATCTTGAAAGTCAAAGCAGAACAGAGAGTCTGAACTTCACACCTGGAGTAGTTGATTTTCTAAAGAC
>CAZRHK010000167.1:0-2593 GCA_964599815.1 uncultured Bifidobacterium sp. | reverse complement strand
CCACGGTGCAGTTCTCCACTCTTGGCTTCAAGCTCATCGTTGCAAACGCATCAGGCGTTGCCGGAAGTGCTGGCGCCATGACATTGGCATTGCAGAATCTCGGATTCATTGCACCACCTGCTGTGAACTTGGCACCAGGTGCAGCGAAGCGTCAGAAGACCGGCGTCTTCTACACCGCAGGTTGTGAAACCAACGCACAAAAAGTTGGTGAAGTTCTTGGTGGAAATGTGGACATTGCAGCAATGCCAAATCCTGTTCCAACAGAAACTGGCGACCTGGGTGACGCATGCATCTTGATCTTGCTTGGCACCGACCTTGCTGGAAAGCCGCTACAAGGCGCAACCGGAACCGGTCAAGGCCAAGTTGCAACAACCACCACTGCGCCACCAGCGGGTTAATTACACGTTCTTCAAAAACTGAAGCATCGCGTCTTCAATACAACGCAACGTGTTTCGGTGAGCATCGTCTGACCCGAACACTTCAGTAATGCTGATTGTCTTTAACGTTTCCGCTTGAGTGGAATCCATGTTGGCGTCCACATCTCCAACAATTGCAAGACATTGTTTTCCAGCATCTTGTGCAAGTTGTTGTATGTTGCCCACAACTTTTCCTTCGTAACTGGTGTCATCAAGTAGACCTTCACCAGTGACGATGAGATCGTGATTGCGAACAGCGTCGTAGAAACCAGTTTCGTCGGCAACGAGGTCAAAGCCCGGAATCAATTTCGCACCAAGTGCAGTAAGAGCACCAGCTAAACCGCCTGCAGCTCCTGAACCAGGAATCGCTGTCACGTCGACATTGAAATCGCGTTGAAAAGTTTGTGCGAGTTTCTCGAGTCGACCAGTGAGAAGTTCAACTTGAGCGCGCGTTGCACCTTTCTGTGGTGCAAACACGCGCGCGGCATCAACAAAGGTGGTGTCAACATCACACGCAACAAGAAACTCAACGGCACGCAATCTCGCAGGCGTGGAAATGGCTTTGATGGCTCCGAGACCACCATCTGTTGTTGCCGAACCTCCAAGACACACGATTATTTTCTTGGCACCAGCATTGAGGGCTTGATCAATTAACTCACCAGTGCCTCGCGTGGTGGCACCGAGCGGATCGTTGTTCTCGGGACCACCAGCAAGTGTGAGCCCAGACGCTTGCGCCATTTCAATCACGGCTGTTCCTCGATGCAACCGCCATTGCGCCTGAACCGGAGTACCTAGTGGGCCAGTGACCGTTGATGTCTTGTTTGCTCCACCAAGAACCGCAAGTGTTCCTTCGCCTCCGTCGGCCATAGGAATCTCCGTGCAGTCAATGTTGAGAGACCAACATGCATGGCCAATGGCTGCGCACACTTGGGCAGCGGTGGCGGTTCCTTTGAACTTGTCTGCCGCTGCAAGAACTCGCATTCCGACACACTACGAGACACATATA
The DNA here is from genome assembly GCA_964599815.1 of uncultured Bifidobacterium sp. Taxonomy (GTDB): domain Bacteria; phylum Actinomycetota; class Acidimicrobiia; order Acidimicrobiales; family Ilumatobacteraceae; genus UBA2093. Next base: position 1,171 of record CAZRHK010000167.1, on the reverse strand, counting down.
AGGTTCCACTCATGAGTGAAGAACTGACATCTCTCGATGCCACCGCACAAGCCAACTTGATTGCACGGAAAGAGGTGTCGGCATCTGAATTAGTTGCTGCCTCAATTGCTCAAGCCGAACATGTAAACGGAACGATCAACGCAATTATTCATCCACGGTTTGAAAAAGCGCAACAAGAAGCGACATCAGTAAAAGAAGGTCCGTTTGCAGGTGTGCCATTGGTGTTGAAAGACCTTGGCGCATCAATGGCGGGCGAGCCGCATCACATGGGAACGCGTTTTCTAAAGAACGCAAACTACATCGCACCGCGCGATAGTTATCTCACGCAGCGATTCCGCAACGCCGGCTTCATTGTGATTGGTCGAACCAATACTCCAGAGTTTGGAAACACCATTACGACTGAACCTTTGAGTTACGGACCGTCGCGCAACCCATGGAATACCGACCATTCAACTGGTGGGTCATCTGGCGGTTCGGCAGCCTCTGTTGCATCGCACATTGTTTCTGTTGGCCATGCAAATGACGGTGGCGGCTCCATTCGAATTCCCGCGAGTGAATGTGGATTGGTTGGACTGAAGCCATCACGTGGGCGAGTGAGTAAAGGTCCAGACCTTGGCGAAAGCTGGATGGGTTCCACTATTGACGGTTGCGTGACTCGTACGGTGCGAGATACCGCCGCAGTACTCGATGTGATCTGTGGTTACGAATCTGGAGACCCATACACGGCTCCACCATTCGCACGACCGTTGGTGCAGGAACTCAACGTGACTCCCGGACGATTGAAAATTGGAATTCTTGATCATCCGTTGTTTGCGCATCAATTAGATGATGCTGAATCTCGGGAAAGTGTTCGTCGTACTGCAGATGTTCTGACATCGCTTGGTCATGAAGTGTCAGTTGCGTGGCCAACAGCTCTTGAAAACGAAGAGAGCGCGGGAAAGTTCACAGCAATTGTTGCCGCGTGGACGCACACCGATGTTTCGTACTTTGAATCGGTGCTCGGTCGTGAATTAGGAGAAGGCGACTTAGAGCCAGACAACATTCTCATGCGCGAACTCGGACGTCGTGTAACGACGCATGACTATTTGGCAAACATGCAGTGGTTGCATTCGTGGTGTCGCAGCGTGGTGGAGTGGTGGGAACCACGAGATGGTTCAACAGGATTCGACAT
>CAZRHK010000166.1:0-2609 GCA_964599815.1 uncultured Bifidobacterium sp. | reverse complement strand
CGGCAGACAAGTCACCACTTACTGCAGCAAGTGCAGCTACCTGCGCAACGTTAGAAACGTTTGACGTGGAATGTGATTGAAAGTTGATGGACGCCTTCATGATGTCCTTCGGACCAATCATCCAACCGACTCGCCAACCGGTCATTGCATAGGTCTTCGCAACGCCGTTGAGGATGATGCATTGTTCAGCAAGTTCTGGAACAAGCGTGGGCATTGACGTGAACTTGTGCTCGCCGTAGGTGAGGTGTTCGTAAATTTCGTCGGTGATGACCCACACCTTGTTCTTTACTGCCCATTCGCCAATGGCCTTCACTTCTTCTGGTGGATACACCGAACCACTGGGGTTGTCTGGCGATACAAACAACAACGCTTTCGTGCGTGGTGTGAGTGCAGCGTCGAGTTGTTCAACGGTGACACGGAAACCATTTGCTTCATCGGTGTCGATGATTTTTGCAACGCCACCGGCCAAGGTGATTGCTTCTGGGTATGTGGTCCAGAACGGAGCAGGACAAATAATTTCATCGCCCGGATCGCAGAGTGCAGCGAATGCAGTGAACACTGCGTGCTTGCCTCCGTTTGTCACCAGCACTTGGTCGGCAGTGCACGCAAAGCCACTGTCGCGCATTGTCTTTACAGCAATTGCTTCACGAAGCTCTGGCAAACCAGCAGCTGGCGTATAGCGGTGGTACTTCACATCGCTGCACGCCTTAATGGCTGCTTCCACCACATGAGCGGGGGTAGGAAAATCGGGCTCGCCCGCGCCGAAACCAATGACATTCTGTCCCTGGGCCTTCAGCGCCTTGGCTTTAGCGTCGACTGCCAATGTGGCAGATTCGGCAATAGCGCCGAGGCGGGCGGAAACACGTCGCAATTCTGTTGGACCAGGCATAAATGCAAGGATTACAGAGTGAGCGATAAAAACAAACCTGAATTTCGAATTCCTGCAGACCTTTTGCCGGCCGATGGCCGATTTGGCTGTGGGCCATCAAAGGTTCGCCCTGAACAGCTAGAGGCCGTCATGTCGCGCGTCACATCTGTGATGGGCACCTCACATCGCCAAGCACCCGTGAAGAACATTGTGGGCTCTGTGCGCGAGGGTTTGATGTCCTTGTTCAATCTGCCCGCAGGGTGGGAAATTGTGATGGGCAATGGCGGGTCCACCGTGTTCTGGGATGTTGCAACATTCGGCCTCATTCGCGAGCGCAGTCATCACTTGGTGTTCGGTGAGTTCTCGTCCAAGTTTGCAGAGGCATCTGCAGCAGCACCACATCTGTCAGATCCCGTTGTGGTGAGTTGTGACCCAGGCGCACACCCCACACCAGAAGACGATGCAACATGCGACATTTATGCGTATCCACACAATGAGACTTCCACTGGTGTCGCTATGACTCCTGTGCGTCCAGCAAAAGATGGTCTTGTTGTTGTTGATGCAACGTCTGCTGCTGGCGGTCTCGTGTGGGACCCAGCAAACGTTGATGTGTATTACTTCGCACCGCAGAAATGTTTCGCATCTGACGGTGGATTGTGGATAGCTGCTTGCTCGCCTGCCGCCATTGAGCGCATCAAGGAAATCAAGGCATCGAAGCGCTGGATTCCTGCGTCATTGGACTTATCAATTGCACTCGATAACTCTGTTGCCAACCAGACCTACAACACACCTGCACTTGCAACACTCATCATGTTGGACGAACAAGTGAAGTGGATGAACGCACACGGTGGTTTGGCATGGGCCGCGGGTCGCAGCGCAGAATCCGCACGAATTATGTATTCATGGGCAGAGTCGCGCGACTTTGCGAATCCATTTGTAGCGAACCCTGCACATCGATCAAATGTTGTGGCGACAATTGATGTTGACGGCGTCGATGCAAATGCCATCAATGCCATCTTGCGAGCAAATGGAGTCGTAGACACCGACAGCTACCGCAAGCTCGGTCGCAATCAGTTGCGAGTGGGCATGTTCCCCGCTATTGACCCATCAGATGTTGCTGCATTGACGGCCTGTATTGACGTGGTTGTTGACCATCTTCGTTCGTAGAGTGATGCCTAATGGCACTCACGGTTGACGAGGTTCTAGAGACGTACTGGGACGACATTGCCCCACTGCGCAACCCTGTCATGCTGGTGGCCTTGCGTGGATTGTTCGACATCGGTGGTGTTGCTACATCTGCACTCGACTGGATGTTGAAAGAACGCGACTACACCGTTGTTGCAGACATAGACCCAGATCCATTCTTTGACTTCACACAAGAACGCCCCGAGGTGTATTTCGACGAAGATGGTGATCGCCAAGTGCGATGGCCAGAAAATGAATTCACCGTTATTCGTTATCCCGAAGGTGCTCGCGACATGGTGGTGGTGAACGGAGTTGAACCTCACGTGTCGTGGGGAGTCTTCACACAATCTGTTGTTGAAGTGGCGCGCGGACTTGGTTGCAACCTTGTTGTCAGCCTTGGCGCGGCTGCTGAACAGGTGCCACACACGCGTGTTCCATTTGTTGTGGGAAGCACCACTAACACCGATTTAGCCGCGCGTCTTGGTTTGTCTCGCCCGCAGTACCAAGGGCCCACCGGTGTTGCCGGAGTGTTGTTAGACGCTCTGGATCGCGCATC
>CAZRHK010000165.1:0-2626 GCA_964599815.1 uncultured Bifidobacterium sp. | reverse complement strand
GAGTTGAGTTTGTTCAAGAGCACGCCGTCAACATCTTTGGCGAGAAGTTCATCCCACTTGGATCCGAGAATGACTTTGATGACATTCCATCCGGCGCCGCGGAACACAGCTTCAAGTTCTTGAATGATTTTGCCGTTACCCCGCACTGGGCCATCGAGTCGTTGCAGGTTGCAGTTAACAACAAACACCAAGTTGTCCAAATGTTCACGTGCTGCGAGAGAAATAGAGCCAAGGGTTTCTGGTTCGTCTGTTTCGCCGTCGCCTAAAAATGCCCATACGCGACTTTGCGATGTGTCGTCTATTTGACGGCTCTGCAAATAACGATTGAAACGTGCGTGGTACAGCGCAGTGAGTGGCCCAAGTCCCATGGACACCGTGGGGAATTCCCAGAAGTCTGGCATGAGGCGTGGATGCGGATAACTGGAGAGGCCTCGACCACCGCGACCAATTTCGCGACGGAAATGATCGAGGTCATCTTCTGTTAGTCGACCTTCAAGAAATGCGCGCGCATAAATTCCTGGTGCAGCATGACCTTGGATGTACACGTGGTCACCTGGTTGACCGTCGTCTTTGCCACGGAAGAAGTGGTTGAAACCAATTTCATACAAACTTGCCGAGCTGGCGAACGTTGACAGGTGACCGCCAATTCCTTCAGATGTGTAGTTGGCGCGCGTCACCATGACAGCTGCGTTCCAGCGAACGTATGCACGAATGCGACGTTCAATGTGTTCATCACCAGGGAACCATGGTTCGTCTTCACGCGGAATGGTATTGACATACGGCGTTGACACCGTGGCGGGGAAACTAACTTGCTTGTCGTGTGCGCGCTCTAGCAAGCGTGCAAGCAGGTACTGCGCTCTGTTCTTTCCGTGGACATCAACAACTGCATCAAGCGATTGGAGCCACTCTTGCGTTTCGCCCGGGTCGGTGTCGGGTAACTGGTGGACGAAATCGTCAAAGATCACGACATCATTCTCCCACCAATTTGTCCAAATGCGTGTCGGGGCGTGTGAGATGGTGAACAATCGTCGTTATGGAATTTTCTGACGACACTGTGGTGGTCTACACAGATGGTGCCTGTTCGGGAAATCCCGGCCCCGGCGGATGGGCATGGGCGGTGTCTCCTCGAGGCTCCGAACACGCAAGTGGTGGAGAGCCACACACCACGAATCAACGCATGGAAGTTCTGGCTGCGTTTGATGCAGTGAAGCGATTCTTTGATGATCCTCGCCGGCTCATCATTGTGTCCGACTCCACATACGTGGTGAAGTGCTTCAACGACGGCTGGTGGAAAGGCTGGTTGCAGCGGGGCTGGAAGAACTCTCAACGCCAACCGGTCGCCAATAGAGATTTGTGGGAGCCGTTCATTGACATGGTGAACGCCCGCGGAAATATTGAGTTCACATGGGTAAAAGGTCACAGCGGTGACCCCATGAACGATTACGTGGATTCATTGGCTGTGGCGGCCTCTCAGGACGCCATTCGGTAGTTGCCTTGGGCTGGGTGGAATGCCACATGGTTGCGTAGCCTGACGGAATGGATATTTCAGGCGTCAGCGCAATTGTTACGGGAGGAGCATCGGGTATCGGTGCAGCCTCGGTTCGTCTCCTCGCTAAGGGCGGGGCCAAGGTCGTTATTGCAGACCTTGATCGTCAGAAAGAGCAAGGCGAAGCACTTGCGAAGGAAGTTGGCAACGCAGTGTTCTGCGCAGTCGACGTCACCAACACGGAAGACATCATCAATGCAGTGGAGATGGCAAAGTCCATGGGACCACTTCGAGTTCTCATTAACTCAGCTGGTATCGGTTGGGCGCAGCGCACCATTGGCAAAGATGGCAGCTACGACTCCGCAGCAAACATCGATGCGTTCAAGAAGGTCATCGCCATCAACCTCATCGGCACCTTCGATGCAATTCGCATTGCAGCAACTGCAATGAGCCAGACCGAGCCATTGGAAGACGGCGAGCGCGGCGCAATTGTGAACATTGCATCTGTTGCAGCATTCGATGGCCAAATTGGCCAGAACGCATACTCAGCATCTAAGGGTGGCGTTGTCGGCATGACATTGCCAGTTGCTCGTGACCTCGCAGCAGTTGGCGTTCGCGTGAACACCGTTGCTCCTGGTCTTATCGACACTCCCATCTACGGTTCGGGCGACCAGAGCGAAGCATTCAAAGCACAGTTGCAAAAGGGTGTTCTCTTCCCACAGAAGTTGGGTAAGCCAGAACAGCTTGCATCAATGGTGCTTGAGTGCGTCACTAACAGCTACATGAATGCCGAAACCATCAGAGTTGACGGTGGCATTCGTATGCCACCTAAGTGAGCATCGTTTTTCACAACGATCCATTTACGCCGTTTGATCGGCAACCACTTTTACGCGAAACCCCGGGCACTGGCTCGGGGTTTCGTCGTTCTGTAGCGATTCCGTTTGAGTATTTGCCCGGTGCGTCCGACGCAGCGCGACTACGGGTTGGTGCTCGGCCATTGGATATCGGTCAGTGGGTGTCCGCAGTTGATGACGATTGGTCACGGACAATTGAGATGAAGCGTGACTTGTTGCGCGAACGCCCAACGGAAGTGGTGGCGTGCATTGACGGAGCTGAAGAAGCATGCGATGAAGTGGCGGC
>CAZRHK010000164.1:0-2632 GCA_964599815.1 uncultured Bifidobacterium sp. | reverse complement strand
TCTCCAACACAAACCGATCCTCCGTCATCTCCTCCAAATGAATCCTCCGAAGTCCGTGAAGAAGGTCGGCTAGTCGCTGCCATCTTTAATTTGTCTTTGACTGATGTAGAACTGGATTGCCTTGGGGCCGAACTGGCCAGCATCGTCGATGTCAGTGGGGCAAACGCAAACTTGGCGCAGTATCAGGGGCAGTTTCAAAAAGCATTTGACTCATGTGCTATCGATTTCAAAGTCCCGGTGGAGTAGTACATGGAAATCATCATCATTCGGCACGCCCAACCAGAGTGGGTGAAAGATGGCTTAAATGTGGTGAATCCACCTTTGACAAAGTTGGGCTTTCAGCAGGCTGAGTTGCTTGCCGAATCTCTGCGCCACTCAACATTCGACGAAATTTTTGTCTCACCGTTGTTGCGTGCCAAACAAACTGCCGAACCCGTTCTACGAGTCTTGAATCGAGAGATTGTCATCGGAGATTGGCTTGAGGAGATTCGTGACCCCATGTGGCACGGAACGCCGGAGGAACGTGCACAAGAGGCATGGAAAGCAGAAAAACAAAAGAACTCTCACGATCGTTGGTTAGGACTCGACGGTGGAGAAAACGTCTCAGACTTCGTCAATCGAATTAATGAGGGTACGTCTGCATTCCTTGAGAAGCAGGGTCTAGTTCGAACAGACAATTCACTTCCAGTGTGGTCTGAAGCGCCGTCTTACGAGCATGGAAAACGCATCGCCCTTATTTGCCATGCGGGGACTGGAAGTGTTGCAATTTGCCACATGCTCGGGTTGCAACCAACTCCATGGGAATGGGAGAGATTTGTGATCGGTCATGCCACCATCAACGTTGTTGCAGCACTCAAACTAGGAGATGGAATTACCTTCGGTTTAAGAACCCTCTCTGGCAACGACCATCTCCCAGAAGATCTACGCACCTATTAATTGATCTATTGCATCTTCAATTGAGCGTAAGGTTTGGTTATGGCCCAACCAGAAATCAACCCAGACGCTCTCAAAATGTTTTCGTTCATTGTGTTCTCGAAACTCGAGGGCGCAGTGACATCTGGAATGATTCATCTCGGTGATCGTCTCGGTCTCTATGAAGCTTTAGCAGACAGTGCTGGCGGCGAGACGTCGCATTCTTTGGCGGCAAAAACGGAATTGCATGAGCGTTGGGTTCGCGAATGGTTGCACAATCAAGTGGCCGCAAACATCGTGTCCTGCAAAGATCTTTCTGCAGTTGATCCCGAGTTTTATCTCTCACCGGAAGCAGCGCTGGTCCTTGCGTCGCCCACACATCCTGCGTACGGAATGGGAATGTTTCATCGGTTGCCACAAACAATGGGTGCATTGAACAACATGCCCGAATCGTTTCGAACAGGCATTGGGTATGACTACGACTCGCACGGACCCGAAGGAGCTGTTGGCATTGAGCGCAGTTTTGAACCATGGAACCAGAATTTCTTGATACCACGCGTGGTTCCGGCACTTACTGGCATGAGGGAACGATTGGAAAACGGGATTCGCGTCGCAGATATTGGGTGCGGTTCCGGCGGTTTGGCGATTCTTCTTGGAAAGACATTCCCGCAATCAGAAGTAGTTGGTTATGACATCTCTCGTTATGCACTCAATCGAGCAGATGAGAGACTTCGCCAAGAAAACTTGGCGAATGTCTCGTTTGCAGATCCGCGCGAAAAACCAATTGATGGAAAGTTTGACTTGATCTGCACATTCGACTGTATTCACGACATGACTCATCCCACAGAGATGATGAAAACCATTCGCCAGTCTCTCAACGATGACGGAACCTGGTTGTTAGTAGATATCAAAGCTCACGACTCTCTTGAACTGAACGTTACGAAAAATCCAATGGCTTCTCTGTTGTACGGCATCAGTGTTCTCAGTTGTATGTCGTCTGCTATGTCTAGCCCCGACGGAGAAGGACTCGGAACTCTCGGCTTATCTGGCGAGAAAGCCGAAGATATGGCGCGTGCCGCAGGATTTAGTCAGTTCAAGCGTTTAGACGTAGAGCACAACATCAACGCGTTCTACGAAATTAAGCCATAAACACAAACTTCCGGCCCGCCTTGGATCAGTGGCGGACCGGAAGAGATTGTGAAGCGAATGGATTAAGAACGTGGTGCTGTGACGTTGCATGCATCCACTGCAGCAACAATGGCGGTTGGATCAATGGCTTCGCCACCGCGTGGGTGAACTTCGAAGTGAAGGTGAGGAGTGTTGGTTCCGCCGGTCTTTCCGTTGTAACCAATAACTTGTCCAGCCTTCACCTTGGTGCCAATGGTGATTCCATCTGCGATGGCCTTGAAGTGTCCGTAGAAGAAGTACGTACCATCAGCAGTTGTTAAACGAACACCATTTCCGGCGAGCTTGTCTGTTGCTGTGCTGTACACCTTTGTAATTGTTCCGTCGGCAACTGCATAGATGAGATTTCCCTCGTTTGCAATGATGTCAACACCAAGGTGGAGACGACCGCCGCCACGAGGTGCGTGCCAGGTGTTCTCAAAAGAACATGGACCTTGTACAGGGAAGACAGAAATTTGAACTGCTGGAGGGGCGACGACGCCAAGTGCAATTGCAGTTCGTTGGTCAAGCTTGCCAGATGCGTTGATGCCCTTTG
>CAZRHK010000163.1:0-2682 GCA_964599815.1 uncultured Bifidobacterium sp. | reverse complement strand
AGTTTCTTTAGGTATGCGGTGCTGCCAGCATGTTTGGCTCAAGCCCGACATCACTAACAGTGAGCCGTGGGGGAGAAGAACCTTCACCACTTCACCTGTTTCGTTGTGTCGAAAATCGAAGCGCCGTTCTGCACCGAGGCTGACCGACGCAATCGTTGGTTCGGGGCCATTCACAATCTCATTGTCGGCATGCCAGCCCAGATGGTCGTTGCCGTCTTTGTAAAAGTTCACCAGGACGCCATTGAATTCGGTGTGGGTGACCGCACTGCACTGTGTTGCCAGGTTGCGTAAGAGAGAGGTCATGGGGTGCGCCACGCGTTCAACGCCGGAGTAGGCGTATGTGGTGACGTCTGAATGCCACGCTGACTTTCGAGGTTCGGTGACAATGTTGCCAAACATGGCCAATTGAGGTTGCTCCCAGGGGGTCTCTCTCAACAACTCGTCGAATGTGGCGTCTGCGTCGCCCGCATGGAGAAAGTCGGGGTACAGCACAGCAGAGCCGTCTCCTGGGAGTTGTTCTCCTCCAAAGGGAAGCGACTGTTGCCGCGGCAAGTGGAGAGTTATTCGCCGATGGGGTGGTGGCAGGCCACAAAGTGACCAACCGACACTTCACGCAACTGAGGCTCTTCCTGGGCACACAGTTCTGTTGCCATTGGGCAACGTGTGCGGAAGCGACAACCAGAGGGTGGGTTTGCTGGCGATGGTGGCTCACCTTGAATGAGATTTCCACTCAGTGGGCGATCTGGGTCCGGGATGGGCACTGAACCCACCAAGGCCTTGGTGTAGTGGTGCTTGGTGTTTTGGTAGATCTCGTCTGGAGTTCCCACTTCACACACTTTGCCCAGATACATCACCATGACGCGGTTGCTCACTGCCTTCACCACAGCCAAGTCGTGCGAGATGAAGATGAGTGTGAGGCCGTAGCGGTCCTTCATGTCTTGCAACAAGTTCAGAATCTGCGCTTGAACAGAAACGTCCAATGCAGACACTGGCTCGTCACAAATGATCATGGTGGGGTCAAGTGCAAGTGCACGAGCAATGCTGATGCGCTGACACTGGCCACCGGAGAATTCGTATGAACGACGGTCGCGCACAACCGCAGGGTCGAGGTTTGCTGCAGTGAGAAGTTCGTCGATCTTTGCGTCGATCTCTACCTGGTTACCGCGGTTCCACACGCGCAGTGGTTCTGCAAGAACTTCGCTAACAGGGAGACGTGGGTCAAGAGACGAAATGGGGTCCTGGAAAATCATCTGCATCGCAGGACGCATGTCGCGCAGTTCAGACTTGCCCATGGTGGTGAGTTCCTTCGAGAGGAAATTCACCGATCCACTGGTGGGCTTTGGTAACTGCAGAATGGCTTTTCCAAGAGTGGACTTACCACAGCCAGATTCACCTACAACTGCGAGTGTCTCGCCACGAACAAGGTCGAAACTGACGCCAGACACTGCCTTAACAACATTGCCCTTACCAACTTTGAATTCAACCGTGAGGTCTTCAACCACGAGGACGCGGTCGCCCTCTGGTCGCATATGAGCTTTGCCTGTGCCAGCCATTACTGTCCTCCTCCGATTGGGAACCAGCAGCGATAGAAGTGGTTATTGCCACCGTCTGTGAGTGGTGGTTTTTCTGCACGACACTTGTCGGTGACGTATGGGCAACGGTTTGCAAAAGGGCAACCGGGCTCGTCTTTGGTGGGGTCGGGAAGGCGACCCTCGATAACTGGAAGACGTGTGCCGGTTGGTGTCTCAAGTCGCGGAATGGACTTCAACAATGCCTCGGTGTACGGCATCTTCATGTTGGTGAACAACTGACGTGTTGGTGCATATTCCACAACGTCGCCTGCGTACATAACTGCAATCTTGTCGGTGTGGCCAGCCACAACACCAAGGTCGTGGGTGACGAGAATCATTGCCATGTTGAACTCTTTGCGAAGTTCTGACAACAACTCCAACACCTGGGCCTGCACGGTTACGTCAAGTGCAGTTGTTGGTTCGTCTGCAAACAACATTTCAGGGTTACAGGACACTGCAATTGCGATCATGATGCGCTGACGCATACCACCAGACAACTGGTAGGGGAACTTGCGCATCATTGCGTCTGGGTCAGGAATACGAACACGCTTCAAAAGAGCAATCGCCTTTTCTTTTGCAGCGTTCTTGTCCATGCCAAGACGAACAATGAGACTCTCGGTTAACTGATCACCAATACGACGCACTGGGTTCAATGCAGTCATGGGGTCCTGGAAGATCATGGCCATTCCGGTGCCCCACAGGTCGCGAACTTCTTTCGCGCTGTAGTTGGAGATGTCTTTACCAAGGTATTCAACAGTGCCAGTGCGCTCTGCGGTGCGTGGCAACAGGCCCATGGTGGCGCGAGACAACACGGTCTTGCCAGAACCTGATTCACCTACAACGCCTAAGCTTTCGCCGGCATTGAGTTCAATAGTGACTCCGCGAACTGCTTTCAGCTTTCCGCGTGGAGTGTTAAAGGACACCGAAAGATCGGTGAGCTTCAATACGGGGCTCATATCTTTGACTCCCTCTTGTCGAGCTGTGCGCGAACGTAGTCGCCGAAGTAGTTAGTGGACAGAACCGTGAACGCAATCATTGCGACAGGGAAGTAGGTCTCCCATGGTGAGAACTCGAGGTACGAGCGGCCGATGGCCAACATGGATCCCCAGCT
>CAZRHK010000162.1:0-2689 GCA_964599815.1 uncultured Bifidobacterium sp. | reverse complement strand
CCTCTTATTCCCGGAACTGATCCTTCCCAGACAAATCGCACACCACGTTGCTTCGCATTCGCGACAAGTTCGTCAACATTGTCGGTGTCGTAAATGGCCATGTATCCGCCATCGCCGCCACGTTTTTCAAGCAGTCGACCGGCCGTGGTGTTGTCTGCAATGGGGGAGACAATCTCCAAAAACTGATCACCAATGCAGAACAAAGCATTCTGTAATCCAAACTGGGCAACGCCCGGGTCTCGGTAGATGACATCGACATCGAGGGCCGTTGACAAGTCGTGAACGGCATTGTTGAAGTCGCTGGCTACCAGGGCAATCTGGCGAATCCGAATCATTTCCACACCTTAGACCTCGGGAAACCCTTGTACATCAAGGCCTTCAGAAGGCCTGTGGATATCCACCACTTCTGTGTGACATTCGTTACAGTCGCTGGTGGGCGGGGGCTTACTCGAAAGAGGTAACCCTATGTACACACTTGGCTCACTTATCTTGTTGGCCATCCTCCTCGGCGCTGTCATGCCTGTGTTCCACAGCATCACCAGCACCGTCAAGTTGGATGCAATCATCAACCGCTTGCCCATTATCAAGGATCACATCACACTCGCCGTGAGCATTCTTCTCGTGTGGGCTCTTGACATCAGCATCGTTTCAACAATGACTGGCTCCATGCGCGAATCATGGATGACCATCTGTGTTGACGGATGCATTGTGTACGGAATGATTCCAGTGAAAGATGCGATTGTTCAATTCATCAGTCGCGGTCTCTCTGGTCTTCGTGCCGCATAAATAACTCAACGACACCTCCAAAGTGGAAGAGCCACCGCGACAGCGGTGGCTCTTCTTTTTGTCGTGAGTTGGTGAGTTAGCTACGTGGAACTTTGCTCCACGCAATGTCTTTGTCTACGCGAGGTTCGCCTGGAAGACCAAGAACCTGTTCACCCAAAATGTTGCGCATAATTTCGCTAGTGCCACCTTCAATAGAGTTTGCACGAACACGCAAGAACGCATGACGAACTCCACCTTCAGAGCCATCCACCGACAATGAATCGGGTCGACGGAACGAGAAGTCGTAGTCAACCATTCCTTCTGCACCCATCAACTCAATACTGAACTCGGTGACTTTCTTGTTGAAGTCGGCAAGCATCAATTTCGAAATGGAGCCCTCTGGTCCGGGGTTGCCTGCTTTTGCTGCTTGAGCTGCGCGCATGTTGGTGAGACGCAGTGCTTCGCTCTTGCAGAACAAACGCATGAGTTGATCTTTGTGACCTTCACTGCGTGCTTCTACAGGACGGCTGTGCCAGATCTTGATTGCTTCATCAATAGGGCCGCGACGCTTTGCGTTGCCGCCGCCGCCTCCACCAATTGCGGTGCGCTCGTTCATCAACGTTGTTAATGCTGCACGCCATCCTTCGCCCACTTCGCCAATGCGATGAGCATCGGGAACTCGGGCATCGGTCATGTACACCTCGTTGAATTCAGCTTCACCTGTGATCTGTCGCAACGGACGTACTTCAACACCAGGTGCTTTCATGTCGAGCGCGAAGTAGGTCATTCCTTTGTGCTTCGGTGAATCTGGGTCTGTACGAGTGACCAACATTCCCCAATCGGCCAAGTGTGCAAGCGTGTTCCACACTTTCTGACCGTTGATAATCCATTCGTCACCGTCGCGCACTGCTTTTGTTCCAAGACCAGCAAAGTCACTTCCTGCGCCTGGTTCGGAGAACAGCTGACACCACAGTTCTTCGCCGGTGAACATTGGGCGTAAGAAACGCTTCTTCACATCTTCGCTTCCGTGCGTGACGATGGTTGGCCCGGCAAGCGCCATGAAGAAACTTGCAGGGTTCTGTGCTTTTGCACCTGCTTGACGAAGACGTTCTTCAATTCGTTTGTTCAATTCGGGACGAAGTCCAAGTCCGCCGTGTCCTTTTGGAAAGTGAACCCATGCAAGACCCGCATCAAAGCGCGCACCACGAAACGTAATGTCGTCTACTTTCTTTGGGTCACACTCTGCGAGAAGCGCATCGAGTGCTTGGTCAACGAGGGCGATGTCGTTTTCTGTTTGAAGACTCATGCCTGCAGTCTCGCCCTTATGGGTGGGCGATAGCAAATAGTAGAACCGATTATGCGATGGCCGCGCCGAAAAGGTTGCCCACCAACATGGTGATTCCCATGGCAATTAAGCCACCAACAACAACGCGCACTGTTGGCTTCTTGGTGTCGGCTTGGCCAAATCGAGCCCCGGCCCAACCTAGGCCTGCAAGTGAAATAGTGACGACGACGAGTGTGGTGATAATTCGCGAGTCAGACGTTGCAATGGCGGCAGTTGCTAACGGGATGGCGGCACCAGTTGTGAATGCAACTGCAGAACCAACGGCGGCTTGAACGGGGCGTGCGGAGGTGGTGGTTGTGATGCCAAGTTCTTCTGCCAGGTGAATGCCTAGTGCATCGTGTTTTGTGAGTTCTTCGGCTACTTCGCGGGCAAGAACTTGCGGGAGACCCTTTGCCGCATAGATAGCGGTGAGTTCATCAAGCTCGTGATCTGGCATGGTTTCCAGTTCCCACTTTTCTTTTGCAATGTCGGCTCGCTCGGCATCACTTTGTGAACTCACCGACACATATTCACCAAGACCCATAGAAACAGCGCCTGCAACAAGTCCAGCCATACCAGCGGTCAAGATGGAGTTACGTG
>CAZRHK010000161.1:0-2709 GCA_964599815.1 uncultured Bifidobacterium sp. | reverse complement strand
GAATGGAGCCGGGTGTGGGGGTTGAACCCACGGCCTACGCATTACAAGTGCGTTGCTCTACCACTGAGCTAACCCGGCGAGACCCCTAAGCCTAGGCGCGTCTTGCCTCTCGCACACGCGTGACTTCATACGTTGCCAACGCAGCCGCGGCCGAGACGTTCAGTGACGACACCTGCCCCAGCATGGGAATGCTGACCACGGTGTCACAGCGCTCGCGAACTAGACGGGACAAGCCTGATCCTTCGGCACCCAGCACAATGCAGATGCCTTCGTCGGCGAACTTGCCAATGTCGAACAACGTGTCACGGCTGGCATCGTCAAGACCAACCACCCAAATGCCCTTATCGCGCATCTGCTGAATGGCAGTGGGAAGACCAGACACAAGAGTCATTGGCACGTGCTCGACTGCACCAGCCGATGTCTTGGCAACAGTTGGCGTCACGTGCACTGCACGATGCTTTGGCAAAACAACACCAGTAACGCCGGCGCCATCGCAACAACGCAACAAGGCGCCGAGGTTGCCTGGGTCTGTCACGCCGTCAACCGCAACAAGAAATGGTGCAACACCATTTCGCGTCTTCAACATTTCTGCAAACGATGCTTCTTCAAGTTGCGCGGCAAACGCAATGATTCCTTGAGGCGCTTCGCTTCGTGCAGTCTCCTCAATCTTGCGACGTGGAACTTCCAAAATTGCAACACGTTGGGCGTGAGCCAATTCTTCAATGTCATCAAGAATTGGTGCTGGATCAATATCTGATGCCATCCAAATCTCACGAACCTTGCGCTTCTGTCCAATGAGCAATTCACGAACTGCTTGACGACCTTCAATCTGTTCACCGCCGAGACCTTTTGCAACTGGCGCATTGCGACGTGGTTCAACACCGCGACGTGCACCTGCACGTGGAGCACTTGTGCGTGCTTTGCCGCGAGTGGGGTCTGACTCTCCACTTCCGTTACGACGAACAACACCTTTGGGGCCAGCTTTGGCTGGACGACCAGACGACTTCGATGCACCTTGTGACGACGAGTTGCGACTACCGGTATTGCGGCCGCCTGGCTTGCGTCCTGGAGGACCAAGATTCACTTTCGGCTTTGATGATTTGCGTGGCGCCATGGCGCTTACTCCTTGATGATGACGGCAGACGCAAAACAGGCAATGCCTTCAGCGCGGCCAAGTGCACCGAGACCCTCGGCGCGACGACCCTTCACGCTAACGGGCGCACCCGCCGCTTCAGTGAGAAGTCGAATCATTTCATCGCGAACAGGCGCAATCTTTGGTGATTCACACACAACACTGCAGTCAACGTTTCCAATTCGCCAACCGTTCGCGCGAACCTTTTCGGCCACATCACGCAGAATGCTGAGCGAGTTAGCACCTTTGCATTCAGGATCGGTGTCTGGATAATGCTGGCCGATATCACCAAGCCCCGCTGCACCAAGAAGCGCATCTGCTGCTGCATGTGCAATGACGTCTGCATCGCTATGTCCAACCAAAACTCGTTCATCTGGGAATGCAACGCCACCCAAGATAAGAACTCGACCATCAATTGGTGCATCTGCAAATCGGTGAATGTCAAAACCTTGACCAACGCGAATATCAATCATCAGACTTCTCCATGCAACAAGTGATCTGCGTGAGCAACAGCCCATTCCAAATCTTCGCGAGTGGTGATTTTTCTGTTGACAATTTCGCCATCCACCACCATGACTTCGCCACCAATCTTTTCAATCAATGTTGCATCGTCTGTGCTTTCGCCACCAGATGCATGCGCTTTACGAAGTGACGATGCGCGAAACGCTTGCGGGGTTTGCACAGCGCGCAATGTTTCGCGGCGTGGCGTTGACACCACAACATTCGATTCGTTCACTTGTTTGATGGTGTCGACAACTGGAATGCCAGGAACAGCAGCGTCAGCCCCGTCCACCACCGCGGAGATCACTCGGTGAAAAACAGTGGGGCTAGCAAAAGGTCGAGCGGCGTCATGAACACAAATAATGGTGGCTTCCTCGGGGACGGCATTCAGGCCTTTTCTCACCGATTCACTTCGCGTTGCGCCGCCCTCTACTTGGCCTGGACCGTCTGCCATTCCCTTCGGTAGCACCACTATGACGCCCGCTGAGTGCTTAGACGCTTCGTCTATGGCCCACTGCACGATCGGCTTGCCACCAATGGCTTCGAACTGCTTGGCACTGCCGAATCTGAGCCCGGACCCGGCCGCCACGATGATTGTCCAAACAGTCTCATTTTCAGCCATGACCGAAGGGTAGTACCGTCATAAACGCTATGGCACACGAACAGGTACTTGCTGACACGGAATTCTTTGCGAACGCACCCGCAGAGATGCTCTCCACGATTGCTTCGGCCGGAAAGACCCGAGAACTTGTTCGCGGTGATGTCTTGTTTGAGGCTGGCGACGACCCCGACACCATTTATGTTGTGCTCTCCGGTCGCATTGCAATCGCAATTGGTAACCGTCCCTTTGATCATCGTGAAAGCGTCATTGCACTCATGGACGAAGGCGACCTCTTCGGCGAGATGGGAATGTTGGATAAGAGCCCACGTTCGGCTGGTGCTCGCGCACTTGAAACATCCACTGTTCTTGAAATTCCATACTCAGCAGTTCGTGCACAACTCGACACATCAAATCACTTGTTGTGGAACGTGATTCGCATGTTGAGCCAAAGACTTCGCGCAATGGACCAAGCACT
>CAZRHK010000160.1:0-2745 GCA_964599815.1 uncultured Bifidobacterium sp. | reverse complement strand
GATTGGTTCTTGCGCAACAAGCGTCATGAATGGATGGGTTACAAGACCCAGGTCACCCCGTACGAACTCAACCGCTATCTGAAGTCGTTGTAACCACACCATGAGCGCGCCCGACATGATTGTTGTGTTCCCCGGAACTCCATCACCGGATTTGGCGCGCACCCTTGACATGGGTGGGTACAGATGGAAAGCAGTCTCAGGTGCCGATGAGGCCAGCAAGATTGAGCCACAACAAGGCTGGATGGGCGCCATCATTACATGTGACGACGACCCCGAATCTGCGTGGGCATTCGCTCGCGCTGTTCGCAAGCGCGACAATCCCGTCAATTCAGTACTGGTGTTGTTGTCGGGTGCGCAACTAGGTGATCTTGAATTGCGTGACGATTTGTTTGACGACTTTTGTTTGACACCGTTTCATCCGCGCGAATTAGAAGCTCGCCTACGACACTTGTTCTCAGCTGTAGACGGTGGTGCTCGACCAGAACTTGTTGAACACTCTGGTTTGGTGTTGAACCTTGAGACGTATCAGGCGTCGTTTAATGGCAGACCACTTGATCTCACGTTCATGGAATATGAGTTGTTGAAGTTCCTGGCACAAAACGCTGGCAAAGTGTTCACACGAGAGATGTTGTTGTCACGCGTGTGGGGATACGAGTACTACGGCGGTGCGCGAACGGTGGACGTACATGTTCGTCGTTTACGCGCAAAGCTGGGCGAAGAACACGCCAACTTGATTCAGACTGTTCGATCGGTGGGTTACCGATTCGGTCAAGGCCGCTGGGGCGCCTAACTTCTACGCTGCGCGAACAAACGCAGTCACTGAATCCGCAATCATCTGCACAGCAACAGCGGCCAAAATCATTCCCGCGACTCGCGCAAGCAGGATAACTCCGGCAGGTCGGAAGATTTTCACAACGATTCCACTGAATCGAAGCGCAACAAGTGACACCGACAGCGCAACAGCAATTCCTGCAAGAACGCTAAGCCATTCAGTGGCGCCATTTGCCTCTTGAAAAAACACAATGGTGGCAACAATTGTTCCAGGGCCTGCCAATAACGGAGTACCGAGCGGAACCATGGCAATTGACGTGCGTTGTTCTGGGCTTGCCGCCTCATAACTGTTCTCGTGGCCCTTGCCGTACAGCAATTGCAACGCAACAAGTAACAGCAACATTCCACCTGCACCTTGAAGAGCTGGAACAGACACATTGAGGTAGTCAAGAATCGTTTGACCGCCTATAGCGAAGATGGAAATAACAAGAAATGCAGTACTAATTGCTAGGTACGCAGCCTTATGACGTTCTTTCTCAGTGAGATTCTGTGTGACCGACAAGAAGATAGGAGTGTTTCCCGGAGGGTCAAGAATGACCAGCATCGTGACAACAACTTCACCAAAAAGATTCACGGTGCGATGTTAGTTCTCCGCCTTAGCGCAATGCGTCTATCAACATCAACGTTGCAAACACAAAGAATGCAATAGACGAACCAATACGAATGGCTTTCTCTGGCAAGCGATCACCCAGCGCTTTGCCAACAACAATCGCCAGCGCATCGGCTGCCACCATGCCCAAGGTTGAGCCTGCCCACACGCCAACCAAACCTTCCGACGTTGCCAAGGTGACAGTTGCCAGCATTGTCTTGTCGCCCAGTTCCGCCAAGAAAAACACAGTGCCAACAGAAACGATCACGTGGCGCGACGTGATGTGCGTACTCTTCTCGTCTTCTTCGGTGAGTTCGTCACCACGAAGTGTCCAAATACCAAAACCAATAAACGCCAACGCACCAACAATGTTGATGAAATCTGTGGGCAACGCACTTCCTACTGCCCCACCAATGGCCACGGAAATTAAGTGCACAATTCCTGTTGCCAAAGTGATTGCTACAAGTACAGGCCAGGTTTTGAATCGAGTCGCGAATGCAAGCGCCATCAATTGGCTCTTGTCACCCAACTCGGCAACAAAGATGACACCGAAACTCAGAAAAAAAGCAGACAGCATTATGAGTTCAACTTCTGCATCTCTGCAGCAAGACGAGTGTGTGACCGCATCATCTCGTCCACTTTGTTACTCACAAGAGCTCCATTTCGCACAACAGCGCGACCATGCACAATGGTGTCGCGCGCAGAGGTGGGCCCACATCGCAACCACCCTTCCACTGGGTCTGCAATTGCACCTGCGAATTGAATTCCCGTGAGATCCCAAATAGCAATGTCGCCAACAAGACCAACCGCAATTTGGCCAATCTCACCAATGCGACCAAGACATCCGGCTCCACCAATAGTGGCAACTTCTAACGCCATACGTGCGTCTGCAGCATCTGCACCACTACGCAATTTGGCCAGCAACATTGCTTGACGTGCCTCTAACCACAGTGACGCGGAGTCAGCACTTGACGAACCATCAACACCTAAACCAACGTGCACACCCGCACGACGCAAATCAACAACGGGCGAAATTCCGGACGCCAAAATGAGATTGGACGAGGGGCAATGCGCAGCACCAATTCCAGCCGCGCCAAGTTGCACAATCTCATCGGCATTTGGCATGACGCAATGTGCCACCCAAGTGCGATTGCTGAGCCAGCCAACTTCTTTCAAATACTCAAATGGTCGGCAGCCAAATGTTGCGATAGAAAAATCATCGTCTTCGGCATTTTCTGCAAAGTGCGTATGCAAACGAACATCAAGTTTCTCAGCAAGTTCTGCAGAGCGAATCATGAGATCCTTTGTAACGCTGAATGGTGAGC
>CAZRHK010000159.1:0-2791 GCA_964599815.1 uncultured Bifidobacterium sp. | reverse complement strand
ATTGGCTGTGTAATGCTTCGCAAAAACAAATAACCCGTGAGATTTATGACGATGACGTTTCTGTTGCAAATTGTTGCACCCATTAAGTAGATGCCGTTTGAAGTTGCGAGGGTTGGTTTGCAACCAAACTCTGCTACCTGCTCTTGAATGTATTTCTGAGTCCTGCCAATAATGATTGCAATCTGCACTGTGCCGGAGTTATAGGGAACAGAAAGAAATGCTCGTGCTTCGTGAAACGCATCAATGGCTAGAGAAATTGTGGGGGAACCTGCGACTGAAGGTTCAATTCTCCAATTCAGAAGATTTGTTGGCGGGGGTGTTGCTGAGGTCCATGAATTAGCCAAGGTTTGCAGACGACGAACAATGTCGACCTCAGATTGCGACAAACGAGCTGTAACTCGAGTGGGTGAATAGCCGTAGTACGGCCGAAAGCTAACGATGCGAGTCGGCTGCAGGCTCTCAGTTTGGTGTTGGGGATTCTTCGCCGCAACAACATTCGGCGTTGCGAGCATGGAGAGAACAAGTAGCAATATCGCAAATGGAATCAGTTTTTGTTTCATAAACAGACCATATGTTCTGTTGACAAAAAAGTAAGTAAATAGAGCAGTATTTATTCCCAAAATAGGAGATAGGGACAATCATCTCTTGAGGATTTGATGACACATCGTTACGGTGACGTTGTCGCAGAAAACTCTGTGATTGCAGCCCCGGACTTCGGTTGTTCCTCACACGTAAGCAATACCCCAGACCTTTGGTGGAGCTTTCTTTCAGTAAAGGAAGTTGTCATGGGCGAAGACAGGAACTATCCATTCGACTCGAAAGGGTTGTCACAGGAAGCGAGACTCTTCTTGTGGATTGTGGTGGGCATTTTGATTGCCATCTCGGTCGTTGTTGTGGGGCGATGGGACTCTCCACTGCAAGCTGCAGTGAAGCCGTCTGCCGATCTTGAGCAATGCGCAAATCTGGGAACGGTGTGCGATACATCGCATCCTTCGCAATGGCAAACCGGAAACTTGGGAACGAGCAATTCGGAATATGCAGAAGGTGACTCTGTTCCGTATCGAGCAACTTTTTCAAATCTGATCGTTGGACAGACGTACAAAGCAGATCTTGAATGGGATGCAACTCAGTCAGGACATCACGCAATTGACTACATTACGTCCGTCGGTAGAACAGTCTCTGCTGCAGACGCGTGTGCGGGCCTTACATGCGCGGCACCCACATCAACTCTGGCAATTCCGTTAGACAGTCGAGTCAGTGGTGCTGGCGTCACACAGTTGGGTAGTCAAGTTTTCACTGCATATGGCGCCACTTTCCCAAGTGGCGGAGCATCGGTCTCGAATACCGGCGATTTGTGTGGGACAGCAACATGTGCGGTACCTGCCAATCCATCGGCATACACATACTCAGGAACCTACGCAGAGACAAGTCAAACCCGCGTGAGTGTCTACTTCACTGCTAGTCACGAAGAAGTTGTGTTGGCCTGGGGTGGTCATATTGCATCCCGAATTGATTGGGGTGCAGGCAACTCCTCAGCTGCCATCGCTGGTTCGCCCTATCACATGCGGCTCATTGACTTGGCCTGCTCGAACGTTGATAACTGCAGTTCAGGAAACAAGGACCGATCGTTAAGCAGCGCGGCGGTAACGCTTCCGTCTTCAATCACGATTGTGAAGCAAGCTACTCCAGAAGGTTCTACTGAATTCTCATTCGTTGGATCGCCGTCACCATTGACATCGTTCACGTTGACCGATGACGGTACGGCCGCGAACACAAGAGTGTTTAGTGGGATCACTGCATTCGGAACCTACACAGTGACGGAGTCAGTGCCGTCAACCTGGGGTCTTGACCGCGTGGCGTGCAGTATTGCCAATCAGACAACAGGGTCAACATCTGTTGTTGACAATGTGGCAACAATTGTTCTGGGAGAAGGTGAAGACGTGCTGTGCACGTTTTACAACTCGCCACTGCCGGCACCAGCGTTGTCGTTGACTAAGTCAGCCGATGTGGAGAATTATTCCGGTGCGGGCCAACTAATCACCTATACCTATGTGATTCGAAACACTGGCAATGTGGCCATTGGTCCTGTGCAGTTCACTGTGGATGACGACAAGATCAACGGTGGCGAGCCGTTCGCATGCGGGCCAGCAGCAACAACGTTGGCTGTGAATGACACGGTCACGTGCACTGCGGTGTACACAACGCTGACTGGCGATGTTGACTTGTCGGTAACGAACACAGCATTCGCTGCGGCTGGTGAAGTTGTGTCTCCATCACGGCAGGTGACCGTTCCGTATGTTTCCACCACAACCACCATTGCCCCTGCTCCGGCACTGTCGCTCTCCAAGTCTGCCGATGTGGAGAATTATTCCGGTGCGGGCCAACTAATCACCTATACCTATGTGATTCGAAACACTGGCAATGTGGCCATTGGTCCTGTGCAGTTCACTGTGGATGACGACAAAATCAACGGTGGCGAGCCGTTTGCGTGCGGAGCAGCTGCGACAACATTGGCTGTGAACGAGACGGTCACGTGCACTGCGGTGTACACAACATTGACTGGTGATGTTGAGGGTTCGGTCGTCAACACTGCGTTTGCGGCTGCAGGGCAAGTGGTGTCCTCGTCTCAGCAGGTCACTGTTCCGTATGTGGCAACAACGACTACTACGACAACAACAACGACTACTACGACCACCACCACGCTTGCGCCAACCACAACGACTGTTGCGCCAACGACAACAACAACTGTTCCAGTAGAGCTTCAGGTGGTGACACCCGAGAACCCAACAGG
>CAZRHK010000158.1:0-2811 GCA_964599815.1 uncultured Bifidobacterium sp. | reverse complement strand
GTTTCGCTATTCGTGAAGGTGGCCGTACTGTTGGTGCAGGCCGCGTCACCAAGATTCTCAAGTAAGTACGAATCAGTTTTTAAGGAAAGGGCCGAACAATGGCCAAGAGTGATAAGCGTGTGAAGATCACGCTCGAATGCACAGAGTGCAAAGAGCGCAACTACATCACCATGAAGTCAAAGATCAACGACCGCGAGCGTTTGGAAATGAAGAAGTACTGCGCGCGCGATCGTCGACACACAACTCACAAGGAGACCCGCTAACCCGGGAATCCTCTGCCGACATCATTTGATGTCGATGGGGTGGGCTTAGGGTAGTAGCTCAGTTGGTAGAGCATCGGTCTCCAAAACCGACGGTCGGGGGTTCGAGTCCCTCCTGCCCTGCAGAGAACGAATACGAGAGAGAACAAGGAAATGTCAAGTCAAGATCTGAACCGCGAGCAAAAGCGCGCACTGAAGCGAATGGGAGCCCTCAACGAGCAGGGTAATCCTGTGCGCACTCAGCCGCAGGCTCGCACAAAGGGTCATGACGAACCTCGCATCGGACCAGCGCAGTACTTGCGTGAAGTGAACGATGAAATGAAGAAGGTGGCGTGGCCAAAGTGGCCAGAAGTCCGCCGGTATTCACTCATTGTTTTGGCCACCGTTGTGGTCTTCACCACCTACGTTGGTGCACTCGATGCGGTTTTTGGCTATTTCTCTGGTTGGCTCTACAAGGATTAAGCAATGAGCGACGACACTTTTACCCCAGCAGACGCGCCTGATACAGACGTCGTAGAAGCAATTGAGCCCGATGTGGTGCTCGATCTCACCGACGACGCCGCAGACGAAGAAGACGACGAGCCAACGGAAACACCTGCATGGGCAAAGCCAGGCAAGTGGTACGTGGTGCACACCCAGTCCGGATACGAAAAGAAGGTTGAGCTCAACCTGAAGAATCGCATCGACTCAATGGACATGGCAGACAGCATCTACGAAATTGTCATTCCAATGGAAGACGTTGTTGAGTTCAAGCAAGGTCGCAAGCAGACCGTGCAGAAAAAAGTGTTCCCTGGTTATTTGCTTGTTCGTTGCGAAATGGACGATGACACATGGTTCTGTATTCGCAACACCCCAGGCGTCACAGGTTTCGTTGGTCAAAGCCATAAAGGTCAGAAGCCAACTCCGTTGTCACGTCGCGAAGTCGACACGTTCCTCACCGCAAAGGGCGACGGACAAGATGCGCCAAAGCGCAAGGCTCCAAAGATGGAGTACGAAGAAGGCGAAAGCGTTCGCGTGAAGGAAGGCCCATTCGCCGACTTCAACGGAACTGTTGCAGAGATCAACACCGATCACATGAAGTTGAAAGTTCTTGTCAACATCTTCGGTCGCGAAACTCTCGTCGAAATGGATTTCAGTCAGGTCGCGAAGCTGTAAAGCAATCGCAAAAAAGAAAGTCGTTAAAGGAAGAACATCATGGCAAAGAAGAAGCTTGCAGCAATCGTAAAAATTCAGATCCCCGCTGGAAAAGCAACACCTGCACCACCAGTTGGTACCGCACTCGGACCACACGGTGTGCAGATCATGGACTTCGTTAAGCAGTACAACGCTGCAACCGAAGCACAAGCTGGCACCATCATTCCAGTGGAAATCAGCATCTTTGAAGATCGCACCTTCACCTTCATCTTGAAGACACCACCTGCACCAGTACTTCTTCGTCAGAAGGCTGGCCTTGAAAAGGCATCACAAACACCAGGCAAGACCGTTGCCGGAACAGTGACCGAAGCCGACATCGAAGCAGTAGCACTCATCAAGATGCCAGACCTCAATGCGTACGACCTCGAAGCTGCAAAGCAGCAAATTCGCGGCACCGCACGCAGCATGGGTTTGAAAGTCGTCTGACCTTCACCCAACAATAAAAATCTCGTGCCCAACGGAACACCTCACCAGGGCAGAGCAAACATCACAACAGAAAGTGAGAGGGAGCCATCATGGCGTTAGCAAAGAAATACAAGGCAGCCGTTGCGCTGTTCGACCGCGATGCTCAGTACACACCAACTGAAGCAATCGACATCGTGAAGAAGACTGCAAGTGCAAAGTTCGACGAATCAGTCGACGTTGCAATTCGTTTGGGTGTTGACCCACGTAAAGCAGATCAAAACGTTCGCGGAACTGTTGCACTTCCTGCAGGTTCCGGTAAGACCATGCGCATTGCAGTTGTTGCTGCAGGTGATGCAGCCGCAGAAGCTCGTGCCGCTGGCGCAGACTTCGTTGGTGCAGACGATCTCGCTGCAGAAATTGAAAAGGGCATGATGGATTTCGATCTCATGATCGCAACTCCAGACATGATGCCGTTGGTTGGTCGTTTGGGTCGTGTACTCGGACCACGTGGTCTCATGCCAAACCCTAAGACCGGCACTGTGACAACAGATGTTGGTCGCGCAGTGGGCGAGTTCAAGGGCGGCAAAGTGGAATACCGCACCGACCGTTACGGAAACGTTCACGTTCGCATTGGTAAGGCTTCTTTCAGCCCTGCAGATCTTGAAACAAACTTGCGTGCAGTACTCGACGAAGTACAACGCGCAAAGCCAGCTGCTGCAAAAGGTAAGTACCTTCGCAAGATCAGCCTCAGCACAACAATGGGACCTGGCGTCAAGATTGACGTCAACCGTTTGCGCGCCGTCGAGGCATAAACCGTTCGCGCCGCAGGGTGGCATTGAAAAATTTCGCCCCTAGGCTTTTTTACAAATCAAATCTCTCGGTCCTCGCCTGAGACATCCGGGCTGAAGAAATTCAGTTAAAGGGCTTCGGCCCGCCAGACGAGGCGGACTCT
>CAZRHK010000157.1:0-2853 GCA_964599815.1 uncultured Bifidobacterium sp. | reverse complement strand
GAATGCTGCGCGGGGGAGGCAAGTATTCGTCTTCATCCGTGACGAAGATTTCTTCGACTCCGTAGCGAGGATTCAGTTTGGCTAAGACACCCATGACGAGTTCTTCCGGAGCAGAAGCGCCAGCGGTGACTCCAACTGTTCCAGTGAGGTCATCGGGGAGTTCGTCTGCGGAATTCACGCGGTAAACAGAGCGGCAACCAGACTCTGTAGCCAGGCGTTCCAAAGCTCGCGTGTTTGAACTATTCGAAGAACCGATGACGACAAACGCATCAACCTTGGGTGCAATTGAAATCAGCGCACTTTGTCTGTTGGTGGTTGCGAAACATAAATCGCTTCTGCCGGGAGTCCACACGTTGGGGAATCGTTCTCTGACGCGAACTGCCACTTCATTCCATTCACGATGCGACAACGTTGTTTGCGCCAACATTGCCACTGGTTGATCAAACTCTGGAAGAGCATCTACTTCTTCGGTCGATTCAACGCGTGTAATTGCATGTGGTGCAACGGCCATGGTGCCAACAGCCTCCTCGTGGCCTTCGTGCCCTACGTACACAATGTGGAATCCTTTGCCTGCGCGAGTCTTTACTTCGTGGTGCACTTTCGTGACTAGTGGACATACGGCATCAACGACATAGCTTCCACGAGACCGCGCAGCTTCTACAACCTCTGGCGCAGAGCCGTGGGCGGACAACATGATGGGCGATCCTTCTGGGACATCGTTAATTGAGTCGACAAAGATGACACCTTTTTCAATGAAGCGATCGACCACAATCTTGTTGTGCACAATTTCGTGGTAGCAGTACACGGGTTCATCGAATGAGCGAACCATCCACGCGAGAGCCTTGATGGCCATTTCTACGCCAGCGCAGAATCCCCGCGGTGACGCAAGAAGCACTTTGTCAACAGCCATAGAACGCTTCTCAGACTAGCGACATGGGCCACGGGTAGCCTGTGACAGGTGAGCGCCGTTATTGATTCATTGCCCGAGATTTCTGGCGTTGATCCGTTGTCTGCGGCTGCACGGGCGGGGCTTCAGCCTGGCGATCGAATTGTTGAAGTAAACGGAATTCGCCCTCGGGACATTCTTGAATGGCATCGTTTGGTCGATAACGACGTAGTCGACATGCATGTATCGCGAGGTAGGGAGTCGCTCGACATTGTGGTCGAACGGTTGCCGGGGGAGCCATTTGGTGCTCGAGTCTCAAGTGCTGTCTTCGACCGTATTCATACGTGTGACAACCATTGCGAGTTTTGTTTCATCTATCAGTTGCCGAAAGGCATGCGACAAAGTCTGTATCTCAAGGACGATGACTATCGATTGAGTTTCCTGTTTGGAAATTTCACAACATTGACTCGTTTTACGGAGGCCGATTTAGAGCGAGTGTTGGATGAACGTCTGTCGCCGTTGTACGTCAGCATTCACGCTGTAGATCCACATGTGCGTTCCGAGATGTTGCGAAATAATCGTGGTGGTTTCAGCTTGAGATGGCTGAAGTTGCTCTTGGAGAACGGTATTGATGCCCGCGCTCAAATTGTTCTGTGTCCAGGTGTTAACGACGGCGATGTTCTCGATTCCACTTTTTGTGGCCTGTTAGAGCAATTCTCAGAACTTGAATCAATTGCAGTTGTGCCGCTGGGGCTGTCTCGCTTCAACACGGAGGGCCGTATGCGAGTACAGACTCCGCTTGAGGCCCAGCGCACTATTGCAATTGTTGAGGCATGGCAGTCGCGTTTTCAATCTGTTCTTGGCCGCCAACCAATCCATTTGTCCGACGAGTTTTACATGGTGGCAGGAATAGACGTTCCTGCAGCGAGTCACTATGGCAAATATCCCATGTTGGAAGATGGTGTCGGTTTAGTGCGATCGTTTGTGGAGTCGTTTGAGTTGCGTGGTCCAGACGTCATTGGGCGCGCCGATGGGTTCTTTTCTGCAGTGGACGCTCCGAACCCCTCTGCGTATGTAAAGCCAGCCAACCCCGCAGCAGATTCGTCGTTGCGGCCAGCTACGCCAGTGGGCGTGAGCATTTCAAAGCGTGCTCATCGAAGCGCTAAGCCCCCAGCAATCGTCACAGGGTCCTACGGGGCGACAATGTTCCGATCGTTTCTAGCGGAGGCTGGATTTGCCCATGTTCCCGTTGTGGAAGTGGCTAATGAGCATTTCGGCGGGAATACGGCAGTTGCAGGTTTGATGACATATTCGGACATAGTCCGCACTTTGAGGCAATTTGGCGGCGAGAATGTATACCTGCTTCCAGATGTGTGTCTCAACGAGGGTGTGTTCCTCGATGGGGCAACAGTGGACGATCTGTCGAAGGAATTCGATATCGAAGTCATTGCAACCAGTGGTGTTGCATTGCGTCATCGTCTGACGGCGGCACAGAAAGAAGAGCCTCATGTCTGACGTTGATAACGCCGCCGAAATTGAATTCCCCACCGTAGTTATTGTCGGTCGCCCCAACGTGGGCAAGAGCACATGGTTTAACCGCGTCATCGGTGAACGTGCGGCCATCGTGGAAGACCGCCCGGGTGTCACGCGAGATCGTCACCGTCGTTTGGCTCAGTGGCTGGGTATTGAATTTTGGATTGTCGACACCGGTGGGTGGATGCCAAGTGGTTCCGAACTAGACGACAAAGTAAGTCGCCAGGTGGAAGAAGCGGTGCGCGAAGCAAATCTCGTCATCTTCATGGTTGATGCGTCAGTTGGAATCACCGACGAAGATGAACTCATCGCCGCATGGTTGCGACGCAGTGGGGTAGAAGTGCTACTCGTTGCCAACAAAGCAGACAATGAACGTCGCGAACAGGAACGTTGGGAGTTCATGTCGCTTGGGCTCGGCGAACCTTTTTCTGTAT
>CAZRHK010000156.1:0-2864 GCA_964599815.1 uncultured Bifidobacterium sp. | reverse complement strand
CGGGTTCGATTCCCGCTCCGGGCACTCTTCGTCCTCAGTGCGGCCAGTCAGAATGTCCCAAATGTTTTTCACCTCGGCCATCACAATGCTGAGCAGAAACGGAATGAACAATGCGGCCAGCACCAGTGGATGTTCGCTTAATTCCACGGCAATTAATACAACGGGCGACGTTGAAGTCACTGTTCCAATGACTGAGTTGTCCAAAACGGCCCAGGAATCTTCAAAGGCATTGGCGTCGCCTTTTGTCTTGTACACGGTGTGTCGGGTTCCATCTGGACTCATTGCATTCCATGAATATGTCACTCTGTGTGTCACGGTCTTGCCGTCGTGGAGGAAAGTGATCACGTCGCCTACCCGGGGGGACTGGGCGGTACGTACGGTGATCACTTCCCCCACGTCGATTGTTGGTGCCATAGAGCCACTAGTGATTTTGTAATGGCGGTGTTCTTGTGCGGTACTAAAGCGGGACACGCCCATGACGGCCAGCGATCCCGCTATGCCAAGTGCTGCACTAATGCGAACACTCCACGTTATGGCGGTCCGAATTTTCATTACTGCTGTGTCGATGCGACGGTCAAGGTGACTGTGGACGACTTGCCCGCAACTGCATTCGGTGTAGTTGAAGGAAGAGAGATGCGCATGCACACCGTCTCCGATGTTCCCGCAGTCAACTGGCGATCAGTAAGCGACAACTGCGACAGAGAAGCATCTGCACCAATTTGTGTGCCGCCGTTGTACGTGGCGTTTGCGCATGCTTCGGCCGTTGCCGTTTTCCAGGTTTCCACTCGCAGCGCATCAGCTAGTGGTGCACCAGCCCCGGTGGGGCGGGTGGCTGTCAACGAGTACGTGAATGCAAGTGAGCCAGTGTTGGCAACATTGATGGAACGGAAAAACACATCTCCGGGCTTCAGGTTCGACAGTGCCACCACGGTGGGTCCGCCAACTGCAACATCTACCCAGCCAGACGAAACGTCCATTGTGGCTGCATCTTCGTCGGTGAAAAGTGCACCAGAAGCCGCTGTTGCGATTCCAGCTCCGGCCACCGTGACTGTTGCAATCGATGCAACCAGGTGTCCAATTTTGCTGACGAGGGAAGTGTTTTTTCTCATGTACACACTCAATCCCATGTGGGACAAAAATGCCATTGGCATTGGTACTCAGTTGGAGTACTGAGGTACCTGAGTTATGGAAGAGGGCACTTGCAGGACAGGTGGGTTCCTCCGCTTGCACTCTCAGTCACCGCAAAAGTGCCTCCGTGCGACTGGGCGCGTTGTTGAAGAGACAATGTTCCTGCTTTGCGTCGCTTTAGGCCCGCTGGACCAATTCCATCATCAATTACTTGAAGGGAAACATGTGTTTGATTAACAGTGAGTTGCACGGATACATGAGTTGCTTTGGCATGTCGCGCAGCGTTCGACAACGCTTCGCGTAACACATTTTCTATGTCGCTAGCAATGTCGTCTGGGACTTCACGTCTCACGTCAATGATGCATTCGATCTCTTCATCCCATGCGCCAGAAAACATTTCAATGATTTTCTGCACGCGTGTACGAAGGGGCGCTTGTGATTCAGGTTGAATGTCGAAAATTGTTTCGCGAATTTCAGAAATTACTTGGTGCAATGCTTCAACTACCCACGATTCAGATTTCTGCGCCTGCAACCGCAGTGTTATAGCGAACAAACTTTGAATCACGGAATCGTGCAGGTCGTGTCCAATTCTGGAACGCTCAAGATTCAAAAGGGCTTCACGTGTGGCGTCTGTATACGCCTGGCGTTGCGCGATAAGTTCCATTTCGAGTGCGGTCATTTCGCTGAGGTCTGACCCAATTTCCACTATGAGCCCACCAATGCGGAGCCAAGTGACTTCAATACGAACTAATACTTCTGGTGGCCGGTATCGGTCGAATGTCGCTTCGCCAAGTTCAAATAATTGTTTGACCGATGATTCATTCCATGCGCGTTGCACAAAATCAAGCGCAATATGCGACTGATAGTAGGTGGACAGTAAAGATTGATTCACTACTGGTGGGTGCGTACGAATTTCTTCATATGGCTGATTCCACCACACCAATTCAGCGTCCACGATGTTGCCGTTGTCGTCAAACACTGGTTGGTGAATACCGATGTAGTCGCGGAGTGAGGAGAGAATGAGTGCAGTGTGATGGTCAGAGATTGACGATGGCGGAGGAGCGGGGCAAGTCATGTGTGTGAATCGTTCATGTCGTGTGCGGTGGCAACAAAGACTGCCAATTGGGTTCTGTTGGCGGCTCCGACTTGCGTGAGGATTTTCGATACTCTGTTCTTTACTGTTTGAACACTGAAATGCACCGCGGCAGCGATGTCTTTGTCTGTTAAGCCCTGGGAAATGAGAAGTGCAATCTCGCGGTCTGTCTCGCTCAGTGACGACAAAACATTCGATGGGATGGAGTTGACCCGCTTTGATGCGGCCCGCACTTCAACTGGGTTAATTAATTGCATTCCTGCAGCAACATCTCGGATGGCGTCTACTAGCTGTTGCGTTGGTGCGCCTTTCAGCACTATGGCCGATGCTTTTGATGAATAGCCGTCTACCAACACTTGATCTTCCAGAAATGAAGTGAGAAGAACAACATTGATGGCGGGGCAGTGGGACTTAATCCATTGCGTGATGTTGTGGCCGGTGCCATCGCCCAGACGAACGTCGAGAACGGCTACGTCAATGTTGTTGCTTGACTCTTCCAGAGAAGCGATGGTGGATGCTACGGAGTTGGTGGTTCGAACCACGGAGAGGTCGTCTTCGCTGTTGAGAACAGCCGCAAGAGCCTCTCGCACCATTTCGTGGTCGTCGCAGATGAGCACACGAATTGTCATTGCCCTTGACCGTA
>CAZRHK010000155.1:0-2902 GCA_964599815.1 uncultured Bifidobacterium sp. | reverse complement strand
TTACTGCCTCTTCACTGAACCAACGAAAGAACTCGGCCGCATACGCCACTTCGGCACGTGCATCGCTGAGAACTTTCCCGTTCTCTCGCACGATGAGTTCTGCCAGACGCTCTTGTTCGGTCATCATGACCTCGTATGCACGACGCAGCATTTCACCGCGCTCTCGTCCGGTGCGGTGTTTCCACGACTGAAACGCAGCAGCAGCATCGGCAGCGACTGCCACACAATGCTCCACAGAGTCACGTGGCGCCGTACCCACCACGTCGCCGGTTGCTGGATTTCGAACTTCGATAGCCGTCATCTCTTCATTCTGCCTGAGAAATGCAGAATGACCCGGCGCTTTCGCACCGGGCCATTCCAACAAAGTGGTGAGAAGAATCAGCCTGCGCTGATCTTGGCTACTTGAGCCTTTGCCTTCTCAAGAATTGCACCCTGAAGAGCGGTGTAACCGGCTCCAGCAGCGTTCTTTGGTGCACACTGTGTGATGAAGTAGTTGAAGAAACTCTTCACTGCGGTGTTGTCTGAAGATGTTGTCTTTGATGCAAGTCCATACGAGATTGCGTTAATGGGGTATGCATCTGCTGCGGTGTTGGTGTAGTTCTGTGTCACCAGACCATCAGCAGAAACTTCAGCTGCCTCGAACCAGATTGCAGAAGACACTGGCGATGGTGCCACGTACTTCTTGCCTGGGTTCATCACTGCTGCTGCCTTCACGCTGCGCTCTTCAAGGTATGACAATTCGGCGTATGTGATTGCACCGTTGTTGTCACGAACGTAGTTCGCCACACCTTCGTTACCACTCGCTGACTGGAATGATCCGTCAGATGGAACGGTGGTGGGGAATGCAGTGCCGAAGTTGTCGTTTGTTACCTTCGTCCAAATTGCTGGATAGCTCTTGTTCAAGTAGTTGATGAAGTTGTTTGTGGTTCCTGAACCACCGCTGCGGTATGCAACGCGGATTGCAAGGTTCGGGAATGTGATGGTCTCGCCATCTTTCACCTGCTCAACTGCGAGGATTCCAACCGTGGTCTTTCCAGCCTTGACTGTGTAGAAGGTGTTCTTTGCGTATGCAATGGAACGTGTCAACTTTGCAGCTGGCTTAGATGACATCACAATCTTTGGTGATCCACCCAGAACAGTACGGGTGATAACAACCTTCGAAGCCTTGAACTTGGCTCGTGCAGCAGCGTTCATGGTGATGTTGAAATTGACCTTGGTGCCAACTTTTGCCACTGTTGCGGTGACGCCTGCGTTTGTCGCCTTCAACTTCTTAGCGACAGTTGTTGCCTTATTGACTGCAGCAATTGCGGGATCATTCCAGTTGGTGATTTGACCAGCGAAAATCTTTGCAACGAGTTCACCAGTCAGACGAACTTGTGCTGTTGCCGGACTCATTCCATCCACGCGGTACCCGATTGCAATTGGGCCACCGACGAGCGGGATGTACACAAGACTTGCTGGGGCGCCTGAAGAGTACGCAGATTCTGAGCCACCAAACTTGTACGTGCCGTTTGCAAAGTTGGTCTTGCCGCTGCTGGATCCGACCGATGCGTAAGTGACGGTGTCTGCACCAGTATTGAACTGTGTGTTGCGGTTGTACTGAGCAGCACAAATGTCCATCATGTTGGCGAGGAAGCTTGCGCCACCACCGCCAAGCGAGATACCGGCAATTGCGGAACTCACTGGAACAACGCTTGCAAGTGCTGCGAGTGCTGCAGCAGTTGCGAACTTACGACGAAGTTTCATAGGGGTTTCTCCTTCTGGGTTTCTTTCCCACCGAGAAACTACGGTTCGTAATTTTCCTCAATCCTTCGTCACGCTGAACGGATTAGAACGATTGAATGAACAATCGGTAAACGACTAATCAGCCGAAACGGCCCTGCACGTAATCGGCAGTGCGCTGATCTGAAGGGTTCGAAAAGATGTTGGTAGTGAGGTCTGCTTCCACAAGACGGCCTGGTCCACCATCGGACAAAAAGAAGGCGCAGTAGTCGCTAACACGTGCGGCTTGTTGCATGTTGTGCGTCACCATCACAATGGTCATAGTTTCCGATAACTGAACAATGGTCTCTTCGACGCGCAATGTGGAGCCAGGGTCGAGAGCAGAACATGGCTCATCTAGCAACAAGACCTCTGGCTTCAATGCCAGCGCACGTGCAATGCACAAACGCTGCTGCTGTCCGCCAGACAGGGATCCGCCAGCAGCCTTCAAGCGGTCTTTTACTTCGTTCCACAAACCTGCACGCGTCAGACACTCTTCAATGAGTGCGTCCTTATCGTCCACCTTCACGCGTGCCAGTTTGAGTCCAGCAATGACGTTTTCGCCAATGTTCATTGCAGGAAATGGGTTTGCCTTCTGAAACACCATTCCAATACGACGACGTACTTCAATTGGGTTTACTCCGGGTGCGTAAATGTCATTTCCTTCAAACAACACTTCGCCCGCCATTGCAGCCTTTGGAATGAACTCGTGCATTCGGTTCAACAAGCGAAGGAATGTTGACTTGCCACAACCAGAGGGCCCAATGAGGCCAGTCACAGTGTTCTCTGGGAAGTGCAAAGACACATCGGCAAGCGCATGGTGCTTGTTGAACCAAGCGTGCACACCAACGGCTTCAAGACCACCACGGCGCGATACCTCAAGGTTGCCTGCGTTCCGTTGTGTGCGGTCTTCAAGAACCCCAGCATCTGCGGGTGCAGAGGGAACAATGATCTCTGATGAAGTTTCGTTATTTGTGTTGTTATCCATGACGTTTTTACTTTCGACGTAGACGGGTACTGAGTGCACGAGTAATTGCGAACAAAATGAAGACAACTCCGAGCAGCACAAGCGATCCGCCCCATGCTCGAGTTGTTGCGTTGGCATCTCCAAGTCCGAGGCTGGAGAAGATATAGATGGGCA
>CAZRHK010000154.1:0-2911 GCA_964599815.1 uncultured Bifidobacterium sp. | reverse complement strand
ACATCGGATTGACGCGCAACGTCGGACCAACCAGACGGCGGTAAATGCTCTAACAAAATCTCAGCCACCTCATCCCCCAAATCCTTACGCAACCCAATTTGCATCACGAAACGTCGCGACTCACTGATCGTCATCATAAACCTCTTTCACACAGGAATGTGAAGGAGATGTGTGCGCTTAAACAATCGCACGGACATACAAAAAAGAACCCCCGCCGAAATGGCGAGGGTTCTTTTTTGAAACGCTTATGCGACTTAACGGCCCTTCAAAGCCTCGATGAGCTTTGGCAACACCTTGTGCACGTCGCCAACAATTCCCAAGTCTGCAACACCAAAGATTGGTGCTTCCTTGTCCTTGTTGATGGCGATGATGTTCTTTGAACCCTTCATACCCACCATGTGCTGCGTTGCACCAGAGATGCCCGCTGCGATGTAGATGTTTGGCTTTACAACCTTGCCGGTCTGGCCAACTTGGTATGAATAAGGAACCCAGCCAGCATCGACAATTGCGCGTGATGCACCAGGTGCACCCTTCAGCAACTGTGCGAGCTCGTCGATCATTGCGTAGCTTGCAGACTCGCCGAGTCCGCGTCCACCTGCAACAACAATGTCGGCTTCGTCCAACTTCGGACCAGAGGTCTCTTCCACGTGCACTGCGTTAACAGTTGCGCCACCGGTGGAACCAAGGTCTGGCACTGCAACAGCGGTGACTGCAGCTGCTGCACCACCTGCTGATTCAGCAGCGAATGACTTCGGACGGAATGCTGCGAGGTACGGAGCAGAACCGGTGAACGATGTGCTGACCAATGTGTTGCCACCAAAGATTGGTGTTACCACGGTGACGCCGTTGCCGTTGTCTGAAATGTCGATGTTGTTGGTGATGACGGTCTTGTCAATCTTCACTGACAAACGTGACATGACGTCGCGACCTTCGTAGTTCTGCGGGAACATGATGAGGTCTGGTGTTTCGCCACCATCGATAACTGACTTCAATGCAGATGCGATTGCAACGCCAGGAAGTGCTGAGCCGTGATCGACTGCATACACCTTGGTTGCGCCGTACTCGCCGAGTACAGCTGCTGCTGCGTTTCCGTCGCCACCCAAGATTGCGGTGACGTTCGATGACAACGAGCGAGCCTTCGTAAGAAGTTCAAGCGTTGCTGATGTTGGTGCGCCGTTTGCAACTTGTGCAAAGACCCAGATGTTGTTGAGTGCCATGATGATTCTCCTCTAGTGCCTTTACTTAAATTGCCTTCAGGTTCTCAAGGAACCCGACGATCTTGCCGAATGACTCGCCATCGTCTTCGATGACTTCGCCAGCTTGACGTGCTTCTGCTTGTGCAACGTTGCTGATTTGCTGACCTGCGCCTGCCCAGCCAACTGGTGTGACACCAAGGTCTGCTGCGGTGACTTCTTCAACTGGCTTTGACTTTGCAGCCATGATGCCCTTGAACGATGGGTAGCGAGGCTCCACAACACCTGCAGTCACGCTGATGAGTGCTGGAAGTGGGCAGGTGACTTCGTCGTAACCAGCTTCGGTCTGACGATCGACCTTCAATGATCCGCCTTCAACAGAAACTTTCTTTGCGAATGTCACTGAAGGCAAACCAAGAAGTTCTGCCATCTGCTCTGGAACTGTTCCGGTGTAACCATCTGATGATTCAGTTGCACCGATGATGAGGTCTGCACCGCCCATGCGCTTGATTGCAGCAGCAAGAACTTTTGCAGTGGTGAGTGCATCTGAACCTTGCAATGCAGGATCGGAAATCAACACACCTTTTGCTGCACCCATTGCGAGTGCTGTACGCAAACCAGATGTTTCACTGTTTGGCGCCATGGAGACGAGGCTGACTTCGCCACCGCCTGCCTTGTCGACCAACTGAAGTGCCATCTCAACGCCGTAGGCGTCTGAGTCGTCGAGGATGAGCTTGCCATCTCGCTTCAGGGTGTTGGTTGCCCCATCAAGTGCACCTGGCGCTGCGGGGTCGGGGATCTGCTTCACACAAACGATCACATTCATGGGGTTTATTGTTACCCACCAGTTAGCCGTTACCCCAACCCAGCGAGCCGATTTCGAGTGACGTTTGTCGTACCCCGCTGGAGGGGGCGCTGGTACCGTATTTGCCCTTGCGCCTTTTGCTGATTGTGAACTCCTTTGCGTCCTCTGTGACGGCAAAAAACACCGTTGCGGTCCACCAACGGCTGTCTCAGCATCACGACGTGCAGGTAGTGGAAACAAACCGCCGTGGTCACGCCACTCGCTTTGCTGAAGACGCTGCCCGCCGGGGCATTGACGTGGTGGTGGCCTACGGAGGCGACGGGACCCTGAACGAAGCCGCCACAGGCGTTGCCACCACAGACACCGCATTGGCCGTGTTGCCAGGTGGGTCCACCAACGTGTTTGCCCGCACCCTTGGCATGCCCAACGATGCGTTGCAGGCAGTGGAACACATTGTTGATGCACTCGATCGAAACGACATCTCCCCCATTGGGTTGGGTCGCGCCAATGGTCGTTACTTCACCTTTCACACGGGGCTCGGTTATGACGCAGCTGTGGTGCGCTGGGTGGAACAACGTGCTGCATTGAAGCGTTATGCAGGACACCCATTGTTTGTTCTTGCATCGTTGAAGACGTTCTTCATGGATTTCGACAGAAAGCGTCCGCACTTCTCATTGGAGTTTGGCGATGGACACACCGTGGACGAGGGGTACTTCTCTGTGGTGATGAACACGAATCCGTACACCTACCTTGGCAACCGTCCGCTTGATCTTGTACCAAGTACAAATTTGGATACCGGATTATCGGTGGTGTCGTTCAAAACAATGAATCCATCGCATATCTTGCGCACGCTTGCATCTGCATTACGTGGTGGTGGAGTTCCACAA
The DNA here is from genome assembly GCA_964599815.1 of uncultured Bifidobacterium sp. Classification (GTDB taxonomy): domain Bacteria; phylum Actinomycetota; class Acidimicrobiia; order Acidimicrobiales; family Ilumatobacteraceae; genus UBA2093. Next base: position 26 of record CAZRHK010000154.1, on the reverse strand, counting down.
AAGCCATGGCTAGACGTGCACACCAA
>CAZRHK010000153.1:604-2925 GCA_964599815.1 uncultured Bifidobacterium sp. | reverse complement strand
GTTCGTTATGTTGAGGACAAGAAAGCCGACTTGGCATTTGTGACTTTGAATAAGTCCGAACTTCATTTCTCGCCAACAACGATGTATGCAGATACCGCGATCAGTGGTCGCGTTTTTCAATGGGAATCCCAGTCTGCAACCGCTGAATCTGGAAAAGTTGGGCAGCGATACATCAATCACAAATCGCTCGGTTCAACTTTTCACTTGTTCGTCAGGGATTACAAGATTGATCCGGAGAGTGGCGTAACGATGCCTTATCTGTATTTGGGGCCCGCGAACTATATGGGGCACACCGGTAGTAAGCCAATGCGAATTCGCTGGCACTTAGAAAGAGAAATACCTGCAGATATTCTCGCCAAGTCAAAGGTAATTGCGTCTTAGCCCTTGAGAAGTTGGCCGGGGAGTTCGCCGGTGAATTCATCGGACGCAACAATCTGTGTTCCGTTCACCCACGTTCCCACGTAGCCCTTTGCGTGTTGCACTAAACGGCGACCATTCGCAGGGAAGTCATACACCATCTGTGGCATGTCGAAACTGAGTGCTTCGAAATCAATCAAGTTGAGGTCGGCGCGAAGTCCTGGTGCAATGAGTCCGCGATCGAGAAGTCCATACACTTCGGCAGTTTTGCGCGTTTGGCGCTGCACCATCTTCTCTAGGTTCAAACGCGGACCACGCTGACGGTCGCGCACCCAGTGTGTGAGAAGGAACGTGGGCATGCCGCCATCGCAGATTGCTCCGCAGTGAGCTCCGGCATCGGACAATCCATTACGCGTGTGTTCGTGTTGCAACAACTCGTGTGTCATGGAGAGATCTCCATATGAGTAGTTGAAGAACGGCATGTACAGCATTCCGCGACCATTGTTCGACAGCAACTGGTCATACACCAGGTCCATGGGGTTCACTCGTGTCGCTTTGCCAATGGCATCAACGCTGTCTTTTGTGGGGTCCGGTTCGTAATTGATGTTGGCGTCGGTGACGGGGAACATCTTCCACAAACGTGACAACACGATTCCTTCAAAGAATCCATTGTCGCGAGGAATCTCATTCACGAACGCATTGCGCAACACGGGGTCGCGCATGGCTTTCACTTTTTCGTTCAGCGGTAAGTGAGCAATTTGTTGCCATGCCGGATGGAAGGCGAGTGGGTGGAAGCTTCCTTCCAAACACATCAACACTCCAATGGAACGTCCTGCGACCTGAGCAATGATGTTGAGGCCATCGTTTTGTGCTCGCGTGAGTTCGTTGAGAACTGTGCGCCACACGTCTGGTGCGGCGTCGTCTTGATTGAGGTTCACACTCACCGTCACGTTTTTGTTGCGTGAGGCCATCTCGCGCATCCATGGCCATTCGTCGGTAGGGAGAATCTTATGTTCGGGAGCAGACGGGAATACGCCGCGGCCGTGCTTGTTCATTGCTTCTGCGATTGCAAAGATCTCGTTTGTTTCAGCGTTTGTGCCATGGACCAGTTCGCCACTCTTGCTGCGGTGAATGGGTGTGCGGCTGGTGGAGAAACCGAGCGCACCGTGTGCCATTGCTTCGTCTACATACTTGGCCATGAGAGCGATGTCTTCTGCAGTGGCGGTTTCATTTGCTGCACCTCTGTCACCCATGACGTAGGCGCGCAAGGGACCGTGAGCGATCTGTGTGCCGATATCAATCACGCGCTTTTGTGCAGCGAGTGTGTCCATGTATTCAGGGAACGAACGCCAGCCCCAGGTGAGGCCCTCTGTCATGGCTGCGCCGGGGATGTCTTCGACGCCTTCCATTAATTCAATGAGCCATTCGTGTCTGTCTTCTTGCGCCGGAGCAAAGCCCACGCCGCAGTTACCCATCACTGCTGTGGTGACGCCGTGCCAACTAGAGGGAGTAAGCCATGGATCCCATGTGGCTTGCGCGTCGTAGTGAGTGTGGATGTCGACCCAGCCTGGAGTGAGGAGAAGACCGTCTGCGTCGATGACGCGATGTGCGTGAGCAGTGGGAGCTTTTGCTGCGGGGTCGATGGCGGTGATGATGCCGTCTTGGAAGGTGACGTCTGCTTGTGTTTCTGGGTTGCCGGAGCCGTCAACGAGTCGCGCGTTTCTAATGACGGTTTTCTTATCGTTTGTGCTGTTGCTCACGAATGTTCATCGTAGTTCTTTTGAGGAAATGGGAAAGCCCTGGCGTTGCTGCAATTGCACTTGCACTTGCAGATTGTTTCACCAGGGCTTTCTTGCCGACTTTCGCCAACTCGGTAGTTGAGAGTGTACGCAAATAAAGCAGAGGCTTGTCTATTGATCGTTTGCCGACGGTATTCCGTCGGACGACGGGGAGGTCCCTTTAAA
>CAZRHK010000153.1:0-594 GCA_964599815.1 uncultured Bifidobacterium sp. | reverse complement strand
GGTGGCATCAATTTGATGCCACCTCTGACTACTCCGCGAGTCCTCACTTGCCAAAGGTGAGCGAGCTGTACACGAGCACACGTTTTGTTTTAAATGTGGAGCCACAGAGGGGAGTCGAACCCCCACTCCCGAGTTGGCGAAATCGGTGTCCTACCGTTAGACCACTGCGGCAACACGCGAACTATGTGTGCATGGTGGTGGTGAAGTGAGGAAGGCGATGAATTGACCTTTTCGCTGCTGGTATTCCGTCGGACAACGGGGAGGTCCCTTCAAAAAACCTGACGGGATACCGCATAGTTCTTGCCCCTATGACGGGATGCCGTCATGCGGGTTTGCAAACACAAACTTCACGGGATGCCGTCACGTATTTCTGAATGAAGCCCGGCTTGCACGGACGGAATACCGTCACTTCACACGTAGCAGCAAAACGCAACTAACTCTTGCGAGTCAAAATCTCAATCACGTCAGAGTGAAACAACCCATTCGATGAGATTGCAGTGTTCGCACGCCAGTCAACGATTCCTTTGCGATTCGTCAACATGCCACCGGCGCCCTGCACAATTGGAATCAAGGCCGCGATGTCATACGGCTCTA
>CAZRHK010000152.1:0-2936 GCA_964599815.1 uncultured Bifidobacterium sp. | reverse complement strand
GATTCTCTTCGCCAGGCACTTCAACAAGATCGTCATATGAACCGCGGTCACGGTTAGTTGTTGCAGTACGCGCAGCAGACGCAGCTTTACCGCCAGCTTTGTTTGACCATTGACGGACAATTGCAATCAATTCAGGAACAGTGGTGTCAGTAATCAACATTGCACCAGCAAGGCCAACTGCAAGAAGAACAACAAGTGCACCCGCCCAACTCAAAGTTGATTCAAGTGGTTCACCAACAATTGCGCCAAACCAACCACCAGCCTGCGACATTGCATCGACATCGGCGACAATTTTGTCTGCACCATTGATGACATGCAGTAGACCAAGCACGGCCAACACCACAACTGTCCAGCCAATTGCGAGTCGCACGCGATGTTCCACACTGCGGCGGCGCACCATGGCAACACCAATACCCACAACAACAACTGGAAGCGCAAAACGACCAAGGCCCAACAACCAACCAAACATGGTGTCGATGCCTTCACCAAGCGGACCGGCCATATGCAAATACATAGACAGCACCAGAACAATGCCTGTGCTGATGAGGCCAATGCCCCAGAACTCCACCTCTCGGCCACGAACGATTTCGCGAGCAGATTCAGATGCGCTCTCTGCGCCCGACTTTCCAGCCGGACGCTTGTTTCCCTTGGGCGGCGTCTTCACACCACCGCGGGACGACCCCTTAGAGCCGCCAGATGACGAACGAGAACCCTTGCCAGACATGCCTGAAACGGTACTAGTGGGGTGAACGGGTGTTCGGGATACCCCCACCGGGCTTGGGTTTGGTGGCCTATGTGGTCATCACCACCGGCACGATCATGGGCCGACGCTTGGTTCGCTCGTTCACGAACTTGCCAGCCGCACGGCGCACTTCGCGCTCCAGCGCATCGATATCGGTGACCCCTTCATCTAGGGCTTTCACCAAAGCTCGCTCCACGTGAGCCTCTGCTTCATCTAACAAGTCATCTGCTTCGGGCGCATACACCCAGCCGCGCGTGATGATTTCTGGCCCGTTGATGACCCGATGATTCTGTGCGTCGACGGTTGCAACAATGACAACCACGCCTTCTTCGGCCAACACGCGACGGTCGCGAAGTACACCTTGACCAACGTCGCCAACAATTCCGTCAACGTAGAGATAGTTGGCGGGAACTTTGTCAACGAAAGACAGCCCGTCATCTGACAATTCAAGAACGTCACCGTCGGTTGCCTGCAGAACATGACTGGGGTCTGCACCCATGACAACGGCCAACTCAGCATGTGCTCGCATATGGCGGAACTCACCATGCACCGGAACAAACCATTCAGGTCGAAGAATGGAGTGATACGTCTTTAGTTCGTCTGCTTGCGCGTGACCAGTGGCGTGAACATCTGCGATTCCGCTGTGCACCACTTTTGCGCCAGATCGCATGAGGCCATCAATCACACGGTTCACGTTTCCTTCGTTTCCAGGAATCGCGTGACTAGACAAAATGATGGTGTCGTGTTCACCAACCGTGAACCACTTGCTCTCACCGCGCGACAACAACGACAGCGCAGACATTGGTTCACCTTGTGACCCAGTGGAAATAATGCAGATGTCTTCTGGCGCGTAATCGTGCACTTGTTCAACATCTACAAAAACACTGGCTGGCACGTTGATGAGTTTCAAATCAATCGCCAACGCGATGTTCTTCTGCATTGATCGACCCATTAAGCACACTTTGCGATTGTGATCAATGGCAGCTTCAATCACTTGCTGCACACGATGAATGTGGCTTGCAAAAGACGCGGTGATAATGCGGCGATCGCGATGTTCCCAGAACAATTGACGCAGCACTGCTCCAACACTTCGCTCACTGGGTGCATGACCGTGTTCTTCTGCGTTTGTGCTGTCGCACATCAACAAACGAATTCCCACGGTGGATGCCAATTCACCGAGGCGCGCAAGATCTGTGCGGCGATTATCCACTGGAGTGAGGTCGAGTTTGAAGTCACCAGAATGAACAATGACTCCTTGAGGCGTATGCACAATGACGGCATGCGCGTGCGGAACCGAATGCGTCACTGGCAAGAACTCAACGTCGAATGGGCCAATAGAAATACGGTCGCCATCACGAACGGTGACTAAGTCTGTGTTCTTTAGCAATCCCGCTTCTTCAATTCGGTTTCGCGCCAACCCAAGCGTGACGGCGGAACCATAGATAGGAAATTCCAATTCACGCAATAGAAACTGCAGTCCGCCAACATGGTCTTCGTGGCCATGTGTTGCAACGCAACCAACGATGCGATCTTTGTTCTCAACAAGAAACGTGAAGTCCGGCAACACCAAATCAATTCCGTGCATGTCTGCATCTGGGAACATGAGTCCACAGTCAATAAGCAAGAGTTTGTCGTCTTGCTCTAACACCATGCAGTTACGACCAATCTCGCCAAGACCGCCTAAGAAGTAAATACGTACAGGTGCAGCCATGGTTATTTGCCGAGCAATTCAGCGCGTGCTGATTGCAAACGCGCATACACCTCACGCGCACGTGCATCGAGACCTGCAGGCGGTGGCCCCATAGGTAGTCGGCATTCACCAACATTGAAACCAAGAGTGTTCATCATGACTTTCGACGGAATGGGATTCGGGTTTGCATCGCCAGTTTCGAATGCGTAGCTCTCCAACAAAATGCCGTTAATGGCCCGCGCCTGCGCGACATCACCATTCTTGAATGCCGTGATCATTTGCTTGTGCTCAACACCACTCCAGTGAGTGGCCACTCCGATGACGCCAACTCCCCCGTATGCAAGGAACGCAAGCGTGAGTCCGTCATCACCTGAATACAACTCAAAATCTTTTGGCACCAGCGCCATGAGATTTGCTGTCTCGGCAGGATTTCCTGCTGCGTCCTTCAACGCTTTGATGTTCTTCACATTGTTTGCGAGGCGAGCCAGCGTGTCTGTGTTGATC
>CAZRHK010000151.1:0-2966 GCA_964599815.1 uncultured Bifidobacterium sp. | reverse complement strand
GGCGGACGCCGTCGCCAGTGGAAATGCGGCCACCTGCCAGTGGGCTCCATGCCAACGGTGTGAGTTTTTCTTGTTGGCACATATCAAACGTCCCATCGCGCAATGGAGCGAGATGAAGTGCTGAGAATTCAGGCTGAACGGTGACCAATGCATCACCTAGGTACTTCTGCAAAGCCAACGTTTGTGACGGCGTGTAGTTCGAAACACCACTGGCGCGAATGAGTCCACGTTGTTGTAGTTGCAAGAGCGCCGATGCAACTTCTTCCGGATGAGTGAAGACATCGGGGCGATGTATTTGGAAGAGATCTACGTGGTCAATACCGAGTCTGGCGAGAGATGCTTCGCACGCAGATACAAGGTACGAGGCGGATGAGTTGTAGGGAACTCCTGGAACAATGCCAGCCTTCGTGGCGAGGATGATGTTGTCACGTAGGTGAGGCAATGCTTTGAAGACTCGCCCAAGTGCTTCTTCACATGCGCCAAAGTGTGTGCCGCCCCAATCGAGTCCGTAGACATCTGCGTTATCAATGAACGTGATTCCCAGTTCGTATGCACGAGATAACAGAGACGTGTTGTCGATGTCGCTGCCAGTGAGTCTCCAGCATCCGAGGCCAATTGGCGATGTTGTTCCCAATGAACCAATTGTTCGAGGCGATGAGATGGTTAAAGCATCTGCAGGGGGAATGGGGATGCGTGGATCACTCATGATGTTGAGGGTAGCGAGGCAGAGTCTGTCCGTTCGAAACGCGTGACTCGATGAATGCCAAAGTTGGAGTTTTCATGTGGTGCGCTGATGAGTTCAACGGGATGTGGGAAGCGTTCGTTGAAGGTTTCTTGTAGTGCATCTTGGAATGACTTGGTGCCGACAATGTCCCACTGTTGTTGGGTGTCCCACACAAATACCAATGTGACTTCGCCGGGTTTGCTGTCATCTAGCCACACTTCTTTTGAAAGAAATGGAATGGTGGAAAGCCCTGGCATGAAGGCTTCACCAAGAGTCCACACTTCATGGTCAACACGAATGAATTCTTCGACATGTTGTGGGTCCATGTGAAAGACGAGAACTTCTACAGGTCGTCGTTCGTTGGTGGAGTAGTGATAATTCATGATTGATGAACGTGTGTCACGGAGTTTCGGGTGATATCGGATACGCGTTGAGCACCAAGTAACTGCATGGTTCGCGTCATTTCAGAGGTGAGCATGGTGAGTGCCTTCTCAACGCCTGCTTCGCCTGCGGCGCCTAGACCATATAAATAGGTTCGACCCATAGTGCATGCATGTGCTCCAAGTGCAAGCGCCTTCACAATGTCGCTGCCACGGCGAATTCCGCCATCACAAATAAGTGGGAGATCTCCGTTGGTTGCGTCTGCAACTGGTGCAAGTAGATCAAGCGGTGTTGGGGCGCCATCTAATTGGCGGCCGCCGTGATTCGAGAGCGCAACGGCGTCAATGCCAGCTTGCTGTGCGCGTACCGCATCATCTGTGCTTTGAATTCCCTTGATGATGATGTGGCCAGACCAGTTGGCGCGAAACCACTCAATGTCGTTCCACGACAGCGCTGGGTCGAATTGATCCGAGATGAAATCGGACAACGTCACAGCTGTGCCAGCAGAGTTGCCGCCATAGCCGCTGACGTTTGCGAACGTAATGGGGTCGTGTCGAACAAAATCCCACGTCCAACCAGGATGTCGAATGCCATCAAGAATTGTGCCTGCACCAAGCGTGGGCGGAAGCGTGAATCCTCTACGAACATCGCGTTCGCGTCGACCCAACACGGCGGTATCCACTGTCAACATGATGGTGGTGTATCCGTGATGCTGGGCGCGAGCCAGCATGTCTTTCACAAGCTCGCGGTCACGCCACACGTATACCTGGAACCATTTGTCGCCATTGCTCACTTTGGCAACTTCTTCAATAGACCGAGTGGACAGTGTGGAGAGGCAATAGGGAAGTCCGTGACGATCTGCCACCCGTGCCACAGCGAGTTCACCGTCTGAATGTGCAATACGAGTGAAGCCGGTGGGAGAGAAAATAATGGGGAAGGGAAGGTGTTGTCCCAGGAATGTTGTGGATGTGTCTACTGCAGACACGTCTTGCAGAACGCGAGGCGAAAACGAATAGTTCTGAAAGGCCGCCGAATTACGCGCCATAGTTATCTCGTCTTCAGCGCCACCATCGATGTAATCAAAGATTCCACGTGGAAGTCGTCGGCGCGCCAGTACACGAAGGTCTTGAACGTTAGCTGCGCGATCTAGTTGGCGCGTTCGTCGCGACAATGTGAGGGGAGAGAAACGTGCGACGGATCGCACCGTTCTGAAAATTCCCATCTACTTTCCTGACAACGCCGCAACGATAGGGGCGCATTCATCAATGTTCTCTGCGCCAACAATGGTGTAGCTAAAGCCCCACTTTTCGCGGCGTTCAAGCAACTGTTCAATACAGGATTCCACCGAACCAATGAGTGCGAATGGCGATGAGTCAATCATCTCGCGAGAGACGCCGAACATTTGCGAGATGCCATCGACGGTCTTGTTGCGGTCATTGGTGACCTTCACAAAGAAGGTGCGAATATTCATTTCAATGTCGTTCAAACGACCCGCGGATGTTGCAACGTCAGCAACGATGTTCACCTTCTCGTCAACAGACTCAGCCGTCATGGTGGAGAGAGCCTCGGGGCCAACAACACCCGCTGTGAGTGTTCCATTGATGCCAATGATGTCGGCCTCGCGAGCCGCGAATGAGAGAACTCGTTTTCCGCCACCACCAATCAAGATGGGTGGAACTGGCCGCTGCACTGGCTTTGGGTGACCTTCATAATTAGTGATGGTGTAGTGATCGCCAGAGAATGAGAACGGTCCATCTTGCATGACACCCTTGATGATTGCGAGACCTTCAATGAATCGATCAATGCGCACCTTTGGTGAGTCGTATTGAATTCCCGCTTCTTCGTAATCGCTAATCATCCA
>CAZRHK010000150.1:0-2969 GCA_964599815.1 uncultured Bifidobacterium sp. | reverse complement strand
CAGAGAAGGTTCCTACTCCGTCATGTCCAGCAAACAACGCAACCGTGGCAGGACCTGGCAGCGGTATTGACACATTGCGATTCGGCTTTGTTGTATCGGATGATTCCGTACCCCCACCACATGCAGCTAAGAGAACTGCTCCAGCAATGGCGCTTGCAAATACACGTGAAAATTTCATTTCCCCTACTTAATGTTTCGAGTCTTTGTGCTGAGAGCGAGCGTAATGCCTGATCTGCTCATCGCTTTTGCCGAGAATGAGTTGATTCCCTTCTTCAGCGTTGCTGTACATGTCACCGTTGTCTTCACCGTCTTACATGTGACGGTCTTCTTAGTTGCGCCAGCAATGGACAAGCGATACTTAGATGCTCCGGACCACTTCTTAAAGGTGACCTTGGCAGTTCGCCCTTTAAAAGTCCACTTCACCGATTTCAACGTTGGCGTCGCAATCACAATTGGTGTCCCCGGCGACAGTGTGGGAACAGTAACGACCGGCGAAGCACCAGCACTTGATTCAGAGCCTCCTGTACTGCCCAGTGTTGTGGAGGTAGATCCACCTACCGAAGAGGTTGGAGTTGTGGAGTCTGAACCACCATCAACAACTATTGAAGATGTAGTTGTGGTGGATTCTTCAGTTGTGGTTGTTGCTTCCACCGTGGTTGTTGGTAGTGAAACAACTTTTACTCCAGCAGATTGCGGCGAGTTCCCCGAACCTGCAAAATTCGCCGCCATGACTGCGCAGGAATACGTGCCAAGTTCTTCCACAACGAGTGTTTCACCTGAAGCATCCATGATTCTGACTCCGTCTTTAAACCACGCATAAGAACGAACTGAAGTGATTGGCGAACGCGAGAGACGACTGAGTGGTAAGTCTCCTTTCCACGTTGCGTCCGTGCACGAGAGAAGTCCTAGTGACAGCGTCTTGACGGCTGGTGCAGACGACGCAATTGGTGACTCCACCGCCCATAGAGATTGAACACCAGCGGTGGAACCACCCAATCCAAAATTCTTCACAGTCAGTGTTGATGTTGCGCCAGTGGGGTCTACTAGCGAAATTCCACCTGTGGTGCGACTATGGGAATAAGGCTGGCGTCCGGTTCCGACAACAATTTGTCCGCTACTAAAGACGGCCATCGAAGCAGGAGAGGTGACTGTCCCAACTCTTGTGTTGCCCGCGCCGGATACATCAATTGACATGACTGAATTTGAACTGTCGCGTCCACCAAAGAATTTTGCAGACTTCGTGTCTTTTGCAATTGACCAAAGATCTCGTGGCGTTCCAACGCTGGCAGAAAGGCTGGTGAAGGAATCAAACGCTATGGCATTGGCTTTTCCAATGTGCTCGCTAGTTGACACATACAACGACGCACCGTCATAAGCCGGAATACCAAATGCAGGATAAGGGCTGCTCACTAATGGCGAGCTCACCTCGTCCACTGAGTGGACAACATATTGACCACTTCCAGACACGGAGTGAAAGAAAACTGCAACACGCGAACCTGGGTCGTACGACATGGCGATGCCGAACTGACCAGCCGATGTGTAGACATCCTGATATCCAGTTCCATCTAGATTCATCTTCGACAGATGAGCATTGTCATTCTTGTCGGCCCCAAGAACAATTAGCTCAGAACGTGCTGTATCTACTGCGATTGACGCAATTGAATTTCCCCACGATCTACTGGGCTCAATGGTCGCAATCGATTGAGGTTCATCTGTGGGGTCACTACCAACCGTGATGGCTTCTATATGGCCATCTTGTGTTCCATACACCAAGATTTTTGTTGGCGTTGTCGATGGTGTCCACGGTATTGCAGCATTACGCGTACGTTCTGTGGTGTCTGAAGATTCTGAACTGGACCCACACGATGCGACCAATGATGTCACTGCCACAAGTGCAGCCACACGGACAAGTTTTGAATGTTTCATACATCCCCCAATGCTTCGGAGAGCGTAATGAAATGTTCTCAGAATGGAAAGTCACCAACTGTGAACGGAAGATGAAATGAAAATCGCCGTGACGACCAAGCGGTCGCCACGGCGAGAATTCAGTGTGTTCTATGAAGAACGGGGGCTTAGAAGTCGCCCATACCGCCATGGTCGTGGCCGGCATGTGATGCTTCTTCTGGCTTGTCTGCAATGACTGCTTCTGTGGTGAGGAAGAGCGCAGCAATTGATGCTGCGTTCTGCAGTGCAGAGCGAGTCACCTTTGCAGCGTCAATCACGCCAAGCTTCACGAGGTCTTCGTATTCGCCGGTTGCAGCGTTAAGTCCTTCGTTGCCCTTCAGGTTCTTGACCTTCTCGACTACAACGCCGCCTTCAAGGCCAGCGTTTTCTGCAATCTGCTTCAACGGACCTTCAAGTGAACGTGCCACCATGCGAGCACCAGTTGCTTCGTCGCCTGTCAACTTGTCTGCAGCAGCAGAAACTGCTGCTTGCGCACGAAGAAGTGCAACACCGCCTCCAGGAACAACACCCTCTTCAATTGCAGCCTTTGTGGTGCTGACTGCGTCTTCAATGCGGTGCTTCTTTTCCTTCAACTCAACTTCAGTTGCTGCGCCGACCTTCAAGACAGCAACGCCACCGGACAACTTGGCGAGGCGCTCTTGGAGCTTCTCGCGGTCGTAATCGGAATCGGTGTTGTCGATTTCTGTCTTGATCTGGCTGATACGACCCTTGATGTCGTCTTCTGCGCCAGCACCTTCGATGATTGTTGTTTCGTCCTTGGTGATGACAACTTTCTTTGCACGACCCAAGAGGTCGAGAGTTGCGTTCTCCAACTTCAAACCAACTTCTTCGCTGATGACTTGACCACCAGTGAGGATGGCGATGTCTTGCAACATTGCCTTGCGACGATCACCAAATCCTGGAGCCTTTACAGCTGCACTCTTGAAGGTTCCGCGAATCTTGTTAACAACTAGAGTCGCCAATGCTTCGCCTTCAATATCTTCAGCGATGATGACGAGTGGGCG
>CAZRHK010000149.1:0-3022 GCA_964599815.1 uncultured Bifidobacterium sp. | reverse complement strand
ATGCATGCCGTCATAGCCCTGCGCCGCGCTCATTGGTGAGGGAATCAGGTCGGTTCGGAACATCCGTCGGTAAGCCAGCAGAAAACTGTTTTTGGCGGTCGATCCGGCATCCTGAATGAATGTCTGGGGCATCAGCGCGCCGGCGCCGGCGGCGCCTGCCGCATCAATGAAATTGCGCATCGACAGCGTCCAGCTGCCGACCAGCGGCACCCGCCACCCGGACGCATGCATGGCGCGCGCGATGATTGCCAACTCCGGCCCAATGCCCCAACCGACGACTGCCTGCGCTCCCGCCGCGCGGGCGGTACGTATCAGACCACTCATATCGGTATCCCCTACTTTGAAGCGTAGCTGCACAACCAGATCGAGCCCGGCGATGCGGGCCTGCTCGGCGAACGCCTGCGCACCGCTGTCCCCATAGGGCGTGTTGTCTGCCAACAGCGCGACGCGCATCAGTGATTTTTTCCGCAGATCGGCCGACAGTACCCGGGCCTCCAGATCCAGTGTCGGCGACACGCGGAAGATGTAATTCGCCGGTGCCGCGGGCGGTGCGAATTTTCGCGTCAGCGCAGGCCCGGTGGACACGGCGATCATCAGAGGAATGCGCGCCCGCTGGTAGTGATCGATCGAGGCCAGTCCGACTCCGGTGTTCACGATGCCGATCGTGGCAACCACGCGCTCGCGGACCAACTCCTCAGCCACCTTGGCGCCCGTGGCTTCGTTTGCCGCATCATCGCGCTCGACCAGCGCAATCGGCGTGCCATTGATCCCGCCGGCACCATTGATCTCTTCCACGGCAAGTCGCACGCCATTGCGCATGCTCTCGCCCATCGGGCTGGACCCGCCGGTGAACGGGCCGCTCAGCCCTATCCTGATGCTGCTCTGCGCTGAAGTCTGCGCGTGCGCATCAGCACTGATGAGCTGCAGGAGCGCGAGCGGGAGTGCGAGCAGAAGTGCACACAGGAATGCCGGAGGGGGCGCCGTATCGTTACCCAAGTCCTGTCGAATGCTGCGAAAGCAGTGAAAGCAGTGAAAGCAGCTTAGGCCAGCGTTCATCACAGTCTCCCCCGGTATCGATTGAATGGAGTCGCCGAGTGTCCGGGCTTCACGCGGTATCTGTCCAGCAGACGCCGTCGACTGTGGCGAAGAACCCACCTGTTCGACCGGAGGCGATTGACGCCAACAAAAAAGCCCGCGACAACGCGGGCTCTGTGAACGCAAACAACGCGACCCTTAGCCTGCGTCAGTAACGCAGGCTAAGGGTGCGTCCTTATGACGGACGCTTCATCGTACAGGAGGTCGGTTGCGCAGCGACATACGGCTCCACCTTCTGTTCGGTACGCCAGCCATAGCCGGTGTTCTCCTGATCGAACTTCACGTCCTTGCCATTGACTTTCGCCCAGGTGGTTACATACAGCGACTGCTGCAGCTGGTGGTCAGTCTTGCGCATCTCGACCTCGCCGCTCAGGGTCTTGAACTTCTGTCCTTCCATCGCGAACGCGACCTTCACCGGATCGGTGGATTTGGCCTGCACGACACCTTTCGCCAGCAGCTGAACCGCCGAGTACGCGGTCGATGCGTAGAAGTCATCACTGTATTTTTTCCTGAAGGCTTCCACCACGTCCTTGCCGGCCGCGATCTCGCTGTTCACGTTCCAGGTACCGACATAGCGTACGTGCTCGGCGGCCGCGGCGCCCATCACGGTGGGTACGCCCGTGGTATACGCGTAGTAGGTGTAGAACTTCGCCTTCAGGTCGGTCTCGCGCGCCGCCTTGATCAGGAGCGCGAGGTCCGAGCCCCAGTTTCCGGTGATGACCGTATCGGCACCGCTGGCGCTGATCTTTGCGACATACGGTGAAAAGTCTTTCACGCTGCCGATAGGATGCAGGTCATCCCCAACGATCTCGATGTCCGGACGTTTGCGCTTCAGGTATTCCTTGGCCGCGCGCGTCACCTGATGACCATGCGCGTAGTTCTGGCCAATGATGTAGACCTTTTTAACCGACTTGTCCTTGGCAAGGAAAGTAGTCATCGCCTCCATCTTCATGTCGGAGTTGGCATCCAGGCGGAAGTGCCAGAAGCTGCACTTGCTGTTGGTGAGATCCGGATCGACGGCTGCGTAGTTCAGGAAAACGATCTCCTTGCCCGGATTGCGCTCATTGTGCTTGTTGATCGCATCGATCAGCGCGCCCGCCGCGCCCGAGCCATTGCCCTGAGCAATGTAACGATAGCCCTGATCAATGATGGTCTTCAGCGCTGAGAGTGACTCTTGCGGGCTGGCTTTGTTATCGAAACCCGTTACTTCGAAGGTGTGACCCGGCGCCCATTTCTCCCGATTCGCGATCTCTGTCGAAATCTGAAAACTGCGGAAGGTATTCTGCCCGACCGGCGCAAAAGGCCCGGACAAGGGATCGATGAACGCAATCTTGATCGTGTCGGCGAGTGCGCCGCTGGCGGACATTGCAGCCGCGGCGGCCAGCAGGCCGGCACCCACGGTCAGCGGGCGGTTACGTCGAGTCATGTGATTTCCTCCGATGCTTGTTATTCGAATATTGGCGTCTGCGCGGGGGTCAGGGTCGGGACGGGCATTGCCTGTCATACCTCCAGCCATTCCTTGCGTACGATAGCATTTTCCTGCAGCTGACCCGGCGTGCCCTCGAACATGATCGCCCCCCGGCCCATCACATACACGCGCTCGGAGATCTGCAGCGCGATCGCCAGCTTCTGCTCTACCAGCAGCACCGAGATGCCCCGACGCCTGAGTTCCTGAAGATAATCCGCTACCTGATCGACGATCTTTGGTGCCAGCCCCTCGGTAGGCTCATCGATCATGATCAGGTCAGGATCGCCCATCAGCGTGCGGCACAGCGTCAGCATCTGCTGCTCGCCGCCGGACAGCACACCCGCCTGCGTATGCTGACGCTCGCGTAGCCTCGGGAACATCTGATACATATCGTCGAGGCTCCAGCGCGATGATTTCCCCTTCTTCTCGCCCAGAATAAGGTTCTGCTCTACGGTCAGC
>CAZRHK010000148.1:0-3030 GCA_964599815.1 uncultured Bifidobacterium sp. | reverse complement strand
CATCACCGCACGCCCACTCACAGTGGTTCCCGTTGCTAATGACAAGACATATGACGCAACAAATGTTGCAACAGTCACGTACACCGATAATCGCCTTGACGGAGATACGTTCACAATTACCAGTACTGCCACATTTGATGACGCGGAACTTGGTCGAAATAAGCCGGTATTAATAACAAACATCACCCTGACTGGTGCCGATGCAGCGAACTACTCACCAAACTCAACTGCAGTGTCTAGCGGAGATGTAACTGTTCGAGAAATTAGTGCCGGCATTCCTGTGGTCATCAACAATGCACCATTGTCAAACTCCACTCCGACAGTATTGGTCGGCGACCTCGTTCCGTCTGTAGAAACCACGGTGACATTTACAAGGTCTGGTTTCACAAATGTGGTGTGCAGCTTTATCCCACAGAACACAACAGAATCATGCACAACAACAGCACTGGCAGACGGCACATGGAATTACCGTGCAAGACAACTCATTGCTGGGCTTATGGTTGCCGCGTCAGAACAACTCACCATCACAATTGATACCGTTGCACCTCTCGCCACAAGACCAGCCACATTTGTCGTTGCTTCCGACACTGGTACCAGTTCAAATGACGGCGTCACCAGCGACAACACACCCACTGTCTCCGTCTCAGAAGCATCTGCAACTGATCGCGTTGTGGTCTCCGCTGTTTCAAATTCACAAACGCTTCAGTGCTCATTTACTGCAACAGCTACGGAACGCCAATGCACCCTCCCAACACTTGTTGATGGAAATTGGACCATCACCGCTGTGATCACAGACACCGCCAATAACGCATCAGGCTCAACACCACCGCTGGCGGCAATCATCGACACAGTCGCGCCACCAGGATCAACTGCTCCATTCAACGCCCAGGACAATGGAGCAACCACCTCTCTTGACGCAACACCTCGTATTTCTGTTACTGGTGTCGCTGTTGGGGACATTGCGACCATAAGTGGCCTCAGTAGCAAGGGCGAGAAAGCAACCTGTTCGTTCATCAGTTCGACAACTGTGAACTTTTGCGAGATGAGCACGATGCCAAGCGGAACCTGGAGTTTGACAGCAGTGGTTTCTGACCTATCGGGGAATACGTCAATAGTTTCCGCTCCAACTCAGCTCATTATCAGCGCCGGGCTAGCGCCAGTTACTGTGGCTCGGTCTGCCGTTGCACCTGTTCCCACCACAAACAAGTTTGAGAATGTTGTCTCCGTAAAATTTGGAACGTCGGCAGCTCTGGCCGGCGTTCAGTCAGTGTCGTTTATCGTTCTCGATAGTTCTGGAAAAGTTGTGCGTCGAGCAACGGTCAAAGTTAATCCCACCGACACTGGTGCGAAACTGGTAATTCCGAAGTCAATTAAAGGTGCTCGTGTTCGTGTCATAACAACTAATCAATGCGGTGTTTCCGATGGGGCTCCGCGGAGTTTCAATGTTCGACCAGGGAAGACCGCAATCAGCATCGACAAGAAAACGAATACGCCACAATTGTCAGGCCAACTAGTTGTCCCACAAATTGACTTTGCAGCATCTGAGACAACTTTGGATGCAACTGATAAAGCACTTCTTGACAAAGCTCTCAAAGAAATGAAAGGGAAATGCGGGACCTTGCTGGTTTCTGGTTTCTCACGGTTCAACACCACTGACTCAATCCGGTATTTGCAAAACCTTGCAGACTTCCGCGCACAGGCCGTCGCGGATTACTTGTCCAGCAAGGGCTTAAATATGTGGATCCATTTCCAAGGTTTCATCATTAAGTCGACCGACAAGAGTGCTGGCACGAATCGACGTGCAACCGTGTACTGGACTCCGGCATAGCTACACGAATTGAACGTTGTCGCCCGTCTTGACAATCCCGCGTTTGAGAACACGGGCGTACACGCCAACGTTTTGGTTCAAATCGCGCACGACATGTCGCAAGATGGCGCGATCTTCGGGAATGTTGTCGTTAATGCGACGCGTAATCATCACGCACCGCGGACATGGTTCCAAGAACTCAATAGTTGCTGTGCCAAGTTGAGCTTTCTTACCAGTCCATGTGAATTCAGGATGACCTTTTTCATCCGTGTCAATCACAATGCTGGGTCGAAAACGCTTGATGTCAATGTTTGAGTCTGGCAGTGCCTCTTGCATCGCCTTCAGCGCAGAAGTTGTCATCACCATGAGTGGCCAACAGTCGTGATGCGTTCCTGGCGGTGATTCAAACTCGGCAACTTCCGGCGGAAACGCTGCAAAATTTGGGAGAGGTTCGTTTTCTTCTCGTCCGAAGATGCTGCGAAGTTCTGTGAGTGGATCGTTGCTCTCACTGGGACCGCGACGGAAGTGCTCGAGATTGTTGTCAGCCGGGAGAGATTCGAGCATGACTCTGTGATTCAGTATCGCTGACAACATGTGGTTGACATCGTGATCTGCCGACGACACAGTGGTGCCATCTTGAAACGTGATGACGACATCGTTCCCATTTCGAGCCGCAGCAAACTGCATTAACTCGCCGATTTTCTTTGCGCCACGAATACCACCGCGCTCAAGATCACGAATTGCCCAATGACGGTCGCCAACAATTCCTAATTCGGTGAGTTCAATACTTTCCACTGTGGAGCCCATCATTGATTTGACGGGATACACCCACAGTTGATTGACGTTCATGAGTTAGCTGTAGTACGGGTTTGCGCCAGTGGCGTGATCGGTGACGTCGCGCACTTTGAGAATGCCAGGAACTTGTTCCACCAATGTGGTTTGAACGCCTTCCAACATTGTCATCTTGCTCATGGAGCAACCATGGCAGCCGCCACCCATGGTGAGATATGCAACCCCTTCACCGTCGTGGCCCACGAAAGTCACGAAGCCACCGTGTGCAGCAAGTGATGGATTGATATCTGTGGAGATCACGGCTTCAACAGATGCAGAGAGTTCATCGTCGTTGGTGAGGCCATCAATCATTGGTGCTGGTGGCTTATTCGGGTTACGAATAATGAGACCTTGACGTTCTGAATAATCGAGAACCGCACCGTTGATGTGTT
>CAZRHK010000147.1:0-3062 GCA_964599815.1 uncultured Bifidobacterium sp. | reverse complement strand
AGTGGTGAAATTGGTAGACACAGCGGACTTAAAATCCGCCGCTTAGCCGCGAGGCGGCGTACCGGTTCGATTCCGGTCTCGGGCACCACTTTTTTCCTTCAGGTTGTTATTCCTTGGAAGCCGCTGACGGAGAGTTGGCGGTGTCCTCAATGCTTACCCTCGCCTTAGCTATTTTCAGGGCTGTGCGAGGACACTTTGGGCATATCGCAGGTTCGTTTAAACAAAGTGAGTGTCCCTTAGGTTCCCCTTTGGTTCCCCTTTGGTTCTTTTGCGGGCGAAAAACAATGACAGTCCACGCAAAATGGCAAACAGCCACCGAATTATTAAGCAAGGAATTCGGCATCCCTCCTGAACGACTGCATCTGATCGATACTATCAAGACGCTTTTCGACAAGTATGTCAGCGAGAATGCACTTTCCGAGACTGCAGCCATTGCGCTTTACTACCGACTGTCGTTTTTTTCTATTCTCCAGACAGTTCGAACGCTCAATACGATGGACATGCAACTGCCGGAGTTTCGGCTAAATGACATCATGCCCATCTACACAGACTCGAAGCGACTGTCAGCAGACGCCGACGATTGCATCGTTCTCGAGACGTGCATAGCCAGTATCAATGATGCGATTGACTCTTTGATGCAGGACTACCAGTGAAACCAATCAGCCGTTCACGCCCCGTAAACCAGTAGCCTCAAAAGCCTTCCGGAACTCCCGGCGCCTGGCCTCTGACCAGCCCCAAGCGCCGTAGAACCTCACCGGCTGCTGCTCAACATGCTGGTGGTGATAATGAAGATATCTTCTGCAATACTCTTCAAGCACCGAGAGTGGAACCTCCGCTTCATATCTGCTTTTGAGTTCCTGCATCAAAGAGGCCAGATCGAATAAATGCACGACGGCTGAGCGCATGGTTTTGCCAACTTATTAATCAATAAAATTCCACCCAATCCTTGTTTTGCTGAATTGGATTTCATGGGTGATGACAGTGTGCTTAAATGGCAGCGCAGTAGCTGCGGACACCAAATATTCCTTATAAATTATGGAGTAAACAATGAAAAATAACATCTGCCTGCCGTTTGCTTTGGCTTTGATGGGATTCATCGGAATACACTCAGTTGCCCATGCGGAGATGAAATACAAGACAAACTTCATTGCAAAGACTGATTTTCAGTCGTTCGATTGGAATGGGGGGAAGGCAACGGCTGGAACGTTGAAAGGTGTTCTCGAGACCTACGGCAGTAATGATCCAAAAGTACCCAATGGGCAGAGTGTGCAGAATTGTGTAATCAAATCGGTTCGAGTCAACGACAAGACAGACATCCAAGCCAACTGCACCCTGACTGACAAGGACGGAGACTCGATATTCTCCATCTCTGAGAGAAAGCAAGGCGACATCAATGCCGGCGCTGGAGGCAAGGGAAAGACGACGTATGTTGGCGGGACTGGAAAGTACAAAGGCATAAGCGGAGGCTGCGAATACCAGACCAAATATCTGCCTGAAAACTGGCTTTCAGTGGAATCTGAATGCACTAGGAATTATTAATCCCCGGCCGTTGACTGCTCAGTTCAGCTGCTTGCTTTGGCTGAACTGAGCATCAGTCTGAGTCTTTTATGCAAAGTGCTGCTGTTCATGAGATGCGCAACAGCCAGCACGAGATAGGCCAGCGCTTTGGATGTTTCGCAAGCTCGTTCAAACAAAGTGAGTGTCCCTTTGTTTTCCCTTTGTTTTTTCAAACAAAGTGAGTGTCCCTTTGTTTTTTTGTTTCCGTTTTTGTTTCCGTCCCTTTGTTTCCCTTTGTTTTTCCTGAGATCAGAGTTTGGCCGGGCCAGATCTTTTCCCTTGTTCACGCTTTGCAATGATGGCGTCCCCGACCCGGCTGCCTGATTTGCGGCCAAGTTGATCCAGAATAAATCGGCCCGTGTCAGCGACAGCATTTAGATCAACGCCTGTCTTGACCCCCAATCCCTGCAGCAGATACAGCACGTCCTCCGTCGCTACATTGCCGGTAGCGCCTTTGGCATAGGGGCAGCCTCCAAGACCAGCGACTGAAGAATCGAAAGTCGTTATGCCGGCTTGAAGGCTGGCGCAGATATTCCCCATTCCTTGTCCATAAGTATCGTGAAAATGCATGGAGAGTTGGCTGGCCGGGACTTCATGCTTGAGGTGCTCCAGAAGTGTGTACACATGGTTTGGTGTCGCCACGCCAATGGTGTCGGCAATATTGATATCGTCACAGTCAAGCTCACGGAAATTAGCTACCACTTCCGTCACGTCGTCCAGCGTGACCTTGTCTCCGTAGAACCCAAATGCGCAACTGACCGTACCGCGCAACTGCATCCCGTATTCCTTGGTCTTTCGCGCAACCTCGCTGTAGCGTTCCATTGATTCTGCCTTCGAGCGATTGATATTTTTTTTAGAAAAAATCTCGGATGCTGAGCCGAAGATCACTATTTTTTCCGGCAGAGAGTCGCCTGCGACTGCGGCTTGAAAGCCTTTCATGTTGGGCACCAAAACGGAGTACTCCACGCCCTCTTTGCGAGAAATACCTGCCAGTACCTCAGCCGAACCCGCCATTTGGGGCACCCAATCAGGCGACACAAACGATCCCACTTCAATTTTTTCGAAGCCGGCCTGGGTGAAGCGATTGATTAATTCGATCTTGATATTGTTGGAAATAGTTTTTGATTCGTTTTGCAGGCCATCCCGCGCACCAACTTCGACAATAGTGACGCGCTCAGGCAGGTTATCCAGAAATGTCCTGCAAGTAGTTGATCTTTCTTTCAGCACAGGTCGTTTCGGTGGCGCGCTGTCTTCAGTGCGATTGACCAATGGAAGTGACACAGTCTTTGAGCCAGAGCCGCTGATTGGTTTCATGGATTTCTCGATCACAGTTGGTTGCAAAAGAGGGTGAGCTTCATGTCATGTTGATGCTATTGACCCTCACAATGTAATGCAGTGTCATTCCTGTAACTTTGATCTGAGGCGAATGACTGCAAGACAAAAAAACAAAGGGACACTCACTTTGTTAAAAACAAAGAAAAACAAAGGGACACTCACTTTGTTCA
>CAZRHK010000146.1:0-3127 GCA_964599815.1 uncultured Bifidobacterium sp. | reverse complement strand
GCACATCTGCCGAACGAAGAATTGCTGCAAATTCAGTGTCATCAAGTCTTTGCAGGAACGCCTCCCGGCACAAACGCTCAACCCTTTTCCCTTCGACAAACAAGGGCAAGACATTGCTGACGTCATCGGCTGACCATTCAGTGCGAATTTTGAGACCGAACTGCAGGAAGTGGCGCAATGGATCGAGAACGAGATCTTCAAGCTGCGAAAGCGTTATTTCTTTCAGCAGGTCGGGTAATGCAACAAAAGGCTCATCGTCGTCATTCCCAGCTACCTTTGCCGACCTTACGAGTAGCCGTTCTTTTGCTGCCAGCAATGCTGCATTGTCATACGACCAAATTTTCTTTGGAACTGGCCCATCTGATACTTGAAAGTTTTCTGGACTTCCGAGATGCCGTGGATGCGAATACTCAATAGCACTCAATTTGTCAGCATCTTCTGGAACCTCAACACCACATGCACGACAGAAATCCAGGAATTCATTAAGCGGAGTAATTAATGGAACCGGCTTGTTGTTCTTAATGCTTCGCCCAGTACACGTGACAATGAAACTCTGTTCTGCAGACATCAATGCATCTAAGAACACTCGACGCGACTCAATCTTTGGATCACCATCGCCCAGCATTGGAGTAGCCGCAATTAAGTCATCACCTTCCGGCTCACCCATGGGAAGTGTTCCATCGTCAAATCCGACAACGCAGACCACCTTGAAAGGAACAGTGCGTAGTGGCACAAATGACGTTGCAGTGATTGAACCGCTTCTCAATGGAAGACGACCCGATGACGCGGTCAACTCGCCGGTGACATATTCAGCAAACTCAGCGAACGGCACCGTCTGATTTACCGAAGTATTTTCCTGATTCAAGCTTTGACTTGCGCGTTGAAATGCATTTAAGACATTCAGTACGTCATCTATTTCGGCACAAGACTCGCCGCACAAAGTATGTAGCGTCTTTTCAGTCTCAACGCACCACTCCTCGACCGAACGATCCACTCGTGAGAATTGCTCGAACTTCGCCAGAACTGACAAAACTCCGACAAGCGTGATGAGTGCCTCCGTATCGGACGATTCAACAAATGGAATCGGGCGTACATTGCCAGCCATCACCGGTGCTTCCGATCCAACTTTCATCACTGCACCCAAAAGCGAACGTTCAATTGCGTCTAACCATCCGTGTGCATTGAGCTCTGGGGCTACCAGACCGTGTTCTTCACGATGTTCGGCGTCAAGCCCCCAGCGCAAGCGTGAATTGTCTAAGTGACGACCCCACACTGCGACATCTGAGGCGCTAACTGAAAAATTCTTCATGACCAATGGCGAAGTAGCCACCAACATGAAAGATTCAAGATCAAAACGAGAAGTGACCAAGTTGAGCAAATTAGATGCCAGGTCTGCTCCGTCGTTGATGTCTTTCAAAGTGCGATCAGCAACTACTAATGGCAGTTTGACGTTGCGACCCGTCTTTGAGTTAACGGTTTTGTCGAACACAGCTTCCAAAATGGGAGCAGCACTTTGGATGTCTGCGCACAACACCACCACATCGTGAGGCTGCAAGTCTTTATCTTCAGAAAACGCATGCAAAAGAGCATCGTGCAACACTTCAACCTGTCGAGACAAGTTGTGAGCACGATGAATCTGCACTGTTAAATCAATTTGCTGTTCTGCCGGCGCATTAACGGGGGCGCCAGAGATGCCACGCTGCAAGACCTGCAAGAGCGACGAGCTATTGCTTTGTGCTGACGTAGATGCATACTCTCCGCGAACGCCATACGCCGCGAGCAATAACTCCAGATCAAATGATGATTGCATCCATGATGGTGGAAGCCGAAGTGAAGACGCAGACAATGGAGAGAAATTTGTCGGCACTGGAAGTTCGGCCTTGTTGGGCACAACACTGCTGGCCATCTCGTTCCACTTCCCTCGCAAGTAGGGAGATTGATGAACGAAGATGATTTCCACGTCAATCACGTTGCTGAGAGCATCAATAACTTCCATGTTTGATGGCGAAATTGATTCGAATCCAGCAATCATGAGACGGTCGGGAATACCAGAAACTTTCTCTCCTGCTCGCAAGCGTTCACACAGTTCGGCATTTATGACCGGCCACGGAGCAGCACCCACAATGTCGCGAACTCGCTGCCACAACTCAAACTGCCAGTGATACTTCTCAACAGATAAATCACCGAGTGCTGCAACACCGCGATGCCACGAGCGAATTAACTCTGGGCGTCGTGTTGCGTAACGATCGAATCGTTCGGCCAAGATGCGTGCGGAATTCAATCGGCCGTTGTATTTCTTTTCAAGTCGAGCTGTTTCGGAGAAACCGTCTAGGGCTTGAAGTGTCGCAAGGTTGACGCGGTTTCTTTCCCACGGATCACTGGTGAGCCCAGCTGCTTGTCGCAACATTCGCTGCAGATAGCCAACATATTGCACATTGACGTTTGCAAAGATTCCATCGTTTCGATCATCCGTTGCACCAAGCGAAGTGGCGAGTAACGGCGTCAACCACGAACGGACTCCAATTGTTGGAACAACAACCACTTGCGATGTAAACACATCTCGCTGATGAAGGTCTCGTTGGAGGTACTTCTGAACTGGCTCAACAATGCCGTGTAATCCATCAACAAATGAGACCGTCAGCGCCATGTTGTACCTCCGCCTGCATGCCTAGGGAAACGGCATGCCAACAGATGAATGGTACGGCAAGGGTGGTACACCCCATTTATCCAAATTCCCTCTAGAGGAATAAGGAAAGGTCTTTGAGCCTTTTGTCGTTGGAAAACACCTCAACCGGGGCCGACAGCGGAAGCCGAAGCGCTCTCTGAATAATTCTGCACGTGGTGTGCTGGTTGTACTCAGCCAAGGTCACTGCCCAACCGTCGCGACCTGCGCGAGCAGTTCTACCCGATCGGTGCAGGTATGCCTTGGTATCAATGGGCGGCACGTAGTGAACAACACATGCCACATCGTCAATGTCAATTCCACGAGCCGCCACATCGGTTGCCACCAACACCTTCAACTGATTGTCAGTGAACCGCGTGATTGCCTTTTCACGTGCCGCTTGCGATAAGTCACCATGAATAGCCGCAGCATTCACGCCCAAGTCAACAAGATTTTCCGTTCCGC
>CAZRHK010000145.1:0-3149 GCA_964599815.1 uncultured Bifidobacterium sp. | reverse complement strand
AATGTTTTGTGGGAAATGCGCAAAAAAGTTTCAGGCGAATTGCAAGAACTTGAAGCAGAACTCTTTGAAGATTCCACCAATATCAACAGCATCAACACCGCCGAGAAGCATCGGTCAGCATCGCTTTTAAAGTTTGAAATTCTCTCCATGAAGACAACAGTGGAAGAAACGAAGAACACATTCGCATCCATTGTGCGTGGAGACGTTCAATTGGGTCTTAAAGCCGACGGCCTTGCATATCCGCCGTTCACCGAAAGTCAGCAAGTGTGGTTCAACGACTTGCTGATGCGGGCACGAAGCATTAAAGCTCAACGAGCAGATTTAGAAGCCGAGATCCGCCTTGTTTACGACCGGCTAGAGAGTCTTGAAACCCAGCGTCAAACAATTGCTCAAATGAGAATTGGTGCCGTTGCAAGTATCTTGCTGCTTCCTGCACTCATCGTTGGATTCTTCGGCCAGAACTTCAATGTCACACCATGGGGCGATTTTGATTACGCGTGGCAGTTGAATGCTGGTGCGTTAGCTGTTATTGCAGCAGTTCAGTTTGTTTATTTCAAACGAAAGAAGTGGCTGTAGTCGCTAGTGCAAGTGAACAGGCGTTCCTGTTCCGCCTACTTGGTCAAAGAAGTCATTGCCCTTGTCGTCAACAACGATGAATGCAGGGAAGTCTTGAACTTCAATCTTCCACACTGCTTCCATGCCGAGCTCTGCGTATTCCAACACCTCAACTTTGGTGATGCAATCTTGTGCCAAACGCGCAGCAGGACCACCAATTGAACCCAAGTAAAAACCACCGTACGTGTTGCACGCTTCGGTGACCTGACGAGAGCGATTGCCCTTTGCCAGCATCACGAATGAACCGCCTGCTGCTTGGAAATCAGAAACGTAACTGTCCATGCGTCCTGCAGTAGTTGGTCCGAATGAACCAGAGGCCATTCCTTCTGGAGTCTTTGCTGGACCTGCGTAGTACACGCAGTGGTCTTTCATATATTGCGGAAGACCTTGACCGGCATCGAGACGTTCTTTCAACTTGGCGTGCGCGATATCGCGTGCAACCACCATTGGACCAGTGAGCATGACGCGAGTCTTCACCGGGTACTTGCTAAGAGTTGCACGGATTTGGTCCATTGGTTGGGTGAGATCAATCTGCACCACTTCATCGCTGAGTTCTTCGTGGGTGACGTCTGGAAGGAAACGCGCTGGATCTGTTTCCAATGCCTCAATGAAGAGACCGTCTTTTGTGATCTTTCCGAGTGCTTGACGGTCTGCACTGCATGACACTGCAAACGCAACAGGGCAGCTTGCACCATGTCGGGGAAGACGAATAACTCGCACGTCGTGGCAGAAATATTTGCCACCAAACTGAGCACCAATTCCTGTCTCTTGTGACAGTTTCAGAATCTTTGCTTCTAGTTCAATGTCTCGGAAGCCATTGCCAAGGTCACTGCCTTGTGTTGGTAGTGAGTCGAGATAGCGAGCACTCGCCAACTTTGCGGTCTCTACGGCTTGTTCAGCAGATGTTCCACCGATGACAACAGCAAGGTGATACGGGGGACATGCTGCAGTGCCAAGTGTGATCATTTTTTCAAACACCCAGGGCAAGAGTGTCTTTTCGTTCAGTAGGGCCTTTGTCTCTTGGAAGAGGTAACTCTTGTTTGCAGAACCGCCGCCCTTTGCCATGAACAAGAATTTGTACGCATCACCATCAACGGCAGAGATTTTGATTTCAGCAGGAAGATTGTTACCCGTGTTCTTTTCGTCGTACATGTTCAACGGTGCCATCTGGCTATAACGAAGGTTGCTGGTGAGATACGTGTTGTACACGCCACGCGCAATTGCCTCTTCGTCGTTGCCGCCAGTCATTACAAACTGGCCCTTTTTGCCTTTCACGATGGCAGTTCCCGTGTCTTGACACATTGGCAATACGCCGCCTGCGGCAATGCCAGCATTTTTTAGTAGGTCGAGTGCAACGAAGCGATCGTTTGCGCTTGCCTCTGGGTCATCGAGAATGTTTGCCAACTGTTGCAAATGGCTACTGCGAAGCAGGTGAGCAATGTCGCGCATCGCTGTTTGCGTTAACAGTGTGATGGCCTCTGGTTCCACTTTCAGGAATGTGCCAAGCGGGGTCTCTACTTGCGAGACGCCCTCGGTGCTCACCAATCGATACTCGGTGGTGTCTGGGCCAAGGGGGAGAATCTCTGTAAACGCAAAATCTGCCATGCCCTCAGGCTAGGTCGCATACCCCGCTGGCGCCTTATGCGCTGGGGTCAAGGGGCCATTTGTGCTTGGGGTAACGCCCGGCCATGTCTTTTCGTACATCGGCCCACGAGCCCGTCCAGAAGGCGGGTAGGTCGCTGGTGATTTGAATGGGTCGGTCCGCTGGTGACAGCAATTGAATGCGGAGGGGGACCTGTCCGTTGAGAACAGATGGGTGCGTCGTGAGGCCGAATAGATGTTGCACGCGAACTGCAATTGTTGGTGCATCGGGGTCTGCGTAGTTAATGGCCACCGGCTTGCCATGCGGCGGCGTGAACTGCGCAGGTGCAAGTGTCTCAAGGGCGGAAGACTTGTCCCATCCAAGAGTTGATTGCAACACCATCGTGAGATCAATTGCTGCAAGGTCTTTGCGCCCGGTTGCACCCACCAGAAACGGACGGAGCCATTCATCGACTGTGCCCAACAGATGTGATTGTGAGGTGTCGGGCCATTCGTTGCCACGATGATGACGCATGAACGAAATTCGCTGACGAAATTCTGTGGCGGCACCGCCAGAGAGAATCTTCATTCCTGTTGCCTTCACACGTTCAATCAGTGCCTCTGTTGTTTCATCACTTGGAACTGGCGTGAGATCGTGTTCGTCAATGCGAATGCTTCCTACCTTGCGCACCACGCGGTGGACCAAGTCGTCTTTCGACTTCTCCCACGTGAGGTACGACTCCACTTCAACATCGTCGCCAAGAACGGGGGCAATGAGTTCAATGTCAATTGACGCCGCGCGACGCAGCCGTGACCCGCCGCGTCGAGAATCAACATCGGCAGCAACAATAAACATCTCTTTCGCAATGTCGTCTTTGTTGTCGCAACTCACTGCGCCACCTTCACGCATGACGAACTGACCTGCTGAAGAACGACGCATGGCGAGTCGGTCT
>CAZRHK010000144.1:0-3199 GCA_964599815.1 uncultured Bifidobacterium sp. | reverse complement strand
CCAAGTGCAATTGCAGTTCGTTGGTCAAGCTTGCCAGATGCGTTGATGCCCTTTGTTGTTTGAAAAGCTTGAATTGCAACAGTGGTCGCGCCACCAAAAATTCCATCAGCACCACCTTTAACTGTGATGCCAGCTGCAATCAATGCCCGTTGAACAATCATCACATTGTTGCCGCGATTGCCGCGAACAGGGAGAACGGTCAATGTTGCTGCGGGTGTTGTCACAGCAACAGGAGTTGCAACAGGTGCAGGAGCAATGACTGGTGCAATCAATCCAAGAGCTGTAGCGGTTGGGGTATCGAGCAAGCCGTTAACTGTGAGGCCTTTGGCGTTCTGGAAAGCTTGAATGGTTGATGTAGTTCCGGATCCGAACATTCCATCAATTCCGCCACGAACAACGAGTCCTGCGTTCTTGAGTGCGTTTTGAACTACCAACACAGCGTTGCCACGGTGTCCACGTACAGGAAGGGTCTCAACCGTCAACGGGTATGACACGGCGGGAACTGTGGTGGTTGGTGCAACAGTCGTGGTCGGTGCCGCAGTTGTAGTGGGGGCCTGTGTCGTGGTGGATGCAACTGCAACTTTCAGAACTTTTGCCGTTGGTGCATCTACAACTCCCGTTACCTTCAGACCAACAACTTTCTGGAAGGTCTTCAATGCGGCGAGAGTGCGCTTGTCGAAGATTCCGGTTGCTCCACCCTTCAACGTGAATCCATTGCGCATGATTGCTTGCTGAACTGCCACAACGTGTGGGCCTTGTTCACCAAACTTGGGCTGGCCTGGAGCAGTCTTTGCTGCTGACACTGTTGCGACTGCGCCTCCTGTTGAAGCGTGCACGGTTCCTGGAATGGCGACAAAACCAATGGTGAGTGCTACTGCTGTTATTGCAATGCGACGTGTGAGTTGTAAACGGTTGTGAGACATCTGTCTGCTCCCTTGTTGATCCGGTTAAGGGATCGGCAGGGTTTGGCAGAACTTGAGAAATTTCTCACGGAAAATGTTCTAATAACCACTCTGAGTGGTCTATGTGGGCACACAACCACCAGAAGTGATGATTTGGGAGCTAGCAACCACCCAAAATGGGGGTCAATAACACAATGCGGCCACTAGAACGGGCCGAACGGGGGGGCTAGACGATCTTGTAGCCGTCTGTCATGCCACTAAAGCCAGAGGGCGAGTGCGCCCCGATGACGAGGGTCTCAAGCACGCCAATGCCCTGATGTGTCTGCCCCGTAGAGGAGCGGCAGACCACGCGGCTCAGGGTTTGAACATGAAGGTAATGAGGTGAGAGAGGGTCATTGACCGGGAGCACGAAACGGTCGGCGGACACTTCAAGTTCGCCTTTCCAGAAACCGTGACCCCACTCGGGATGGAGATATCCCAGACCAGACATCTGGAAGTGAAGGATCGGCTCGAAGGACATTTCCATTGAAGAATCCGCGAACCGGTAATTCAAAGTGAATTTCTCTGCACGCCTAGTGCCTGGCTCCCAATCAAATTCATAATCAACGGCATGAGCATGTTGAATCGTGTCGCGCCCAATGAGGCGTGCACCTGATTCATGCCACCGTTCACCGTCTGCATACTCATTGACGTCGAACACCGTGCCAAAGTCTTCGAAACACACAGGTGCCCACAGCCAATAGAACTGCGGCAACACATTTAGGGGTGCGCCTAATTGAACACGTTCGCCAACATTTCGTATTCCCCAAGAACGGTCACGCGACCCAACACAGTCAGATGGTGTCAAGTCGTATCGCTTGCCATCAACGTCTAAATGGCCAGACCACGAACCAAGTTGCGTCAAACGTGTGTAATGCATTGTTTTTCGATTGCCAGCCATGGTCAAGAAGGGTGCTTCTTCGTAGGGCAATGATGATGCAGTGAATTCAAGTTGGCCAGTAATGCTGTTTTCGGGTGATGTCAGCATGATGCGATGCTTAACAAGTGGCTCAATTATCTCGACAGAGATTGGACCAACTGAAGTGCATTTCATTCGGTCTTCATGGGCGCGAGCTGAAGCGCGCAAATTAATTTGCTCGCCATCAATGATCACACTGAACGCTGCATCCATCACGTGTCGATTGGGATACAAGCCCATAGCCAAAGCAAAGAACAGCGATCCGTCTTTTGTGTACCCGTTGAAAAAATAGCGGTCGTAATGACCTGGGTCTCCGGATTCAGGATGGGCAACTGGTTGCCAAGTCTGATGAATTGGATAGTCATCGAACGATGTGATCATGCCTGTGACCGTAGCCACTTTTCCTTCCTGTCTGGAAAGTGGGCGCTCAGTCTCAATTCGCCCTACAGTCGAGGCGTGGCTCGAGTGTCGGAACGGACTTTTCGCATCGTTTGTGGGGCGGCACTCGGAAGTTTGTGCGTCATCGTCTTTACAGGCGCTTTGGTTCGCCTGACCGGGTCTGGGCTTGGTTGTAGCGATTGGCCTCGATGCAATGAAGAACGATTTGTCGATGTGTCAAGTGGACATACGTTTATTGAGCAAGCCAATCGTCTGTTTACAGGCGTTGTCTCGGCCAGCGTTATTGCTGCTGTTCTGTTAGCCCACATTCGAAAGCCAGCACGACGTGACTTGGTTCTTCTTGCATGGAGTCTCGTTATGGGCGTGCTCGCACAAATTGTGATTGGCGGAATTGTTGTCCTCACTGGGTTGAACCCATATGCCAACATGGCCCACTTCTTGGTGTCGCTTGTACTAATCGCATGTGCATTGTTGTTGTACCGACGTGCAGCAGTTCGTCCTTCTGACAAGTGGTTTCGCGACATTCCAGCAACAGTGACGACACCCCACCTGGCTTTGGTGGTTTTTGCATGTATTGCCATTGTCACAGGAACAGTTGTTACCGCCACTGGCCCTCACGCGGGGGGCGAAGACGCAGTCCGCTTTGGTTTTGAATTGGTGTCGGTAGTACGAGTACATAGCGTCTCGGTGATTTCTACTGTTGCGCTTCTTGTTTTTCTGCTCGTTCGGTCGCGGCACATTGACAATGCCGACTACAGAGACTCGCTGACATCCGTTGCCTTTGTTGCGATCTCACAGGCTGGTATCGGTTATCTCCAATATTTCACGGGCGTCCCCGTTGTATTGGTAGCCGCCCATATTGTCGGGGCGGTTGCGTTCTTCATATCCATCCTCAACACGGTTTATGTTCCATTGCCAAAGAACATCGGCGCCTAGAAGG
>CAZRHK010000143.1:0-3201 GCA_964599815.1 uncultured Bifidobacterium sp. | reverse complement strand
GTGATTCGCAGCGAGTTCTATGAAATTCGCGGAGGCGTGTGGTGCTTTGTTGGCAACGGACTGTCAAACCAAACATTCATTGACGCACCAGAGGGAATCATTGCCGTTGACACCGGTGAGTCAATTGAAGAGATGCGCGAGGCGTTGCGTCGACTGCGTGAGATAACCGATGCGCCAATTGCAGCTGTCATCTACACGCACTTCCACTATGTAGAGGGAACCAAGGCAATCCTTGAAGAAGGAAATCACGCCACACCACTTCCTATCTATGGACACGAAAAGATTGCGTTCAATAAAGCACGAACACTTGGTGAGATTTCGCCTGCGTACTCGCGCGGTTTGGTAGAGCAATTCGCCATCGTGATGCCAACGGAAGGTCCCGACGCAACGGTCAATGTTGGGCTCGGCTTTTTCTACAAGAACCCAGCACACGCGCCTTTCACGCCAGGACATATTCCCGTTACCGAAGAGTTGGGGGAGAGTGGTTCATTAACCATCGCGGGGCTGCCCGTGCAATACAAGTACTCGCCCAGTGATTCCGATGACTCCATCAACTTCTATTTCCCCACCATTGGCACATGTGTTCATAACTCGGTGTGGCCCGTGTTGTTCAACGTGTTTGCCATTCGTGGCGAGGAATATCGTGACCCACGAGTTTTGATTCCTGGAATCGACAACATCATCAAATGGTCACCCGAGTATCTCGTTGCAACACACGGTCCTGCACTTGTTGGAAAAGACAACATTCGTGAGAAGGCAACTCGCTATCGCGACTCCATTCAGTTTTTGTGGGATCAAACCGTGCGCGGAATTAACAAAGGCTGGACCGCAGATGAAGTAGCGGCTCGTGTGGCGTTGCCCAGCTTGTATGACGTGGATTATTTGACAAGCGAACGCTACGGCGTTGGAGAACACCACGTGCGACAGATCTTCATGGGTCTGCGCGGATGGTTCGATGGAAACGAAGAGAAGTTGTTTCCAGATGCGCCAGAGTCGCGTTATCCAAAGTTGATTGCTGGCTTTGGTGGGCGAGATGCGGTGCGCGGCCAGGTTGCGGATGCACTTGCTGAAAATGATGTTCGCTGGGCGACAGAGATGGCCACATGGCTCGTTCGGTCCGAGGGTGCAACACCTGAAGACCGTGGATTGTTGGCGTCATGCTTACGTGTGATTGCTGAACGCACTCCTGCTGCAAACATTCGCAATTGGGCCATTACGCGTGCTCGTCATCTCGACGGCTCGTTCCCCATGGATCGATTTATGCAACACGGATTCAATGCAAAGTTCATTAGCGATGTGTCGGCTGTGAACTTGGTGCACACGTTGCGAGTATTGCTTGACCCTATTGCGGTAGATGGAATTAATCACCACATTGCATTTGTAATTGGTGACGAAACTGCCGGCCTACATGTTCGCAATGCAGTTGCGGTTCCCACTGACGGATGGGGTGCAACAACTGTTGTGCGCATGTCACGCAAGACATTCGAAACGATGTTGACTGGACGCACTACGTGGAGTGCAGAAGAGACGGCCGGTGCCATTGCAATATCTGGTGATGAGGCCGTTGTGAATCAGGTTCGTCGCGCAATTGAGAACAAGGGAGTGGCGGGCTGATATGGCAACGTCGCTACCTCGCAGGACGCAGCCATTTGAAGGAGTGCAGGGATACACCGTTCCTGATTCCACACCGGCACCACTAGAGATCACACAAGCACCTGCTGGTGCGCCAAACATTGTGTTGATCTTGTTGGACGATGTTGGTTTCGGAACATGTGGAACTTTTGGTGGCCCGGTTCCAACACCAGCTCTTGATCGAGTCGCGGCGCAAGGTTTGCGATTCAATCAGTTCCACACAACGGCATTGTGCTCTCCGACGCGCGCAGCAATGTTGACTGGTCGTAATCATCACACGGTGCACATGGGCGGAATTCCAGAGGGGGCAAATGTGTTCCCTGGGTACGACAGCATCATTCCTAAAGAAGCGGCAAGTGTTGCTGAAATTCTGAAGCAGTCGGGCTATTCCACGGGTGCGTTTGGCAAATGGCATCTTGCGCCAATGTGGGAACAAACTCTGGCGGGTCCGTTTGATCGGTGGCCCATGGGTCTTGGATTCGAACGTTTCTACGGCATTCTGAATGCGGAAGCCTCGCAGTGGGAACCTCCCATATTTGATCAGACCACGCCGGTGATGCCCTATGAAGGTCGCGATGACTATCACATGACCGAAGACATCGTTGATAAAGCAATCTCGTGGATGCGCGTGCAGAAAGCGTCTCAACCAACTCGGCCGTTCTTTACATATATCGCAACAGGCGCCATGCATTGTCCGCATCATGTTGCGCCCGAGTGGATTGAAAAATTCAAGGGTCAGTTTGATCAGGGATGGGATGAACTGCGTCGAGAAATTTATGAACGTCAGTTGGCGCTTGGGGTAATTCCTGCGGGAACACAATTGACGCCGCGACCCGATGAAGTTCCGTCGTGGGAGTCGTATCCAGATCGTTACAAGCCTGTCGCATCGCGATTGATGGAAGTCTTTGCAGGCTTCATGGCGCACACCGATGCACAAATTGGTCGCGTGTTGGATGCGCTGGATGCCATGGGCGAGAGCGACAACACCTTGGTGATGTACATCACGGGTGACAATGGCGCGTCTGCTGAGGGAACAATTCACGGCGCGTGGAGTGCGCCGTCATTTCAAAATGGCATTCCAGAAGATCCTGAGTGGTTGCTAGACCACATGGACGATTTTGGAACTGCACGATGTGAGAACCATTACAACTTGGCGTGGGCATGGGCACTTGATTCGCCGTTCCAATGGATGAAACAAGTGGCGTCACATTTTGGTGGTACGCGAAATGCAATGGCGGTGTCGTGGCCGGCGCGTATTCGCGATGCTGGTGGTTTGCGTACGCAGTTCCATCATGTTGTCGATGTAATGCCAACGTTGTTGGCGGCCGCCGGCGTGGAGATTCCATCCGTGGTGAATGGCTTACAGCAGATGCCCGTTGATGGTGTGTCCATGACATATGCATTCGATGGTCCAGATGGGCCTAGCGCGCGCACCACGCAGTACTTCGAGATGTTTGGGAATCGTGCGATATATCACGAGGGCTGGATGGCGTCATGTTTCCATGGGCGAGTTCCGTGGAACAGATTCGGCATGGTGCCATTTGATGGACCACAAGAGAAGTGGGAGCT
>CAZRHK010000142.1:0-3220 GCA_964599815.1 uncultured Bifidobacterium sp. | reverse complement strand
CAACAAAGTGCCATGGGCCCATGTTCTCTGGCTCTTCTTGCAACCACACCACTTCTTTTGCATTTGGATAGCGCAAAAGAACCTCGTTGATTTGGTCGAGCGGGAATGGGTACAACTGCTCTACACGAACAACCGCGACCGGAGCATTGCGCTTCGCACGCTCACTCATTGCATCGTGGGCAACCTTGCCACTGCACAACACAACACGCTTGATAGCCGCTTTGTCTGTGACGTGTGGATCATCTAGCACTTCAAGGAATGAGCCACTTGTGAACTCCTTGATGTGCGAGCGGCTTTCCTTCATACGTAGTGGCTGCTTTGGCGTGAAAATAACAAGCGGCTTACGAATATCACGCAACAACTGACGACGAAGAACATGGAAGTACTGCGCTGCTGTTGTTGCATTCACAACCTGAATGTTGTCTTCAGCACACATTTGCAA
Organism: uncultured Bifidobacterium sp.; assembly: GCA_964599815.1. Lineage (GTDB taxonomy): Bacteria > Actinomycetota > Acidimicrobiia > Acidimicrobiales > Ilumatobacteraceae > UBA2093. The sequence continues at coordinate 2,778 of CAZRHK010000142.1, read as the reverse complement.
GAATCGTTCAATTCGTGCCGATGAATGCTCTGGGCCTTGACCCTCAAAGCCGTGTGGCAACAACAGCACCAGTCCGTTCTGTTGTTTCCACTTGTCTTCCGCGGCCACGATGTATTGGTCGATGACAATCTGTGCGCCATTCACGAAGTCACCGAACTGGCCTTCCCACATCACCAATGCGTTGGGATTTGCGTGTGAGTAGCCGTATTCAAAGCCGAGTGCCGCATATTCAGACAGCAAAGAGTCATACACCCAGAAATGGCCGGTGGCGCCTGGAAGATGCTTCAGCGGCAGGAACGTGTCTTCATTCTCAACATCAACAAGCGAGGCATGTCGATGACTAAACGTTCCGCGACGTGAGTCTTCGCCAGCAAGTCGTACGTCGTACCCCTCCAACAACAACGAACCGAACGCCAACGCTTCGCCGACTCCCCATTCGAAATCGCCATCTGTTTGGTAGGCCTTCTCTCGTGCTTCAAACTGGCGAACCAGTTTTGGATGCACATTGAAACCTTCTGGGTAGTTGGTGAGTTGATAAAAGATCTTCTCCAACGTTTCCTTGTCAACACCGGTGTTGACATGAGGAAGAACGCCAATGGGTTCTGGTGGTCGCGCTGCCTTTACCTTTTCCGGAGCATTTTGACGGGTGTCGTCTAGTGCTGCCTGCAACTTGCCTTGGTAGTCCTGCAGAGTTTGCTCGGCAACATCCATGCTGATGTCACCACGCTTTACCAAGTGCTCCACGTACATCTTTCGAACACTGCGCTTTTCTGCAATGGCCTTATACATAAGTGGTTGCGTGTAGCTGGGATCATCACCTTCGTTGTGGCCGTGCAAGCGGTAACACATGAGGTCAATGACAACGTCTTTATGGAACTTCTGTCGGTATTCGTATGCCAAACGCGCAACACGTGCACACGCTTCTGGGTCGTCACCGTTCACATGGAAAATTGGTGCCTGCACTGTCTTGGCAACATCTGTTGCGTAGATAGACGAGCGAGCAAACTTTGGCGATGTGGTGAAACCAATTTGGTTGTTCACCACGAGGTGAATTGTTCCGCCAACTCGATAGCCGTTGATATCGCTCATGGCGAGACCTTCGTACACAATTCCCTGACCAGCAAACGCAGCATCACCGTGCATAAGGACTGGAATCACGCTGTACAACAACGGTGGCTGAATGGCATCTTGCTTCGCGCGAACCATTCCCAATACAACGCCATTCACTGTTTCAAGGTGGCTTGGGTTCGCGGCAAGTTCAACATCAATAGCGTTGCCATTTGCAGACACATAGCTTCCGTGCGCACCCAAGTGGTACTTCACATCGCCACTGCCCTGTACGGAGTCTGGGCTGAGATGACCTTCAAACTCTTTGAACAGCTTGGAGTAGTCCTTGCCCATGACATTGACCAACATGTTGAGGCGACCGCGGTGAGGCATACCGAAAACAACGCCATGCATTCCATCGTCGGCTGCGGAACACAGAATTTCATCCACCATGGGAATCATTGACTCTGCGCCTTCAAGACCGAACCGCTTTGTGCCCACGTACTTGGTGGCCAAGAACTTCTCGAAAGCCTCTGCAGCATTCAAACGTTCAAGGATTCGCAACTTCTTGTCAAGAGTTGGTGTGAAAGTAACACCTTCCATCATCGACTGGATCCAACGCTGCTCAACGGTGTCTTGAATGTGCATGTACTCAACACCAATGGTGCGGCAATACGCATCGCGAAGAACTCCGAGTAGTTCGTCCAACTTCATCTTGGTGCTGCCGGCTACTCCACCGGTGAGGAACTCGCGCTCCAAATCCCAAATGGTGAGGCCGTAATTTGCAGGGTCTAGCTCGCGTGGAAGCTTTGGTTCTTTCCAACGCAATGGATCAAGGTCTGCAATGAGATGACCACGAACACGATGTGAGCGAACCAACAGGCTCACTTGCATCTGCTTGTGCATCATTGTTTCTTCGCGGTTCATTGGCGAAACGTCTGACGCCCACTGCACCGCTTGGTAAGGAATCTCGAGGCTGCGGAAGAGATCGTCGTAGAAGTGGTGTTCACCCAACAACAACTCATGAACGCGCTTCAAGAACAAACCACTCTCTGCACCTTGAATAATGCGGTGGTCGTACGTGCTGGTGACAGTGACAACTTTCGATACACCAAGTGCGTTCAAGTTTGTTTCATCTGCGCCTTGGAACTCTGCGGGATAGTCAATGCTTCCCACGCCAACGATGACTCCTTGTCCAGGCATGAGACGCGGCACGGACTGCACTGTGCCAATTGTTCCTGGATTGGTAATCGAAACATTCGCGCCTTGGAAGTCTGCAATGGTGAGCTTGTTGTTCTTTACCTTGCGAATGATTTCGTCGTATGCAACCAAGAATCCGGCGAATGACAATGTGTCTGCTTCGCGCAGAACTGGCACCACTAAGTTGCGGGAACCGTCGCCCTTGTCGACGTCAACTGCGAGACCAACGTTGACGTGTGGATTACGAATGAGTTGTGGCTTGCCATCGGCATCAACGGTGTATGCGTTGCGCATGTTGGGAACTGCATCGGCAATTGCGCGCACAATTGCATACGCAATGATGTGAGTAAAAGAGACCTTGGTGAGACCGTGCCGTGATCGGTAGTCATTGATTTGCTTGCGATTTACTTCCAACAAGCGCGCAGGCACGTTTCGGAAACTTGTTGCCGTTGGAACCGACAAACTTTTTTCCATGTTGGTCACAATTGCGGCGCCCACTCCGCGAATTGGTTCTGGCGTGACATCGGCAGG
>CAZRHK010000141.1:3085-3286 GCA_964599815.1 uncultured Bifidobacterium sp. | reverse complement strand
CAGTGAGCACCACAAATTTGTGTGCATCAAAACCGGTGGGCCAAAAACTGGCAATGGTTTTTGCCAGCAACGCGGCGGTTTCAAATTTGCCACCACCGTCGCCGTTGGTGCCCACAAAGTCGGTGTCGCAAAACTGGCAAATGGCGCTGGCGCGGTCTTCTTCGCGGCCACTCCACAAATTGCAACCTGCAAAGCGGCAAA
>CAZRHK010000141.1:0-3075 GCA_964599815.1 uncultured Bifidobacterium sp. | reverse complement strand
AAAACACGGCGGGTCTGCCGGCATTGGCGCCTTCACCTTGCAAGGTGTAAAACAATTCTTTTACGCTGTATGACATAAGATGATCAAATGTAGCCTTTGCTGGGTTGAGTCTTCCGAAAGTCAACCTGCGTGTTCAAAAAAAAATATACTTGTTTCATGAAAAAACTTATCTTAGGTGAACTATTCTCCGGACCAGGCGGGATTGCCATTGGTGCTGAACTTGCAAACACGAGTGCAAAAAAATATTCACAATTTCAGTTTCAGCATGGGTGGGCTGTAGATTACCACCCAGAAACCATAGAAACCTATCGTCGAAATGTTGTTGGCGCAAATCAACACTCTGCCCTTTGTGCGGATGTTCGAAATGTTAAAGCAAAAGATTTGGCAAAGATCTCGAAAATTGATGGCTTTGCCTATGGCTTCCCTTGTAACGATTTTTCACTTGTCGGCGAACATAAAGGAATAGATGGATCATTCGGCCCTTTGTACAGCTATGGTCTTCCTATTCTTGAAGAGTTTTCCCCCAAATTTTTTATTGCTGAAAATGTTGGTGGTATCAGAAGTGCAAATGAAGGTAAGACTTTCTTAAAGATAATTGAAGACCTCTCACAGGCTGGGCGAGGATATGTCATCACGCCACATCTATATAAGTTTGAAGAATACGGTGTGCCCCAAGCTAGGCATCGCGTGATTTTGGTCGGTATTCGCAAAGATTTGAAGCTGATCTTTAATCCTCCAGCACCAACACACACAAAAAAATTTGTTAGTTGCAAGGAGGCAATAGAAAAGCCACCAATAAAAACTGGGTCACCAAACCACGAACTTACAAAACAGCATCCAAGGGTTGTTGAGCGTTTGAAGTTTATTAAGCCCGGTGAAAATGCTTGGACTGCTGACTTGCCACCTGAATTGCAACTGAATGTAACTGGTGCACAAATCAGCCAAATTTACAAAAGGTTAGATCCTACTAAGCCGTCATACACCGTTACAGGCTCTGGTGGTGGTGGGACTCATGTTTACCACTGGTCAGAAAATAGAGCGCTTACAAACCGCGAGCGCGCCAGGTTGCAAACATTTCCTGATAAATTTATTTTTGAAGGTTCAAAAGAAAGTATCAGACGGCAAATTGGTATGGCCGTTCCACCTCTCGGAGCAAAAATAATTTTTGAAGCGATTTTAAAAACCCTTGAGGGCGTGCCATACAAATCAACTAAACCTAATCTTGAGTAGTCTTATGTTTCGTCAAATTTGGATGTTTCCAAGAAGCAAGAGAAAGATGCCACCTTTGGAGACCGCCTTAATTCTGCGGGCGATGGTAGTGGCATCCGAGTTAGGAACTTCTTGGGGTGGGGATCAGGGGCAGCAAGATAAATTTTCTAGACTACTTGACCAATACGGCCTCAAAAAAGGCGGTAAACCAATTGATCAAAACCCTGGCGGTGCAAGGACTTATGAGTCACAGATGAGTCTGCTAGGCTTGATCTATAAAGATAAGGAAGGCCAGTTAATACTAACTCAAGCAGGAGAAGATCTTGTTTCGTTCAACGAAACTGCCAAAACCTTTGAGCACCAAGTGTTAAAAGTTCAATTCCCATCGGCTTACTCAATGTCACGAGGTGTCAATTTAGACACTCAAATAAAGATCAGGCCATTTATTTTTCTTCTCAAATTGGCCCACGATCCAGACATCAATGGATTGTCTGATCGAGACATGATAGTTCCCGTAGTTTTTGGCAGAACAAGTGAAAGCTTTGATGTTTGTAAAAATTTGATTCGTAAGTTACGGGCTGAAGGAGTCAGTTCTGTAGTTCCTGATGACGGCAGAATTCGAACAAATAAAACCATACATAACAGCTATGAAAAAAGAATAGCAGACATATCTGATATCGCCAATACATTCAAAAATATTTTAGAAAGTTCAGGCCTGGTTGATCTCAGAGAGGTAGACGGTGAAATAAGAGTTTTTCCAAAAATAGAAACTATCGGTAAAGTTCAAGCAGTCGATTCTTTGCCATTTGTTGATTTTGTTGGATTGCCCAAAGATCAAGCCTCACTTCAGTACGGCAAAAGAGTTGGTGCAGTAAAAGATACCCGCAGGGTATTCATGCCTAGTAAGGCGCCTGAGTTGTTCAGTAAAAGCGGATTGATTTATCAAAAGTTTTTGTCAGAAGTCGGTTTGCCGGCCAGTCAATCTGATGTTGACGACTTCGTTACACGAGTTACCAGAGAATTCAATGTCCGGCCTGAGCAGGTTTTAGACGCATTACAGCCAATCTTGTTTAACAAAGAGCAATTTACTCAGGCGACATTACTTGAGCTATCAAAAGGTGGCACGAAAACCGCAGAGGCATTTGAAAAAATTGTCACAAAAATTTTCGAAGTGGATTTTTGTTTTGAGTCGCACTGGATCGGAAGGGCCCAACGAGAAAAGACAGGTGGACACATGGATGTTTTTGTCGTCGAGGTTGAGCGAAATTTATGCGGAATTATTGATACAAAATCAATGAATATTTACGATCTTCCACATCAGGATGTTGCTAAAGCTACTACCACCTATATCGATGCAGCCCGTGAACTTTACGGTAGTCGAAATTTAGATTTAAAGTTTGTCGGTTATGTTTCGCACTTGATCAGCTCTGGAGCAAGAACTCGGGCGCTCGATATTTATCAATCGAAAAAAATACCAGTATGTTTGATATCAGCCTACGGATTGAATAGCATGAGAGCGAATTCAGTTTACAAAGGCAACCCCATGGCGGTTACTGAAAAACTATCGTCTGAATCTGTGGGGTTTATTGTTTGAATTTATTTTTTGTGCAATGATTGCTACGAAATTTCTTTCGAAAAACCAATGAATGCAACTTTACTTACCGCGGGCGGTGTAATTCGGTGCTTGCGTTGTACTGCTTTAAGCAAGCGGTCAGGGGTTCAATGCGGGAGACCCGCGTCTAAAGGTAGCAAAACTCAAAAATGCCATATGCATGGAGGGCGGGGTAACTCAGCGCCTAAGACTGAAGTTGGTCGGCAGCGCATCGTTGATGCAAATATTAAGTCTGGAAGTTACACCAAAGCCGT
>CAZRHK010000140.1:0-3368 GCA_964599815.1 uncultured Bifidobacterium sp. | reverse complement strand
TTGCTGTGCCGCGCGAACTTGGCGAGCAACGCGAGGATTTTTCACAAACGTTTCTTGGTGACGAAGCATGAAGTCCCAATACAAGTTGGTGAATGGGCATGCGTCATCGCCGGTTCGTTTCTTGCGGTCGTATGCGCATCCTTTGCAGTGATTGCTCATGCGGTCTATGTATGCACCACCACTTGCGTATGGTTTTGTGGCTAACTCGCCACCGTCGGCATACAACGACATTCCAACAACGTTTGGCACCATGACCCATTCAGCGGCGTCGATAAAGCTGTTCCACATCCAATTGGTGAACTGTTGTGGGTTTATACCTGAGATGAGCGCAAAATTTCCCAACACCATTAGACGTTCAATGTGATGTGAGTACGAATGCGCTTCAACGCCATCCAGAACGTTCTTCATGCATGACATTCGTGTTTTGGACGGGTTTGTAAAGAGTGGTGGAAGAGTTCGTTGGGCGTTGAGCGAATTACGCGATGCATATTCCGGCATGTACATCCAATAGAAATTCCAGATGTATTCGCGCCAGCCAATAATTTGGCGAATGAAACCTTCTGCACTGTTAATAGGAACTGCACCAGATTCGTACGCAGTAACCGCGGCATCTACTACTTCACCAGGCAATAACAGGCCGTTGTTGAGATAGGGCGATAGCAGCGAGTGGGCCAAATGCCAGTTGGTGTTCAACATGGCGTCTTCGTGTTCGCCGAAAACCGGCAAGAGGTTTTCAATGAAATAGGCAAGGCGTTCGAGAGCGCCAGATCGGGTTGTTGCCCATGTGCCAGTGGGAGTTTCTCCCCAAACAGATGTCGGCAAATCTGCCAGTACTTGATGGTCAACGTCGTCAAGTGGAACGAGTTGGGGTGTAGCCCAACGGTCGTGATCTGTTTTAGGTGGCGGGAGTCGATTGTCTTCGTCGAAATTCCATTTGCCAGTGACGGGTTGATCGCCAACCATGAGGTAGTTCAACCGCTTGCGTTGCCATCGGTAGAAATCTTCCATCTTGAAAGACTTCTTTCCCTTGATGAAGTGAGCGAACTCGGTGGGATGACACAAGAACTGGTTGGAACGTGTGACATCGCACTTCAATGAAGAAACGAGTTCGCGAGCCGTATAACTATTTGGCTCTGTGACTAGAACAGCTGATGGCGAGAATTCATCACAGTGATCTTCAAAACCCTGTCGCATGCTCGCTGCAATTCGGTAGTCAACATGGAAACCTTCTGCTCGAAGTTCCTCCGCGAATCGACGCATTGTTGTAATGAGAAAATGGGCGCGCTGAACATGCCACGGTCTCGTTGAAAGTTTCTGCTGCGACTCAATAATGAGGATGCGATGCGACCCGGGTGTGGCGTCTGTCAGAGCGCCGATGTGGCGATTCAGCTGGTCCCCGAAGATCCACAACGAGGGGAGTGATTTTTTCGCCATTGGGAACAGTCTCGCCGAGGGTCACATGAATACCGACAGCCACGCGGGACATGAGCACGGCGAATAACTAGACAGACTTTGACTGTTGGGCTAGAGTCGCTGTCTGTTCATTTTGAGTAAAGGACTTTTATGGCCTCCGATTCGTCATCACAGAAGCTGACCCAACGCGCAATTGCAGTATTTGCTGGACTCCTCGCGTTGCTGTCCACCGTGGCCATAGTGGCTGCCGCCTTCAGTTTCTTCTCTGATGACGAAAGTGAAGACGTGTCGTGGCTGTACTCACAGACGTCTGATACCGCTGAACTGGACGACCTTGGTGGTGGCAAGTATCGCCTCATCATGCGAGGCGTGGACTTGCACACCATTCAATTCTCAGACCGGCCAGACCGTCTTGTTGAAGTGATCAACACAGATGATTTCGTTCATGCATGGGACACCATGTTTGCCTCCAGCCCACCGAATGCTGTTCTCGTTGAACACGAACCAGATGGAAGCACCGACTCTTTGGTTGTTGTGTTGACGAATCCTGAATTCGATTATCACGCAGACGAAATTGCGTACGACGTTGAAATTCTTGCTGATGAGCAGCATCCAGAACGTCTCATCAAACTTGCTAACGCGCATGCTGCACCACCAGTCAACATGCGTGCAGTCAGCTTGTTTATTGACAGCGTGACATCAGTGGGAACAAACTCGGGCCCAATTTTCACGGGGCCAGCAGCAGATGCGCTCAAGCAAAAACTCGGATTGCCTTCTATTCCAACTGAACCGGTGTCTCTCGGTGGCGGTGTCACCATTAACTCTGCAACCGTTTCATACGATTCAAACGGTTCAGTTGCAGCATCCGCAGTTGTTGGCTTTAGCGACAATTCATTCACTTTGACAATGAATTTGGCTGCAACAGACAAGAAGAACTGGTCGCTGTCGGTTGCATCAGGTCAAACAAACACCTCGTGGACAAATCCTGGTTTGCCAGGGTTGTCCTTTAATCCTTCAACATTTGCCGGTTCTATTACTTCAACAAATGGAACTGTGGTTTATTCCTTGACCGGCGCTGAACACACGTGGTCATTTGAAGATGGCGTGTCTCTTGTGTCGACACCTACGTTCTCCAATGTGTGTCCCGCAGGCAATAAGTGTCCAAGCGACGTAAAGGGCCCATTCATCGTGATGAATGGTCGTCTCGCGCTTCCACCACTCACGGGTACGAATCAAACAATCGCGGTGTCGGGTGGAATGACTACCAACGGCGATTGGATCAGATTTGATGCAAATCTTGGAAGTGCTTCTTTCGAGACATTCACCATTAGCAATCCAACAGTGACTATTTGGCACGGAAGCCGCACCGACTCGTACGACCCCAACATGAGCTTGCCAAGTCTGCAGAAGCTCACTGGCGGAGTTGATGTTGAGTTGTGTGGTGGCATGGAAATCAAAATTCCAAAAGTTGCCAGCAAGTCAACGTCGGGTTGTGCACGCTGGTCCAAAGACGGCGTTGTAATTGGGCAAGTTGGAGTAGAGGGTGTTTCACAAGGTTCAATGCCAGCTACGGGAACATCTGCATCACTTTCGTCCACCATTAAGGGACTTGCCTGGACGAACCTTTCGCCAACGTCACTTGGCGATTTGCCAAGCATTGATGTCTTGATGAATGGAGTGTCAACAAAGCTTCAGAACAAGAAGATTGTTCTTGCTGGTAAGGCCAAACTTCCAGGCGTCGTTACTAAGGCGCTTGGGCTTCCTGAATCTGACATTGAAGTCGATGTCACCGGTGCAGTAAGTACTACAAGTTTCTCGTTGAACGGCGAAGTGAAAGCCAAAATCAATATTGGTGCTGAGCCGTTCAAAGTAAAAGTGGACTCCATTACTTTGTCTATTGATGCGTCAACCGACGGTGGAGCAAAGTTTGCATTGGGTACAAGCGGAACCGCCAC
>CAZRHK010000139.1:0-3456 GCA_964599815.1 uncultured Bifidobacterium sp. | reverse complement strand
AAGCACGCCGCCAGCGTTCGTCCTGAGCCAGGATCAAACTCTCCGTCAAGAACTTGTTGCTTTCGCAACGACGTTCTGGAAAGTCTGTGGGACCCGGGGGGAATAACCCCGTGGCCCCAGTTTCTGACTTAATTTTGTTTTTGTTTGGGACGGATGGGAATCCGTCCCTGAATTGACAGACAGAGTCGACAACCAAAATGGTTGACTCTCTGCCCGCACTGGCGTTCAGTCTTCTCTTCTGTTTTCAAGGAGCCAATAGCTCTCGGTATGTACCAACGGCAGTGATACCGACACCCACAAACGCGTAAACGCTTTTGAGGGGCGAGTTGCAATGCTAACGGTGCGCCAGACCCAATTACAACATGGGTTTCAGAAGATTTTTTGGTCTTCTTTTCTGTGGATAACTAGGCCCTAGTTGGCCAGGTCGAACAGATGGTATGTGGTCTTTCCTTTACGGACCAACACCCAGCGATCATGGAGAAGTCCTTTATTTGCAAGGGTTTCTCCATCTTCAAGGGTGCTTCCATTGACCTTCACGCCCTTTTGCTGAATGGCGCGACGAGCTTCGCTGTTCGACGCGACGATGCCAGAACGTGCGAGCAATCCAAAAACATCGTCGAGGTCGGCACGAGAAACATTGGTGGTTGGCACTTCGGCGGCCACTGCTCGAAGTGCATCAATGGTTGCACTAGTGGGATCCGCACCGAACAAGATGTCTGCAGCAGCTTCTGCATCGCGCGCAGCATCTGCACCGTGCACCATTGCAGTCATCTCAGTTGCTAACGAACGTTGTGCAATTCGCTTTTCCGGTGCGTCATTGTGTTGCGTCACAACATCGTTCACAGAGTCAAGCGACATCAACGAAAACTGTGGCAAGTACTTCACAACATCTGCGTCTGCCATTTGCATCCAGAACTGTCTGAACTGATACGGCGATGTTCGTTGCGCATCTAACCACACTGCACCACTAGCGGTCTTGCCAAACTTTTGCCCATCGCTGCGAGTTACTAACGGCCACGTTGCGCCAAAGGCTCCGCGTTGCAACGTTTTGCGAATGAGATCGATGCCTGCAGTGATATTGCCCCACTGGTCTGATCCACCCATTTGTAATTCAACATTGTGTTCGGCGCATAAATGCCTGAAATCATTTGCTTGCAGCAACATGTAACTGAATTCGGTGTACGACAAACCGTTCTCTGAATTCAAACGATTCTTCACAGATTCTTTCGCCATCATTTGGTTCACCGTGATGTGTTTGCCAACATCTCGAAGAAATTCCAAAGCACTAATGCGTGCAGTCCAATCGGCGTTGTTCACCAATGTTGCTTTCGTATCTCCGGATGAGAAATCAAGAAGATTAAGCAACTGTTTCTTAATGCAGTCAACGTTGTGTTGCAGAGTTTCTGCATTCAGTAAGTTGCGCTCTTCACTGCGACCAGATGGGTCCCCCACCATTCCCGTTGCGCCGCCAGCTAATGGAAACGGACGGTGACCAGCTAATTGAAATCGGCGCAATGTGATTTGACCCAACAAGTGGCCAACGTGCAACGAGTCGGCGGTGGGGTCGAAGCCCACGTACACCCCAATTGGCCCAGAGTTCAATCGAGCTTCGAGAGCGTCTGCACCTGTGGTGTCGTGAATGAGTCCACGCGCGGTCAACTCACTCAATAATCCTGCTGTTGTCACCTCTCCATGTTGCCATGTAGACCGCTGACACCTGCGACCTATTGTGAAGAGGTGGCATCTTCTTCCCTACCCGGCGCGCAGAGTCTCTTTGAAGAAGAAGACCCCATGTTGGGCGCGCTGCACGCACAGGCAAGGGCTTGTGAATCAATTGGGTCGTCTATGTACACACGCCTGTTTCGTGACCTAGCCGATGATTACGCCGACAATGGCCGCACATATGCAATCTTGGCTGGTCGTAGCGCACGCCCGATTCATGATGCAATACCGCTTCGATTGGCAGCGGCGCTTCATCGCATTGTGTTGTCTGGGCGAGATGATCGTTTAGCGCGCCACTACCCCAGCGTTGGCGGAAAGCCTGGGCCTGATTTCACAGCAGACTTCATCGCATACATGCGCGACCACATGGATGAAATAGACAGTGCGTTGACACAACAAGTGCAAACCAACGAAGTGGGAAGAAGCATTGTTCAGTTGACATTGAGTCACTGGCTAACAACTCGTGACATTTCACACTTTGACTATTTAGAAGTTGGCGCCAGCGCTGGTTTAAATCTGAATTTTGACAGGTACTACGCATGTTCGGGTCAGCTGCGCATGGGAACACCTTCATCTGAGGTTCGCTTGATGGGTGATTGCTTTTCTCACACGCCTGCACTTCCGCGCGTCGGAGCACGCGTTCATCGCAAACGAGGCGTTGACATTTCACCACTTGATGTCACACAGCGGGAAGACGAACTTCGATTGCTGTCATTTTTATGGCCCGATCAAAAGGTGCGCTTGGAAAGAACTCGTGCTGCAATTTCAATTGCCCAACAGCATGTACCTCTCGTTGATTCGGGATCTGCCGATGACTGGCTTCAGATGCAGTTATCACGTCCGTCTGATCACGCCGTGATGGTGTTTCATTCCATTGTGTGGCAATACTTAGGTGCCGGTACGCAAAGCAGAATGCGCGAAGCACTTAGCGAGGCTGGCACACGCGCCACAACATCTGCTCCTCTGATCTGGGCACGAATGGAACCGTCTGGACCGGTGGCAGACGTTCAAGTGGATGTGTGGGACGGAACATCCGACGAACCGCAGCATTTTCGATTAGCTGAAGTGGGCTACCACGGCCAGAACTTGAACTGGCTTGACTAAAGACTTAAAGCTCTCTTCACATTGTCAGGAACTGGAACAGGTTGTGGTGCGCCAGGTGTCGTACTGACATAGGTAATCACACAGTCGAAAACCAATTCATTTTGCACAGTCATTTCAACTGTGACGTCGAATGATGTATTTCCCCATCTTGTGACTGAACAAGCAGCTTCAATAATGTCGCCGTAGCTTGCGCCTTTATGCCAGGTTCCGTGAGCGGTTTTCAACATGAAGTCGAATCCCACTTCAATGAGGTCAATTGCATTGACGTCTTTCTTCAGTTCTTTCGCTAGTGCGTGTCGTACGAACTGGGCAACTGAATCATCTGCATACACCCAATAATTCGCATTAAAAACAACGTTCTGCATGTCGCATTCGTTGTAGCGAACACGAATGGTTTCAACGTATGTCACTGGAAACGCCCCTTGGCGTCCGCTATTGCTGCATGGAGACGTTGCTTCTGCACATCGGCGGCAAGCGGCCCAGCGGCTCCAGGAGACTGTCGACGTTGGACCGCAACACCGGCATCAAATAACGCAGCCACTTCTGGGCCAAGTTGCGGATGTGCCGCAACAAGGTCCACCATGGGCGTTTGTGTTGCAAGACTGTCGCGCACCACAGCTCCAACAACTC
>CAZRHK010000138.1:0-3499 GCA_964599815.1 uncultured Bifidobacterium sp. | reverse complement strand
AATACTGCGCCAATCAGCCCCACCAACAGGGCGGCACGACCAAGTGGCCCTGCTACCCCTCCAGCGATGAGCACGCGTCTGCCTCTTTTTCAGATTCGTCAATGCGATCAGAGTTAGCTTCCACGTATTGGTTGGAGTGCTTCACTTCAATGCGATCGCCATCGAACATCTCGCCATTCAAGCGACCGTGCACCACCACGGGAATGCACTCTTGGAATACACCACCTGGGTCACCTTGATACGCAACGTCTAACGACTTGTTATGGAACGAAATAACAAAACGTGTTTCGCCATCCACACTCTTCACAGAGCCTTCTTCCACCACGCCCTGCACACGAATGCGTCGTTCGGCATCGCAACCACTGCGCACACCCACTTCGTCCACGTTGCAGTAATAGTCAATGGCACTGGTTAAGAACTGTGTGACAACTACGCCACCGCCAACAATGGCCAACGCCACAATCAACATGGGCGCCCATTTGCGCTTGCGCTTCGGTGCAGACGATGCGTCGTCACCGGTGCGTGGTGTTAAGTCCACGGCATCTCCTCGCGCGTTGCGTTTTCTGCCAACTGCTTTCCGCGCCGAATCACAAAAACGGCATACGCAATGATGGATGCTGCGGTAATTACCCAACTACCAATAATGAAGCCTGCGTCTTCCATTAGTTCACCGCCTCACTTCTGCGTGCTGCAATCGCGGCATCTAGTCCGCGATCTGCCACGGTGTCTTCCAAGAACAATGCACGCTGGCGATGCATGACTAACCACACAAACATTGCAGAGAACGTGATGAGACCTAAGAACAACGAGAACAACATGAGGCCATCCATGTGAACATCGGTTCCACCAGTTGCCACTGTTGCTTCCTGATGCAACGAACGCCACAACTTCACGCTGAAGTGCACAAGTGGAATTTCAAGAATGGCCAACAATGCAAGAACTGCAGAACGGCGTGCGCGTTGACGTTGTGTTCCGCCTAAACGACGCACTGCCAAATACCCGATGTATGTAATGAAGAGGAATGCGGTGCTTGTGAGACGTGCATCCCACACCCAATAGGTTCCCCAACTAAGTCGGCCCCACAAACTTCCCGTCACTAATGACACAGCAACAAACAACACGCCAATCTCGCCCGATGCTCCGGCTAAGCGATCCCATGCCAACGACCGATTGCGCTTCGACAAATAAATACCGGAACACACGGCGGTGAGAATGAACGCGATGTAGGCCACCCAAATAGACGGCACATGCACGTACATGATGCGAACTGAACTGCCTTGGTCGCGATCTTCGGCCGAGAAGAGAAGGCCAAACAACGCCAGCGCCACGGACAACACCAGTACCAATGCACCAAGTCGACGGGTGGCAGCAGTACCAGTGCCGCGGAGGGGGGTCACGGCCGAATTCACGTGGCTAATTCTTGCCTGTGTTGAGGGCAGGGGGAAATCAGGAAGGGCATGTGTGACCTATTCGTCTACCAGCGGGCCAAACGCCACCGACCCAACGGCCACAAACAGCACCGCGAACACCGCCAACAGACCCACCCACGGCCAACCTTCGCCAATGGTTGCCCCGCCACTGCCAAAAGCCGATTCGGTGGCGCGGGTGGCCCCAATGAGAACCGGTGCCACTACGGGCAGCAATAAGAGAGGCAACAGGGTTTCGCGTCCCCGCACCCCTGCCGCCAAGCCGCCATACAGGGTTCCCACGCAGGCAAGTCCCACTGTTGCCGCCGCCACCGTGACGGCAAGCAGACCGAGTCCGGCGAGTGAGATCTCGACTGTGTACAACACCACGGCCGTGAAGATGAGAAGAGCTTCCAACACCAGAAGTTGAACGGCGAGTGCGAGTGACTTGCCTAAGAAGATGGCAACGGGGTCAACACCTGCAACACGCAATGCATCGAGTGCGCCATCTGCAGATTCCACCGCGAAGGAACGCTGAATCACCACCAACATGGAGAACAACGTGGCCAGCCACACGAGTCCTGGTGCAACACGTTGCAAGATGCCGTCGTTATCGAGCGCGAATGCAAACAGCACCATCACAATTGCTGCAAACGGTGCCACTTGGTTCACCAAGATGCGGCTGTTCCATTCAATGCGCAAGTCTTTGCGAGCAATGGCGCGTGTAATGCGAGTACGTGTTGAACGAGAGTTGTTGCTCATTGTGCACCACCACCATCAATGGTGACCATGCGTGTTGCTAAACCATGAGCTCGTTCACTCTCATGACTTGCTAACACCACCGTTGCGCCTGCACGAACTGCAGCCCGCAACAATTCGTCTAATTCATCACGGCCAGCGGCATCTAAGCCAGCATGTGGTTCATCTAACAACCACACTTCTGCACGACGAACAATGAGACTTGCTAATGCCGTACGACGTCGCTGACCTGCCGACAACTGCGCAGCTTTTACATCTGCCAAGCGACCATCGATGCGCATGCGCACCATGGCATCACGAACTTCTTCAGCCGTGGCGCCAACTGTGCTGGCCCAGAACTCAATGTTCTGTCTCACAGTGAGATCTAAGTACAAACCGTTCTGATGGCCAAGCAATCCCACACGTGAACGAATGTCCTCTCTTTGTATGGAGAGGTCTTTGCCCAACACCGTTCCAGTGCCACGTTCAATAGGCAACAAACCAGCGCACACACGAAGGACAGATGTTTTGCCGGCTCCGTTTGGCCCTTGCAACAACACAATTTCACCGCGCTGCACCGAGAGACTCACACCGGCAAGCGCAGGAAAACCACCAAGCACGGCCACCACGTTGTTGAGCTCAATCACGTTGTCCATGCCTGCTTCACGCTAGTGAACCACAGACATTGACAACAACGTGCCAGTAGGGTCATATGCGTGACGGAGGCCGAAATCACTGCGAATCAACGCGTGCCACGTCGCTTTGATGCCGTTCTTGGTGTTGTTGGCAAAGTCTTCATCAGCGCCGGCGTTCTCATGCTGCTGTTTGTTGGATACCAACTGTGGGGCACGGGGCTCTCTGAACAACGCGCACAAGACGATCTACAACGAACATTCATGTCGCAAGCGCCAGCCATTCCTTCTTACGGCGACCCCGTCACTCGCATTGAGATTCCAAAGATTGGTGTGAACAAAATTGTCGTGGCGGGAGTTGATTTTGAAGCTCTGAAAAAAGGGCCAGGACTTTTTGATGGCTCTCCATTGCCAGGTCAACTTGGAAACGTTGCCATTGCGGGCCACCGCACCTCATACGGCGCGCCATTTTCACGAATTAATGAATTGACGTTGGGAGACGAGATAGTTCTCACGCGTGCAGGTTCAACTTTTACCTACATCGTCTCCGAAAAACCATTCATTGTGAACCCATCACAAGTTGAAGTGGTGAAAACTCTCGACAACACCACATCGCAATTAACTCTTGTGACATGTCATCCGAAGTGGACGTCTGCGAAACGCATGATTGTGAAAGCAAAGTTGGACTCTGCAGTAACACCCCTTCCTGCCACGGTGTACTCG
>CAZRHK010000137.1:1664-3509 GCA_964599815.1 uncultured Bifidobacterium sp. | reverse complement strand
GACTTGGCGAAAGAATTGCGTGCATCGCAGGTTCCTGTCCGTGCACCACTGGTTCACAGTTTGCACATGGCGTTACTCGCCGCCCGCGAAGCAGGAAAAGTGATTCTTGATGGTGTGTTTAATGACATCAAGAATGCTGACGGCTTCCGCAGCGAATGTGTTCAGGGCCAAGAGATGGGCTTTGATGGCAAGACTTTGATTCACCCAGATCAAGTTGCAATCGCAAACGACGTATGGTCACCATCTGAAGATGAAGTTGCTCACGCTCGTGAAGTAATTGCCGCCTTCGATGAAGCTCTCGCCGCTGGAAAAGGCGTTGTGCAGTTGAACGGCCGCATGATTGAAAACCTGCACGTTGACAACGCCCGCCGCGCCATTGCAATCGCTGAGGCGATTGCCGAATTGCAGTAACTAGTTCTTACAAATTGGCGCGGAACAGCGCCACCGTACGAGCCCACGACGTTGCTGAAGCCTCTGCGTTGTATACGTCTGCTCGTGTGTCATTGAAGAATGCGTGATGCGTTCCTGGATACACATGGAATGTTGCGTTTTTGCCAAGCGCACGTAGCTCAACTTCGGTTTGCTTAATTGCCTCAGGTGCTGCGTTGCCGCGATCGTTCTCTGCGTAGTGACCTTCTACAACAGCAGTCATGTTGTTCCAGTCAATGGGAGTATCTGGCCGCATTCCGCCATAGAACGGCGCTGCCGCTGCCACCGCATCGGGACGTTGACACGCCACCATCAGCGTGAGGCCGCCACCCATACAGAAACCAGTAACACCAACTTTGGTATTGCCGGTGCGCTCTTGCAACAGGTCAATGGCGCCACTCAAATCTTTCGCAGCAGTTGACAAGTTCATGCTCATCAGCAATTTGCCGGCACTATCTGGCTCGGTGGTGACTTCACCGTGATACAGATCTGGTGCGAGAGCTGTGAAACCTTCAGCGACAAACCGATCCGCAATGTCTTTGATGTGTTCGTTCAGACCCCACCACTCTTGGATAACAACAACGCCAGGCCCCGAGTTGCCCGCAAGATAGCCACGGCATGTTCCGCCATTGCTCTTGAATTCCACCATCTCGCCCATGCGCGACTCCTTGCCACTTTGCCCGCCTGACACGGCCTTCCCTCAACTTAGACCGCCAACTGCCACACCGTTTTGTTCGGTGAGGGTTCTTTCAGTGACGCCTCAGCCACTAGCGTGGAGCCCGTGGCAAGTGCATCTCTCCCCAATCCCAGCCTCGATCTCACCCTCACCCCGTTGTCCGGTTCAGGTCGCACGTTGCGCGAGTGGCTCACCACGTTCCACCTCGCATCCGTAGTTCTCGACCCATACACCAACGAGAGTTCATGGATCTTGGAGACCGCTGTTCGCATCTTGCGCCAGTTCTCTGGTGCCGCCGTTCGTGTCAACTTCATCGTCACCTGCAACGAGTCGGACGCTCGCGCATTCCTTGGCCCATATGCCGACGAGTTCTTGGTGTACTGCGACCCAGACCGTGCAGCTGTTAAGGCACTTGGTCTCAGCGAACTTCCTGCGTTCGTTTTGATCCAGTCGAACGGAACCATTCCTCACGCAGCGCAAGGTTGGACTGCTGCAGAGTGGAAAGAAGTTGCCAGCGCAGTTGCAACGTTGACTGCATGGTCAAAGCCAACAATTCCAGCTCCTGGCGACCCCGGCGCATTCCGCGGTACGCCCGCGCTTGTCTAACCAACTCCCCGCTTCGGGATTACCCGTTGAAGAGGCCATTGAGCCTCTCCGCCACGCTCTGCTCTCTCACCGTGCTGCGGTTCTTGTTGCGCCACCTGGTGCAGGCAAAACCACCATGGTGCCACTGCGCTTAC
>CAZRHK010000137.1:0-1654 GCA_964599815.1 uncultured Bifidobacterium sp. | reverse complement strand
AAGAATGGGTTGCAGGCAGACGCATCGTCATGCTGGAACCACGTCGACTTGCTGCGCGTGCCGCCGCACAACGAATGGCTGCGTTACTTGGTGAACGCGTGGGCGACACAGTGGGTTATCAGACGCGTGATGAACGCAAAATTGGCGCACTGACACGCATAGAGGTTGTCACCGAAGGAATTTTGACGCGTCGTTTACAAAATGACCCAACACTTGATGGCACCGCATTGGTGATTTTCGATGAAGTACACGAAAGAAATTTGCCCACCGATCTTGGCCTTGCTTTTCTTCTCGATGCACAGCGCACCTTCAATAGCCACATTCGAATTTTGGCAATGTCCGCGACTGCACAAGCTGAGAAATTCTCTGAAGTGCTGCAAGATGATTCTGGTCTTGCTCCTGTGGTGACATCTGATGGGCGAATCTTTCCTGTCGATGTTCGGTACCTCCCCCGTCAACGTGATGACAGATTAGAAAATGCAGTTGCAGATGCAGTGTTACATGCACTGAAAAACGACGAAGGCGACATCCTTGTTTTTCTTCCAGGAATTGGTGAGATAAATCGCGCACAGCAGGTGTTACGAGATCGCGTCACTGACTCCGTTGACATTGTTCGTCTCGCTGGTGCATTGCCCTTTGCAGAACAAGATGCAGCGCTTCAAGGGAGTGCGGTGGGACGTCGCCGTGTGGTGCTGTCCACCGATATCGCAGAAACATCACTAACTGTTGAAGGAATTCACATCGTGGTGGATGCTGGGCTCGCGCGAACTCCTCGGCTCGATGTACGTACTGGCCTAACCGAACTGGTCACTGTTACGTCTTCGAAAGCATCTGCAGACCAACGAAGTGGTCGAGCTGGCCGAGTGCGTGAAGGTGTTGCGTACAGATTGTGGAGTCGTATTGAAGACTCCACGCGACTTGCACATCTTCCTGCTGAAATCACCCAAGCAGACCTCTGTTCGCTCGCCCTTGACATTGCTTCGTGGGGCACTCCGATTGACCAGTTGTCATTCCTCGACGCGCCACCCGCGAAAAATCTTGCTCTCGCGCACTCCACGTTGCAGATGCTGCAATTGATTGACGAACGCGGGGCAATTACGTCATACGGTACATCGGTGTTGGGGCTTCCACTTCACCCACGACTTGGCACCATGGTGGCACGAAACTCCGATTCACCGGCCCAAGGATGGATTGCGTGCGTGTTGGCTGCTCTTTTGGAAGAGCGCGACATTTTGCGTGGACGCCCAGACTCGTTACCAGCAGATCTTTCACTACGAGTGCGATTAATTCTCGACTTAGAACGACACGACCTTGCAGATCGTGGTGCGTTGCATCGCGTTCGAGACGCCGCACGTGACATTGCACGACGAAGTGGAATTTCTTCCGACACTTATGTAAGTGCCGACATGGTGGATTCTCTTTGTGGTGCTGTGCTGTTGTCTGCGTATCCAGACCGGCTCGCCATGCGTCGTTCTTCAGCGGGCCAGTTCGTCATGCGTGAAGGTGGCGCAGTGAGTTGCGACGGCAAAGACGACATTGCGAAAGAGATGTTTATTGTTGCTGCCGATGTTGATTCTCGTCGCGGCGGGTCACGACTGCGTCGCGCGGCATCAATTGACATCGAACTCATTGCTCCAGTTCTTGGCGACGATGT
>CAZRHK010000136.1:0-3542 GCA_964599815.1 uncultured Bifidobacterium sp. | reverse complement strand
AGTTGCTGCTGCCATCCCTGTTGTTGTGTTTGTTTTAGCGTGCGCCACTGGCGTTCTGATGTCGCAAGGGAGGCTTTCTATGTCAATTGCTCTCTTCGTAGCTTTCCTTCTCGTGGTCTCAACACCATTTTTTGCAGTGATTGGAATTGCGGGATGGGCCCTAGGGCGCCTCGCAGGTGCGACAACGCTTGTACAAGTAATTTCAGAGGTTCTGGTTCTCCAAATTGGACTGTTGTTTGCGCCAATGATGGTGCGTTCTGTCATTGGTCCGATAGGAAAGTGCACAAAGTTCGAATATAGAGAGTCATTTTTTGTTGCTCCGCTCCTCGGTTTAGTGATTTTTAAGAAGTGGTCTGAAGGATTTTCTGAAGCAACAAAAACGCTCTGCTTGGCATTGCCAGGTGATTGCGATGTCGCAAATTCAGAGTGGGCTACGCAATTGTCAATCAGTTCTAAGTCAACATGGTTACTTGCAGTTGGAATGACTGCGTTAGTTCTAGTGGTTTCATTTGCTGCAATTCGAATGTCAGATCATCACGGACACCCATTCCCATTCATTCCGTATAAACATGTTCACGAAGACCCTCAGCACCAGCTTCGACATGAGTATGCAGAAACTGTGAAGCTGGAATTGGGCGAACCAAGACTGTGGAACAAACTGGCTCGATATTGTCTTGCCGGAGTTGCGATGACATTTGGACTCTATGAGTTCGTTGGTTGGCTTTCCGTGGCTTACGCAGCGTTCTTTCTGATTGCGAACTTTTTACTTCAGGATTTGCGTGTGATTGACATAAAGAATGAAGTCCATCCAATTAATCGCAGTGCACTAGTTGTTGCCTTTGGTGTGGGGCTTTCATTCATTTTGGTTGATGTTTTGTCGGTTCATTTCGCGATCTCTGCAATTGGGGTCGTATGCGTTGGGTTATTGTTATTGAAGCCACGGCCATTGTGGTAGCGGGCGTTATCAACGCACAAGTCTTAGATTCGTGGCAGGCTAGGAACAATGCTTTCCTCACTCCTCACCATCCCCGAAGCAATCCTTCTCGGAATTGTTGAAGGCATCACCGAGTTTCTTCCGATCTCTTCCACGGGGCATCTCTTAGTTGTAGGGGATCTCATTGGGTTCGGAACAGGTGAGTCGCAAAGCGCAGCAGATGCATATTCCATTTCCATTCAACTTGGCGCAATTGTTGCGGTGCTTTTTCTGTTTCGTTTGCGCGTGGCATCGCTGACCAGGGGATTAGTGGGCCGAGACTCTGTTGGGCGCGCTGTATTGGTGGCACTTATGTTGTCCTTCTTGCCGGCGGCGGTGCTTGGTGTTCTATTCGGCGATGCAATTAAGGACACGCTCTTTGGACCAATTCCCATCACGATTGCATGGGCAGTGGGTGGCATTTTGCTGTTGGTGTGGAAGCCCACAGCAAGTGGGCGAGACATTCATCAACTCACCGTGCGGTCTGCGCTAATTATTGGGGTTGCGCAATGTGTTGCCATGTGGCCCGGTGTGAGCAGAAGTCTTGCAACGTTGATTGCGGGGCTCGCCGTTGGATTGTCATTGTCGGCAGCTGTTGAGTATTCGTTTTTGCTAGGTGTCGTCACACTGGCAGCAGCAACTGCGTTAGATCTCGTTGAATACGGCGACGACATCGTGCAGCAGTTTGGAATTCTGCGCCCTGTGATTGGCGGTGTGGTTGCATTCCTCACAGCACTAGTGGCGGTGAAGTGGATGGTGAACTATCTAGCCAGCCAGTCGCTTGCAATATTTGGCTGGTATCGCTTGGCGATTGCAGCGACGTCAACAGTGCTACTCATCACCGGCGTTCTCTAATTAGAGGTGTGGAATAACTTCCGCGCCGATGAGTTCAATGTGTTCTAGATCGTTGAGATCTAAGAACTGTAAGTACACGCGATGCGCACCATGAGAATCCCACATGGCCAGTTTCTCAATTGCTTCTGCAGGGGTACCGCAAATTCCATTTGTCTTGAGCTCCTCAACCTCGCGCCCAATAGCTGCAGCACGTCGAGCAATGTCTGCATCATTTTCACCAACACACACCACCTGTGCGGTGGAATACACCAAGCTTTCTGGGTCGCGCCCAATAGTGGTGCATGCGGCGCGAACGCGGTCGCACTGTTGAGTGAAACGTTCAGTGTTTTGGAACGGCAAGTTGAACTCAGCAGCGAATCGTGCCGCCAGCATTGGTGTGCGCTTTGGTCCACCGCCGCCAACAATGATGGGTGGTGGAGATTGCACTGGTTTTGGAAGTGCTGGTGAATCAACAAGAGTGAAATGCTTACCAGTGAATGAAAAATCAACGCCGGTGGGTGTGCCCCATAGGCCCGAGATGATTTCTAATTGTTCTTCCAATACGTTGAAGCGCTCTCCCAATGGAAGAAATGGAATTCCGTACGAAGAATGTTCGACTTGGTACCACCCAGCACCAAGGCCTAATTCCACACGACCATTCGACATGTCGTCAACGTTGGCAATCGAGATTGCAAGAACGCCTGGGAGGCGAAATGTTGCGGAGTTCACCAATGTTCCAAGACGAATGGTGCTTGTTTCACGTGCGATTCCCGCAAGGGTGATCCACGCATCAGACGGGCCGGGAAGTCCAGAGAAGTGAGTGCCCATTCGTTGGTAGTGATCGCTTCGAAAGAACGCATTGAAGCCAGTTCGTTCGGCACACTGTGCAACGGCAAGAAGTTGTTGGTAGCTGGCACCCTGTTGGGGTTCGGTAAAGACGCGTAGTTCCACGCACTCAAACTAACCGTTAGCAACAACGGTGGTGGTTGTTGTGAGAGGTTGTCCACTCACCACGGCATCGAGTGCACGCCTGATGTGGTTGACCAGACGAATGCCGCCATGGGCATTCATATGCACAGCGTCGCCCGTGAACCAGTGCTTCTGCTTCATTGAGATTGCCGCCCAATCAAGAACGTGGAATTTCAACTTCTTGGCTTGAGCTTTCACCACTTTGTTGAATGCCCGCGCCTTAATTTTCACATTGCCGTTCTCGCGATAGGTGAGCCAGATGAGTTGTGCACCCTGACTTGATGTTTCGGCGTGAACGCGACGAATTGATTTTTGTAGATAACTGGCACCCGTGTCGTTGTAACCGGTTGCTATAACGACAATGTCAAATTTTTCGTTTCGATGCTTACGCAAGAGTTCTAGAGCGCTGGGTTGTGCAACATTGCCTTCAATGCACCCAGGGTCTACAAGTTTTTGGCAACCCCATACTTCAAGAGTGACCGCATATGGCTGTTTCCATAATGCCTTCATGGACGGTGGTGACCATCTCAATACTGACGCCACCGAATCTCCGAGAATGAGCACCTTTATTTGGTCTGCGCGCGCCGGACCAGCAACCGAAAAAACACATGCCGTCATTGCCGCAACACTGGCTAAGAGGAGTCGTTGTAATCGGCGTGTCACACCTGCGAGGTTATGCGTTTGGGCTCACCACGCCAGTGCATCATGACGCAGTCGGTACATGAATCCAGTCGTGATGTGCCACTTGTAGTGGTTCTGGAAGACG
>CAZRHK010000135.1:0-3625 GCA_964599815.1 uncultured Bifidobacterium sp. | reverse complement strand
GTTATATGTTGCGCTCACATTTGACCATGCGAAAGTTGGTATTGCTTTGTCCACTGTGAGTGTGGCAGTGGTGGATGCATTGGTGAAGTTGACAGCATCGGTAGGAGTGAATGTAGCGGTGATGACTGAGGTGCCACCGCCAGCAATGGTGGCCGTTGAACCGTTGACAGATACAACTGCAGTTTGGGCTGATGCATACGACCATGAGCCCGCAACCGTTGCACTGTTGTAGTCGGCGCTTGGTGCAGTGAATGTGAATGGAGCATCGCCGTATGTTTTTGTAGAAAGCACCAGTGAGCCAACCGTGGGGGTGGCGCGCTGAATGGTGATGGAAATGGGGCTACTTGTGAGTGCGTTGTAGTTGGCAGATTGTGCGCGAGTGACTTCCACTTCGCACAAAGAACTTGCATCGCCTGGTGTGAGAGTGGCTCCGTTCAGCAAGCACGTACCTGCACTCACTGCGTACGAAATAGTGCCAGTTCCTTGTCCGCCACTTCCCGAGAGAGTGAGGGTTTGGCCGTAGATAACCGTTGTGTTGGCAAGAGTAAGAGGAGTCGATTGGTTGGCTCGATTAATGGTGACTGTTTGAGTGTCCGTAGTAGACGCATATTGGGTATCCGCTGCTTTTGAGGCTGTTACCACACAGGAGCCTGCTGCAGTCGGGGTCAATGTGGTGCCAGCAACAGAACAATCGCCGGACACCTTGGTGAAGGTAACGGAGCCAGTGCCAGAGCCACCGGATGTAGTGAGAGTGAGGTTGGCGCCGTAGGTGGCCGTGGTGCTGGTGAGCGCGAAGGAAGCCTGTGTTGCAAGGTTGATTTCGAAGCTGTGCGTCACAGTGGTAGCCGCAGAGTAGTTGGTAGTACCTGCTTGAGTTGCAGACAATGTGCAGGTTCCGGCCTTCACCATGGTGACGGTGAACGTAGACACCGTACACACGGCGGTTGTGGAAGAGGTGAGCGACACGGTGAGTCCCGATGACGCTGACGGCGACACTGCAAATGTTGTTCCCGACCATGCACGATCGGATGGCGCGGTAAACGATATTGATTGCGACGCTTGAGAAATGACAAAGCTTCGCGATACAGAGTTAGCGGCGTTGTAGTAATCGTTGCCAGATTGAGTGGCTGTGATGGAACAAGTTCCAACGGTGACCATGGTGATGTCGAAGCCGGCAACAGTACAAACATTGGTTGTAGTGGAACTGAGCGACACGGAAAGTCCAGACGATGCGGTGGGGGCAACCGTGAAAGGTGTGGCCGACCATGGTCGGTCTGAAGGGGCAGTGAATGAAATGGTCTGGTTGGCCTTCACTAATGAGATGGATTGGTTTGTTGTGGTGAGAACACCAGATGAGTAGGTAATGGTGTACGTACCAGGAAGACCGGTAATTCCAAGACCGCTAAATGTGGCAACGCCACTTGATGCCGTGGCGGTGAGGGTGGCGTTGTTTGTGCCGACAACGTTTCCTGTGGAGAGCGTTGCTGTTACAACATTTGTCGCGGTTGTGACCTTGTTGTTTCCAGCATCGCGCACTTCAACCACAGGCTGCGCAGCGAAGGTCTCGTTGTAGACAGCTCCGCTTGCAGATGTTGTGAGTACAAGTTTTGTTGCAGCACCAACGCCCACAGAGAAGTTGTTTGACGTAGCTGATCCAATAGTTGATGTTGTGAAACTCAAGGTGTAGTTGGTGGAAGCCGTTCCGGCGAATGTGAGATCGCCGAAAGTTGCAACACCATTAACGGCACTCACTGTTGATGTGCCACCTAATGTTCCGCCACTTGCCGACACAGTGATTGAAGTGGTTGCCGTGGTGACCACATTGTTGCCGCTGTCTAGTACAGAAACGCGTGGGAATGTCGCAAGAAGAGCACCCGCGGTGTCTCCAACGGGCTGGGTGGTGACAGAGATTTGAGTGGCAGCACCAACAGTTGGTGTCACCGTTTGCGTTGCAGTAGTGAGTGCATTGCCGCTCACTGTTGCCGAGTATGTGATGGTGTATTGGGTGCCGGCAGTTCCAGAGATGCCCAGGTCAGTGAATGTCACTATTCCGTTCACGGCTGTCGCGGTACGAGTTCCAACTAGTGATGCTCCGGCACTCACTGTTGCTGTCACAACTGTTGTGTTGTCGCTGGTGACAACACTTCCACCTGTGTCTTGCAGTGACACTTGTGGTTGGGGAGAAAACGCAGCACCCGATGCAGTACTGGTAGGCGTGCGAACTGAGATGATTTGCGTTGGCGCAGAGGCAACCACAATTGCTTTGCTGGCGGCGAGTGATCCGGTTGCGCCTGGTGTGGGCAATGTAAGTGTTGCGTTGTTTCGAGCGGCGTCTGCGATTGTTCCACCGTTTAGCGCAAGGGCACTTGTTGATGCATAGTCCAAGTCGCTTGCGGTGTCGCCCGACTGCACCGTGTACTCAAAGGTGAGCGTGTTGGTTCCACTTCCTGATGTGTAGCTAGCTGTTCGGTCTGTTGTTCCTGTTTCGAGAGTTAACTGCGGCGTGCCAGTTACTGTCACTGTTTCGGAGAATGCAATTTGAATGGAGACAGTTGAACCAATTCCAATAGTTCCGTTTGCCGTTGAAGAGGTCACGGTAGACACAGTGGGGAAGCGCGTGTCGTAATTGATGGCGACACCAACTGATGGGGCGTTACCATTGCCGAAACTGTCTGTAAATGCGCTACCACTAACCGAGATTGATGCACCTCCGCCTTGGGTATTTGCACCAGGAGTGAATATCGCGGTGTACACAGTGGATGACGTTGAAGTAAATGACGTCAGGCTGCCAGCAAGAGAGTTATACACATCGCTCAACGTGAAATCAGAAGACGGTTCCGACAAAGTGAATGTCAGGGTTTCTGTCTGTCCGGCCTTTAGTGTTCCCGATCCTGCGCGTGTGATGGTGACCGTTGGTCGAATGGTGTCGTAGTTAATGGAGAACGTGCTACTTGCCTCGTTGTTGTTCCCAATCCAGTCTGTGAACGTTGCTCCACCTACCGAAATCGACAGGACACCAGACGCAATATCGGCGGTCGGAGTGATTGTCGCGGTGTAGACAGTGGATGATGATGCAGCAAAGTTAGAGGCAACACCGCCTGTGACAGTGATGTCGGCGAGGGTGAAGTCTGTTGTTGCTTCTGACATCGTGAACGTCATCGCTGCAATTGATCCTGCAATCAGATTGCCTGAACCAGTGCGGGTGATCGTGACCGTTGGTCCCTTTGTGTCGTAGTTGATAGAGAGGGTGCTGGACGCAGTGTTGTTGTTTCCGCTTGCATCGGTAAATGTGGCGCCAGCAACGGAAATGTCACCGGTTCCAGAGGTTGCATTGACAGTTGGTGTGAAAACAACCGAGTAGACGGTGGAAGAGGTGGAGGTGAGTGTTCCGATGGTGCCGCCAGTGACGGTGATGTCGCCGATTGCAAAATTGGATGATGCTTCAGAGAGTGTGAAGGTGATGGTTTCTGTTTGGCCCGACTTCAGTGTGCCTGACCCTGCGCGGGAGATAGTGATGGTGGGCACAATTCCGTCCACTCGTTGAGCAGATTGCGTGGTTATTGCATTGTGGGTGACTGTTGCGTTAGTGGCAGCAGCGTCGGTGATGGTTCCAGAGTTCAGGCTC
>CAZRHK010000134.1:0-3659 GCA_964599815.1 uncultured Bifidobacterium sp. | reverse complement strand
TTTGTCTGTTGAGAGCGGTGCATACATTCGCGAAAACTTCTTTGGTCCAGACCCACGCTTGCGTCAGATGGTGGCCCACCTCACCGATGAAGAATTGGTCAACTTGCCACGTGGCGGTCACGACTATCGCAAGTTGTATGCCGCATACAAAGCAGCCGCCGACAATCTCGGTTCGGGCAAGCCAACAGCAATTTTGTGCAAGACCATCAAAGGCTGGACACTTGGCCCACAAGTGGAAGGCCGCAACGCCACGCACCAAATTAAGAAACTGAATGTTGACCAGTTGCGTGCAATGCGAGATCGCTTGCACTTACAGGAAGAAATTCCCGATTCTGTTTTGGAGAGCGGTGAACTTCCCTACTTCAAACCGTCTCCAGATTCCGTTGAATACCAATACATGATGGAACGCCGTCGTGCATTAGATGGCTCGCTTCCAAAGCGTGTGCAGTGGAATCGTCGCCCCATCACATTGCCCGCACCAACAGTGTTCGACGAGTTTGCAAAGGGCTCAGGCGAACAAGAAGTCAGCACCACCATGGCTTTCACTCGTTTGCTACGCAACTTGGCGCGTGACGACAACTTCGGGCCGCGCGTGGTGCCCATCATTCCAGACGAAGCACGCACGTTTGGAATGGATTCGCTATTCCGCGAAGTTCGCATCTATGCATCACAGGGTCAAAAGTACGAACCGGTAGACCACGACTTGTTGTTGTCCTATGCAGAATCTGCACAAGGGCAAATTCTTGAAGAAGGCATCACCGAAGCTGGCGCAATGAGCAGTTTCATCGCAGCGGGAACCAGTTACTCCACACGTGGTGTTCCCATGGTGCCGTTTTACACGTTCTATTCAATGTTCGGTTTCCAGCGCGTGGGCGATCTCATCTGGCAAGCAGCAGATTCGCGCACGCGTGGTTTCCTAATGGGCGCAACTGCAGGTCGCACCACTCTCATGGGCGAAGGATTGCAACACCAAGACGGGCACAGCCTTGTGCTCGCCAGCACTATTCCGTCGTGCCAGGCATATGACCCAGCATTTGCATACGAGATGGCAGCCATTGTTGAACACGGCATCAACAAGATGTACGGCCCATCTCCGGCCGACATTTTTTATTACATCACTCTCTACAACGAGAACATGGTGATGCCAGTACGCCCTTCACATGTCAGCACAGACGACATCATCAACGGTTTATACAAGTACTCGGCCGCACCTGTATCTGCCGATGCAACAGTGCTGTTCTCTGGCACCGCGTACAAAGCCGCACAACAGGCCAGCGAGATTCTTCGAGACAAATACAACATTCACGTTGATCTGTGGTCGGCAACGTCATACAAATCGTTGCGTGATGATGCCATCGAAGTTGAACGCTGGAATCGCTTGCACCCCACGCAGGCGCAACGCACATCACTGGTGCAAAATGCACTTGGCGGCGAGAACACCCCAGTCGTTGCCGTGAGTGACTTCATGCGAATTGTCCCCGAACAAATTTCATCGTTTGTCCCTCACCGCAAGTTTGTAGTTCTGGGAACAGACGGCATGGGCCGCAGCGACACACGTGAGGCCCTTCGTCGATTCTTTGAGACCGATGCAGAACATGTTGTGATTGCTGTCTTGACGGCTCTTGTGGGAACAAAGAACATTTCCCGCGAGACTGTCGCACAAGCCATTATTGACCTTGGCATTAACCCCGAGGCCGAAAACGGATTGACGCGAGACTAAGAAACAACATGGGCACTCTGTACATCACCGGAAATCCACAGTCCGACAAGTTGCTGAACAGCAATGGCACCGCTCTTCTCATTGGCATGTTGCTAGACCAGCAAGTTCCCATGGAGTGGGCCTTCAACGGTGCGTACACATTGAAGCAACGCTTGGGTCATCTTGACCCACAGAAGATTGCAGAGATGGACCCTGAAGAATTTCTTCAGATCTGTTTAGAGAAGCCAGCAATTCATCGCTTTCCAAAAGCCATGGCACAACGCATTCAAGGAATGTGCGCCATCATCGCTTCGGAGTACAAGAACAAGGGTGAGAACATTTGGAAAGGCGTCACTGAGGCCACTGTTCTCTTCGAACGTCTCAGAAAGCTTCCTGGATACGGCGAAGAGAAAGCTCAGATCTTTATTGCATTGCTGGCGAAGCGATTCGATATTGCACCAGACGGCTGGAAGAAAGCTGCAGGTGTGTTCAGTGACTCCAACCCACGCACAATTGCAGACATCACATCACAAGAAACGCTGTTGAAAGTTCGCGCATGGAAGAAAGCTGAAAAGGCCGCCGACCGAGACAAGCAATCACGTCCGCTTCCACCAAAGAAAGCCGCTGCAAAGAAGACAACGGCAACGAAGTCCGCTGCAAAGAAGAAGTCGTGACCACACTCATCACTGGGGGCGCTGGATACATCGGCTCTATTACTGCGCGTCTCATTCGCTCCACTGGTCGTGGAATTGTCATCTTGGACACTCTGGAAAATGGTCACCGCAAAGCCGTGGGTGACGCACCGTTTGTTCAAGGCGATGTGGCAGACACCAACCTTGTTGAACGTATCTGCCGCGAACACAACGTTGAAGACGTAGTGCACTTCGCTGCTTACAAGGCAGTGGGTGAATCAATGGAGAACCCAGCCAAGTACTTCAACAACAACGTCACTGGTTCCCAGAAGTTATTTGAAGCACTCTCTCGCGTTGGCGTCGACCGCGTGGTGTTTTCTTCAACAGCAGGAATTTACGGAACACCGCATCATGTTCCCGTCACTGAAGACGCAGAACCTCAATGCGAAAGCGTCTATGCCGAAACAAAGTTGATGATTGAAAAGACACTGCAGTGGTACTCGCGCACGTCGTCAATGCGCCACGTGTCTCTTCGATACTTCAACGCTGCTGGCGCCGCCACAGACGGCACGCTCGGCGAAGATTGGCGCTACTCGCAGAACCTCATTCCTCATGTCATGAAGGCTGTCATGGACCCATCGAAGCCTCTCACCGTGTTCGGCAACGACTTCCCCACCCCAGATGGCACGGGCGTTCGCGACTACATCCATGTGGAAGATCTTGCCCGTGCACATGTGGCGGCACTTGATTACTTGCGCGACGGTGGCAACAGCGTCACATGCAATGTGGGCACTGGGTTTGGAACAAGCGTGATGCAAATCATTGAGGCAACAGAACGCGTCACTGGCAAAAAAGTTCCACACGTTATTTCTGGTCGACGTGCGGGTGATCCCGCCGAGTGTTACGCAGATACACAGCGCATTCAACAGTTGTTTAACTGGTCACCCACCAAAACACTTGATGACATCATCGCCACCGCCTACGCGTGGCATACATCGCATCCCCTCGGACACGACAGCTAGTTACATCAACAACGCACGTTGGCGATCTAGCCAACCCAACAACACTGCAATGGCACGTGGATCGTGACGCAAACGATGTCCTGCTCCGGGAATGATGCGTAATTCTGCCGAGCCGTGCGCACGTGACAAATCACGAGAGTCTGCAACGGGAACACTTTCGTCTTCTTCACCGTGCATCACCAACAGTGGTCGCGGTGCAAAACGACGTGCTGCATCAACCGGACGGAATCGGCGTAACTCGCGGCTCCATTCATCGAATTGCTTCGGGAAGCCATTGGTACGAATGGCACCAATCTCTTTTGCATG
>CAZRHK010000133.1:0-3682 GCA_964599815.1 uncultured Bifidobacterium sp. | reverse complement strand
GCAGTGACCGGTTTGTGAATTCCAGGAGTGTCAACAAAAACTATTTGCCCATCAGATTGATGATGAACGCCACGAATTCTGGTGCGAGTTGTTTGCGGCTTATTGGAGACTATTGAAACCTTCGAACCGCAAATAGCGTTCAACAAAGTTGACTTGCCAACGTTGGGTCTACCAACGAACGTTACAAAGCCACTGCGCACAGTCACAGGGTAGTGACAAATACAGACGAGGGAAACACTTCTGTGTCATTTCATGCGTCATACTTAATGCATGCTTCAAAACGCATTTAAAGATCTTGACGCCCGCAAATGGTTCGACCGGATGCAACCTCAAACAGTTTCCATTGCCACCATCTTGTTGTACATCGATGGCGTGTTTGCCCTTCTTCGCTTTCTCGACCGCACAGATGTAGAGGGTTACATGCGTGTCTATGGCGGTCTTCACGCCGTTATTGCGTTCGGATTCATTCTGTGCTTCCCACTGGGCGGATTCTTAATGGCCAATGGGAAATTGCTCGGCTGGTACGTCTCGCTATTAGCCGCCTTCTCCCCATTTATCTTGCGCGCCATCTTCAAGACCACCATCGCCGACCTCATGGGCTGGAGAGACGTCATCGTTGGATCTAGTTATGTGAATCTCATGTTTGAAGTTGCCCTGTGTGCCCTTCTCTTGCACAGCATGAGTCAGGACTACGTCAAGCGCTGGCTGAGGTAATTCGTCTTAGTTGAAACACTGCTGGGCTCATGTGCCACACTCATATCTATGACACGTCACATTGAAAGCCTTACAGAACTCAAGAACCTCGTCGGAGAGCACCTCGGATATTCCGAATATATGGAAATCGACCAAGCACGCGTGCAATTGTTTGCCGACGCAACGGGCGACCAACAGTGGATTCACACAGATCCAGAGCGCGCAAAGGCGCAGTCCCCCTTTGGTGGACCAATTGCGCACGGCTACCTCACCTTGTCGTTGGGGCCAGTCTTGCTTCCACAGATCTTCTCCGTTGGCGGCGTTGCAATGGGCGTGAACTACGGCGCCAACAAAGTTCGATTTATGGCTCCTGTACCAGTTGGTGCAAAATTGCGCGCAGGCGTCAAGGTTCTCGCCGTTGACGACATTGCTGGCGGTGCGCAAGTCACCATTGAAACCACCTTTGAAACCGAGGGCGCAGCAAAGCCTTCATGCGTTGCCGAAGTGATCTTCCGCTACTACGCCGGATAATCACCCCATAGTCAACGTGAGTTACTGCTAACGAAAGTTTGGAATGACTTTCTTTGCAAACAGCTCAATGGTTTCCGTACTTGGATAGTCGGGACACCATGGAATGAATCCGGTGCAACCGGCGTCGAGATACTTCTGAATCTTTTCGCTCACCTGCTCTGGCGTGCCAACCAGGGCTTTCTCACGCCATTGGTCGGCGGGAAGACCCCAGGGGTTCTTTGATCCTGCTGCGTCGATGTCTTTTTCATTCTCACGAATGAACACTTCGCTGGAGATTGTCTTTCGGATGGTCTCTTCGTCTCGACCAACGGCAGCACAATGGCCCTTCAAGATCTCGCGCTTCTTGATGAACTCGTCCAGCGAGCTACCAAAGTTAGAAACATCTGCGTGCTCCGCCACTACGCGCAAGGTGAGCTGCTCTCCACCACCGCCAATCCACACTGGTGGAGTTGGCTGCTGTAGGGGCTTGGGGTCACAGTGCGCCCTTGACATCTTGTAGAACTTGCCGTCGTAGTTGGTTTCTGGCTGCGTCCACATTGATTTCACAATTTCAACGGTCTCACGCAACATGCCAATGCGGTCTGAAGGTTTGGCGAATTCGTACCCGTATCCCTTGTATTCATTCTCGTACCAACCAGCACCGATTCCCCAGTCCAATCGTCCACCAGAAATGACATCGACCGTTGAGGTGATCTTGGCGAGCAGACCAGGATTTCGATAACTGTTGCAACCAACCATCTGACCCAAACGAATTCGTGATGTGCGTTGGCTAATTGCCGCAATAGTTGTCCAGCATTCAAAAACAGCTTCATGGGAGGGTTTCGGCACGTTATGGAAATGGTCGTAGACCCAGATGGAGTCAAAACCAAGTTCTTCGGCCAGCACAGCAATATTGACTGCAGTGTTCCATTTGTTCTCAGCACCGTCGATGCCTGCTAATTCCATCTTCCATCCCTGAGGAATGAAGACTCCGAAGATTGGCGCGTGGGGGTTGTTCGACATGGTCCCTCCTTTGGTGCCGAGGTTATCGTTCCTCTATGTCCGCTTTCCCGCCTGCAACCATCAGTTACGCAGAACTTCATGAAGCAATTGCTGCAACGAGACCACAGGATGAGTGCCTCATCTTTCGCGACAAGCGTCTCACGTGGCAAGACGTCACTGACCGCACTCGGCAACTAGCGAACTTTCTGGCATCACAAGGACTTGGCTGCCACACCGAACGCTCACACTTAAACGGATGGGAAACTGGTCAAGACCATCTCGCCATCTATCTCCACAACGGAAACGAATACCTAGAGGCCATGCTTGGCTCGTGGAAAGCACGCGTTGCTCCGTTCAATGTGAACTACCGGTACGTCGCAGAAGAACTTCAATATTTGCTGAATGATTCACAAGCCAGTGCCATCGTTGTGCATTCTCGATTTGCACCGCTCTTGCAAGAAGTGCGATCAGCGCTCCCGCGACTTCGTGTCATCTTGCAGGTACCAGATTCATCGAACAACGACCTGCTTCCTGGTGCCGTGTGGTACGAAGACGCATTGGCGCAATCCCCAACAACAAAGCCTGTAGCGGGCTACCACGGTGACGACTTATACATTCTGTACACCGGTGGAACCACAGGTATGCCGAAAGGCGTGTTGTGGCGCAACGCAGATGCAGTGGTGGAGTGTTTCGGCGGTTCCAAGACTGCAGCAAGTATTGAAGAGTTCTTAGTAGAAGCAGTTGGCGCAATGCGCTCACTACCAAGTCCGCCGTTCATGCACGGAGCAGGCCATTGGATTGCCATGCGCACATGGTTGTCGGGCGGGACCATCATTGTTCAGTCACAACCCGATCGACTTGATGCCGATGACATTTGGGGATTGGTGGAACGGGAGAAAGCGAACTTCCTTCTCATAGTTGGCGATGCCTTTGCACGTCCACTGTTGGATGGCTTAGAAGGCAACACGCGAGATTTATCGTCCCTACTCACCATTTTGTCGGGCGGTGCTGCACTCTCTGCCCACCTCAAGAAGGAGTTCCTCGAACATCTGCCATGGATCATGATGGTGGACGGCTTGGGCTCATCAGAAGCTGGTGGACAGTTGTCTCAAGTATCAGCAGGCACGTCTGCAAGCACTGGAACATTCCCTCTTGCTCCACAGAACCACATTCTCAGCGAAGACATGACCCGCGTTCTTGAACCAGGTCACGAAGAGTTGGGATGGCTTGCAAAAAGTGGCCGATTGGCATTGGGTTATCTGAACGACCCCGAGAAAACCAAGAAGACCTACCCAGTTGTAGATGGAGTCCGCTACGTAGTCCCTGGTGACCGCGCTCGCGTCACCGCCGATTTAATGATTGAGCTTCACGGACGAGATTCCGTCACCATTAACTCTGGTGGAGAGAAGATCTTTGCCGAAGAAGTCGAAGCCGCCATTAAAGCGCACCCAAGCGTGTACGACTGCGTTGTCACCGG
>CAZRHK010000132.1:0-3732 GCA_964599815.1 uncultured Bifidobacterium sp. | reverse complement strand
AGTTCCACCCATGCTTCGTCTGTGTCGGTAAAAACGATGTCCGAGCTTCCTGTTGCGGAGTTGATGCGATGAATATCTATTCGTTTTTGATTGCGTGTTTGTGTTTGCGCAATGAACCCGCCGGCTGTCCATGACACTGAATTGAGATATTCCCAATTTCCAGACAACGAAACATCAACACGGGATGCGTCAGCAACTGACACAACATGTAACGAGACATGTGCGTTTGCAGTGCCGGCGGCAGGGTAGCGATGTTCCACCGCTGGAGATTCAGGGTGTGCGGGATCTGCGATAAACCACACCGCCACTGGCGAAACATCAACACGGCACGCTGCAATGAATTGTGAATCTGGTGACCACCAGTATCCACGCATGCGGCCCATTTCTTCGGCGGCAATGAATTCGGCGCTTCCCCACGACACGGTGTTGGAGTCTTCGTGTGCAATGTCTCGTTCATCGCCTGCCAGAGACCTCAAACACAAACTGCGTCAACGCACATAAGAGATGGTGTTGCCATCTGGCGACAAACGCACGTCGAACGCACCGGGTTCAATGTTTGGCACCGCAACATCACCAGAATGCAGATCAACGACAACAATTTGCCCACCAAGAATCGTGACAGCGCGCGACACAGCAGCATCTGTTGCATACGTAACGACACCGCCTGCTCCTTCGCGTGCACGTTCGCGACGCCGTAATTCCTCTGGAGTGAGTGCATCGAGATTGGTAGGAAGTGAACGTGGGTTCAGTACTTCGAGTTCGTTACCCGTTTGCGTGTTGAGAACCCATAGCGAGTTCACTGCATCTGAACCGGAGTGTGAACGAGCAAAAACTATGTGTTCACCAGTGGGAGACACGGTGAAATTGCGCGGCTCTCCCAGGCTTAAGCGTTGGGTGCGTGCGTATTGACGTGGGAAGGTATCGCTCACGCGAGAAGAGTACCTGAGGCGTCGAGTGTGACGGACTGACCGACCCATTCGTTCTCACACATGTCGCGGCCAAGCGCAACATCAGTGGTATCGGCCCATGCCCGACGGCCGTCTGCCAACAGGCACGACAAGATGGATCGCTCTGGGTTGCCATCGCGATCGTGCATCACCGAGTACGCCTCTACGGTTGCTGTTCCTGCCGCATCGGTAGGCGTTGCAAGAGTGCGGCTCGGAAGAGCATCAATCTGATCTTGCGGATAGTCGTATTGGAATGGCTTGGTTGGTGCCTGCGTGGAGTACACACCGAATGCATGTTTTGTTGTGTAGCCGCCGTTTGCCCACACCAAACCATTTGTTCCAACACCGTTTCGCAACTCAGTAGCAACTGTTGCAATGGCATGCATGACGTAGTTATTCCACGGCCCACCAGCAAAGGGGAGACCGCCAGTTCGCGTGAGCTGAGAGTTGATATCAAGGCCAAGCGATTTTGCACCAAGTTGAACCGCAGCAGGAAAGCACGAATACAAATCAACAATGTCAATATCGCCAATGGTGAGACCAGCAAGTTCTAGAACACGACGTCCCGCAAGTTCAATGGCTGGAGTGTCATAGAAGTGATGACGGTGCGATACAAAAGCATGTTCGTGTGCATCGCTTCCTGAATGCGGGAAAATCCACCGATCACGTGGAACACCCATGAGTTCTGCTTTTTCAACCGAGCACAGCAACAATGCCGCAGACATGTCAACGTCGTTGTTGGAGTTCATGAACTTGGTGTACGGGAACCCAATCATTCGATTGTTTGGAGTTGGTGTGCGAATTTCTTCGGCGGTGTAGGACTTCTGTGACCATGCATACGGATTCTTTGCGGCCACTTGACTGAACCGTGACCACAATTCGCTGATATGTGCTTGATGTTCTGCAATGGTGCGTCCGGCTTGGGCACGAAGCGCAGTTTCGAACATGGGATAAATCTGAATCGGCATGACAATCTTGCGATCAATTTCCTCTTGCATGTTCATGCGTAAGTCTTCAGACACAAGCACTGGTGTTGACTCGGTGGTGCGCCAGTTTGGCTCTACGCCTGCTTTGCGATAGCGAGCGCGTGTTCGTGTTGTTTCACCGCCAGTGAGAATGACGTAATCAATCTCTCCAGATTGAATTTGGCGACACGCAGAGTTCACGAGTGTTTGTGGAGTGTTGCCACCCATCGCTGAGTAGCCAGTCTCGCGTGGCGACAGCCCGAGATCGGCTGCAATCAACTCGGCGGGATTGCCGTACTTCCACGACAGCAGGTTCACCACGCGAATGGAGTCTGGATGGTGAGTTCCCACGGGAATTCCGGCATCGGCACACGCCAGGCGAATGGCTTCCACCATCATGGCCACGGGGTCTTGGGCGTCATCGAGGCCCTGTGCGTGCTGAACGACTTGGCCAGTGCCAATGAGAACGGGGGTCCGTGGGTCAAGAGTCATGTCTCAGACGCTAGGTCGTGAGTGGGGTGCCCCTACTACTCTGAACTGAATGTCACGCATTGCAATTGGCGCCGA
Source organism: uncultured Bifidobacterium sp. (assembly GCA_964599815.1). GTDB lineage: Bacteria > Actinomycetota > Acidimicrobiia > Acidimicrobiales > Ilumatobacteraceae > UBA2093. The sequence continues at coordinate 1,253 of CAZRHK010000132.1, read as the reverse complement.
TCACGCCGGGTACACCCTGAAGCAGCATCTCATTGAGGTGCTCACCAACCAAGGACACGATGTTGACGACTTGGGTACGCACTCCACCGAGAGTTGTGACTACCCACCAATTTGTGCAGCCGTGGGGCGTCATGTGCGTGACGGTAAGGCAGACCTTGGAATTGTTCTTGGTGGAAGTGGCCAGGGCGAGCAATTGGCTGCCAACAAAGTGCATGGCGTGCGCGCTGCATTGTGCAATGACCTGTACACAGCTCGCATGGCGCGCTCGCACAACAACGCAAACGTTCTCTCTATGGGTGCACGCGTTGTTGGTGAAGGACTCGCCGAAGAAATTCTCGCAACGTTTTTGTCAACACCATTTGAAGGTGGCCGTCACGAACGTCGCGTTGCACAGTTGGCTGAAATCGAACAACAAGAAGCGAGCAAATAATGCCGTTCCCCTCAGATTCCAATCCAGACACGCAAGTCTTCGAACTGCTGGAACAAGAACGCATTCGCCAAACAACTGGATTGCAGTTGATTGCCAGCGAAAACTTCACGTCACCAGCCGTCATGAAGGCGACAGGTTCAATCCTCACCAACAAATACAGTGAGGGTTACCCAGGGAAGCGTTACTACGGCGGCAACGTTCTCGTAGACGAAATTGAAGCTCTCGCTATTTCGCGTGTGAAGGAACTGTTCGGTGCAGACCACGCAAATGTGCAGCCGCACTCTGGTGCAAGCGCAAACATGGCCGTGTATCTCGGATTGTTGAATCCTGGGGACACCATTCTCGGTTTAAGCCTTGACCACGGTGGTCACCTCACGCACGGCTCACCCGTGAATGCAAGCGGAATCTTGTACGACTTCAAGTCATACGGAGTTACACCGGGTGACGAGCGAATCGACTTCGACAACGTTCGCGAACTCGCATTGAAGCATCGTCCAAAGATGATTGTGGCTGGTACCACCAGTTACCCGCGCCGTCTCGACCCAGAACCGTTCAAGGCAATCGCAGATGAAGTGGGCGCATTGTTGATGTTCGACATTGCTCACCTTGCTGGTCTGGTTGCTGGTGGTGCGCATCCGAATCCGGTTCCGTATGCAGACGTTGTTACGTTCACCACGCACAAAACATTGCGTGGTCCACGTGGTGGTTGCATTTTGTCAAAAGCACAACATGCGCAAGCCATTGACAAAGCAGTGTTCCCAGGAAGCCAAGGTGGACCACTTGAACACGTGGTGGCTGCGAAAGCTGTTGCATTTAGAGAAGC
>CAZRHK010000131.1:0-3749 GCA_964599815.1 uncultured Bifidobacterium sp. | reverse complement strand
TGACCAGCAGTAACGGCGGTGTCGTACACCCCGTTTGACAAGAAGTCTTGAAACACACGACCAGAAACCGTGTTCGCAGTTGCACTCACTTGCGGGTTCAATGAAGTTGACACCACCGAGACAACCAATAACGCGCCAATTACACGGGCACTCACCATCTTTAGATTCAGTTTTGAAAAACGTTGAAACATGTCATTTCCTTTTATGAGACGTGGTTGCTAGCGGGTAGCAGGCAGTCGCGGTCCACCAGATCGATAAACCACACCAAAATCCAACGTCAGGTCGCGTTCGCCACCATTGAGATACGCCGACGTCGCCTTGATTGTTGAAGAATTCAGACCACGGTCTTTTTTGTTGGGTGTTGTTGGAAAGTGATTTTCCGGATATCGAATTCGCACCACGTAGCGTCCAGGCGGCAAGTTTTTGAAGAGATACTTTCCGTCTCGCTTTGTGGTTTGATCATTTACAAATTGACCAAAGATGTCCATAACAGGGAATCCTTTGTCATCAGTGATGGACAGCACCGCACCCTTGATTCCGGTATCGCCTGGACCCTGTAGTCCATTTCCATTCCTGTCTTTCCACACGTAGTTGCCGATTTCAACGCTTTCATTGCTTGCTGGTTTGTAGAAGCCAAAGTCAAGCGTGGGATCGCGTTGGCCATCTGTGGTGAGAACAACGGACAATTCAGAGCCTCGAGACGAATCCACTCCGGCATCAGATACAGATTTTGGAAGCGTTGGTGCATAACCCACTGGGTCTACCACCGTGACTTTGTACTGACCAGGGGGCAAGTTGTCGAAACTGTATCGACCGTTCTTGTTTGTCTTTGTTGAGGTGACGAGCTTTCCGTCAACGTTATACACAGGAGAACCATCGGCTTTCCTAATGGAGAGCACTACACCAGAAATGCCCTTTTCATTGACGTCTTGCACTCCATCGCGGTCGACATCTAGCCAGACGTAATCCCCAACAGAAACTTTGATGACGTTCTGTATCTGTGCCGGCGATGTCGACGTTGTCGAACTGTTCGGAGCAACTGTTGTTGTAGGCACAATTGTTGTAGTCGACGGTGCGGTCGTGGATGGCGCAATTGTGGTGGTTACTGGTGTCAATTTGAAACCAAAGTCATAAGTGTGGTTATTTTCACCATTTACAACTGTTGCTACATCCGCTTGAGGGAATGAATTAACAATCGTCGCATTGTTGTCAACCGAAGTATCAAGACTTGTAGCTGCTGACGTTGCTGTTGCTTGCGTTAGTTCATATCCAGCCAGCGCACCGTTTCCTGTGTAGGTGCCAGCCCAGTCCATACGAATTCTGTATGCCGAACCAGGCACCAGACCACCTCCAATGTGGTCACCGTCGCCGTACATCCCCTCATTCAGATTGCTTGAAAAATAGAACTCTCCATTGGCATTCGTGAATGCCGTTCCAAGCTGCTGACCAAAACCTGTTGTTCCAGAGGCTGCATAAAGGCCAACGTAGACACCTGCAACTGGCGGTTCGCCTGGATCTTGGATTCCGTTTTGATTTGTATCAATCCAGACACGGTTACCAATTTGAACGGGCGCGCGATCACAGAGAAGTTCCAAGTCTCCCATTGATGTTGATTTCAGGAATGAAGATTCCCACTTCTGATTCGTTGACGCATCAGAGAAACCGTTAAAGATTGCACCTGTCACATACTGTCCAAAACTTGCAGACGAAGAATCGCTGTTTAGGTAACGGATACCGCCAGTAAAAATGGCGTTGGACGGATCCATCATTGAGATTGCCATCTCTTTGGTGTTGGGGTTGTATGCCAAACCACCAATTGTCATCTCTAAATGTGCACCGTTGTTGAGGTTGTCATCAAACACTTCGTGGTAGGCCTGACGGCCGCCCAAACCCGCGCGAGACATCATGTAAGAATCATCGGAAGTGGCAGCTGTGCATCCATCTGCATTGTTCTGAATGAATGATCCGCCACTTGGACACAACAAGAGAGTGTCGCCAGCGACATATCCCGTCACCAATCCATCATTGACGTTCGGAGTTTGAGGGTCGTACGTTGGCTTTCGATTATTGGTACCCATCTGCATACCGAAACGATCCATGATTCCGAGAACTATCTCGCCGGTGGGGAGAACTTCGATGTCAGCAATGATCGGTTGCGGCCACCACATCCTCTGCACAATTCCCACCTGATTATCAGTGGGGAGATGGAAGACACCTTCCATTCCATATGTACTTCCCGGCAAACTTTCAAGACCTGCGAAGTCATCTGTCCATGAGTGCCATCTACCCTTGAGGCACGCCACGCCCGCGGGCGTTGACACTGAAGGATCATTTGTCATACAGGTCTCGCCTGGGTTGTTGCCACCATTGATTTCAACGCCACGTACGTAGTCGAAGTCCACCGATGAGACCGTTGTAAATGTGGACGACGAAATAGTGAGTTTGAGAAGTACTCCCGGGTCAGGCAGTGACGTTGTCCCTGCACCGCCGTCCAAGGCTGCTGCCTGAGACTCCTTGCTACACACAACGCCAATCATCAATGTGTCGTCGAGATAGTTGTAACGCAAGCCCCACGGACGTGAAGTTGTATTCGCGCAAGTGTTTGCGGGGATGGTGAAACTAGTAATTGCGCCTAGCTCTGGAACACCATCGTTGTTGGCATCGCTAACAGCAATGCGATGAATCTTCTTCTGGTACAGGTTTGACACAAACAACCACTGGCCGTTAGGAGACATATCGATGTCCCCAATGCCTACTTTGCCGACATTTGCATAACCAATGGGATCAGACGAAAGAATGCTGGAGTTGACGAGACCTCTATTCGCATCGCTGAAGTTTGAATTGTTCGCACTAAATGTCAAGTTGTACGGAGCTTGAGAAAGATCCCAAGACGCAATAACAGAACCAGTAGTTCGGCTTGTTGCGTAAAGACCAGCGATGCCCTTTGGCCCTAGACCAGAATGTCGACGTAGCGCTGCGGCTCCAAAGATGACTTGGCGTTGACCATCAAATGCCATGCCCCACATCGATCCGGTGTCTGCATTTTTTGTTAACAGTGCTGGGTTCGTTCCTTTCCAATCTGTCGTTGAGATTGAAGAGAAATCTTTTGATGTTGCGAGCGACGTCGTGCCAGGACGCAGACAAATTCCCGCCACATTTGAACCTGGATTATCCTGACAAAAATTTCCAGGGACGATGACCGCGTAGTTGACATTGGTTGCCGGGATTGAAACAAATTGAATGCTGGTTCCGTTACCTGCGCCTTGAAAAGACGGCTGATATCCGTTTGGTGTTGTGAACTCCACGCGAACGCTTGTTGTTGCAGCAGATGTAATGGACAACGAATAAGTTCCGTTAACCGAAGTTGTCGTAGTTCCAACCTGCACGCCGGTACTGTCATATGCAGACACAACAACGCCCGACACACCATTATCCGAGCCGTCATTGACACCGTTTGAGCTTTTGTCGTTATAGACCGTTCCAGTGATTGTCCCAGTTGCAGCTTGTGCAACGTTGTTCGCAATTTGTAGTCCCAGCATTGAGACACAAACAGCAATGACACCAATAAATTTCTTTGAGTTCACTTCAACGTCCCCGTGATTACACCGTGCTCACCATGCAAGAGGTGAAAGATGAGGATAGGAATCGGAAAAATTTTTCTATTCTGTAAAAAAAGTTTTACGGGACTCTTGTAGATATTGACCCAACTGCAGTCGGGCACAATTCTCATATGTTCTCTGTACGTCCGC
>CAZRHK010000130.1:0-3753 GCA_964599815.1 uncultured Bifidobacterium sp. | reverse complement strand
CAAGCCCGCCAAGCGTCATGTCTCCATTAATCACGCGATGACCACCAAGTCCCAACACCGCCACTAAGCCGAGCGATGGCAACAAGTCAATCGCTGGCAAGAATCGACTGCGAATACGTGCTGCGCGCATTGACTCGCGTTGAATGTCGTTTGCTTCTTGTTCCAACTTCTTCTGCTGAACGCCCTCTGCGCCAAATCCTTTAATGACGCGTACACCAGACACGCTTTCTTCCACCACATTGGCCAACTGAGCTTGCTCTTGCTGTACGGCCAGCACAGCTGGGTGAATCTTGCTGGAGAACGAACGCGCCGAAATGTTGATAAACGGAAGCGGCGCCAAAGACACTGCAGCCAACAACGCGTCTGATGAGAACAGAATGATGACAACACCCAACACCATGGTGATCTGAGACACGAAGATGGGAATGTTGACAACAAACCCCTGCACTTGCTGCAAGTCGCTAGACGAACGGCTCATCAACTGACCCGTTTGCGCACGGTCATGGAAACCAACATGCAATCCCTGCAAGTGGGCAAAGATGCGTTCACGCAAATATGTCTCGGTTAGTCGGCTCTCACGAAATGCGATGAATCGTCGCCATGCCGCAAAAAATCCGGCAACAGTTGCTGCGGCCAGAATTAACAAAGTCCAAAAAATCAGCGAACCAGACTTTTCAATTCCTCGGTCAATCGCCAGCTTTGTTAACTGCGGAACCGATACTTTGCCCAAAGTCCAAGCAAGACCAACCATTGCACCCGTAGCCAAACCAAGACGTTGCTGGCGCAACGTTTGCAGGAGGAGTTTCCACCCCTCGCGCGTTGGACGGTCGGCGTCAGACATGTCTGACTAGTGCGCCGATGGAGACAGTGACTTCACTGCTTCCCAGTAGTTCAACTCTGGGTCGAACGGCATGATGGCAAGCGACGACGTTGTCACTCCGTTGTCGAAGTACTGACGAATGCGATCACGGCAATACTCCGGAGATCCGTGAACAATCAATTGATCCACCACTTCATCGGGAATTGCAGCAAGTGCAGCCTTACGGTCGCCAGCCTTCCACATGTCCCACATGCCCTTTAATTCATCTCCACGGCCCAACCATGCGTGGAACTGCGCATATACGGGCACGTTCAAATATGCGGCAATTGCGAAACGCGCAGCAGTACGTACTACTTCTGTGTTTTCAGATGGGCACACGAAAATTCGCGCAACAATCTCCTTTGGAGTTCCTTCTGCCGCGTCACGCACCACTTTTGCAACACGCACAACGTCTTCAGGGCTGAGCCAGTTAATGATGGCGCCGTCTGCTTCACGAGCAGCCAATCGCAGCATTCCTTCGCGAAGTGCAGCTACCAAGATTTGTGGCTTCACTTCTGGGCGAATTCCTAAACGAAACCCATCAACGTTGAAAGTGTCGTATTGCTTGGCGACTTTCTCACCAGACAATGCATCGTTTAAGAATCGGACTACGTCACGCACTTTTTTGTATGGCTCATCAAACGGAATGCCGTTCCACTTCTGCACAATCACATTGCTAGAAGAACCAATGCCAATAGCGAATCGACCAGGTGCGGCATCTGCCAATGTTGCAACAGATTGCGCAAAGCAGGCTGGGCTGCGGGTGTACGCAGGAACAATTGCCGTACCTAAACGCAAACGTGGCTCCCATGCCGCAGCTAATGCAAGTGGTGTAAATGCATCTGCACCATCTGCTTCTGCGGACCAGATATCGGTGTAGCCCATGTCTGCCAGTTCAATCAAGCGATCACGATGCGTGTTGAGATGACCCGGTAACGGAACTGTCATTCCTGGTCGAACCGGCATTCCAGGTTGTGCCTGTGCTCCGTATGCATTCATTTTTGCCCCCAACTATTTTCTGTGAATTCTTGCGATACAACTTTGGCTGGCCGTGGCCATCAATGTTCCATCTTCTGCGTACATATGCACCAAGCCGTGTGCGAACCCGCGTGCGACCGCGTGAACGCGGATGTCTAACAACACCCACGACGTTGGCACCAAGTTGACAACGCGCAATGTGTTATCCAAAGAGTTACCACCTGCGTGTAAGCCAAGTGCTTGCCCCACACCGCGCGGAACAAAGTCGCCCAACACACCAAGTGATGCGGCATCAATTCCCTCTATGACTTCGGGCAATCGCGCCCACATGAGTGCTCGGCCATCACTGAGTGACCCGTCGAGTTCTTTTCCGAAACGGCCTTTCACTACTCGTTCTTCCATGAAGTCGTGAATGGTTTCGAAGTCTCGGCTGTAATGCTCCCATTCAGGGCACTCGTCTGGCGGCGGCGCAGATGGCGCGGTTTCAAATTGCGCGGTGATGGGAAAATCTCTGTCGCCAAGAGCTGCGTTGACGGTGATGATCTCTCGCTCACCCACATGACCCACCACTCGAGCTTGCGTAATTGAATTGCCTTCCACTGGGACAATGACATCAATGTCCATCACTTCGTCGGGTCGCGCGTACGACAGGTACTGAGCCGTCACCCATACGACATTTCGACCAGTAGCCCCTTCAAGTGCCGAGATGGCAGCACCGAGAGCGCTTCCGCCGTAGAGAAAGTCGCCCCCTGTGCACAGTTTGCGCTGCACCGGCAGATACCACCGAAAAGGGTTATGAGTGCGCTGCAAACCCAGGAACGTACGACTATCCATGACCCTTTGACCCTACTCCCATAAGGGTTTTCCCAACGGACTGAACCCGCCCCAGTTGGGCTAGGTTGCCAGCATGACTGACACCCCATGGCAAGGCGACGCATGCTCGCTAGTTGAAGAATTTCGCGCCGGACGCCGTTCCCCCAAGGAAGAAATGCAGGCCACATTGGCGGCTGTTTCAGCCAGTTCGCTGAATGCGGTGTCATTTGTGGATGCAGATGGCGCATTGCAACGCGCTGCATCTGCCGACATCTCACTTCCTTTTGGTGGAGTACCACTTGGAATCAAAGAACTCGACCCTGTGAAAGGTTGGCCAGACACCGAAGCATCGGTGCCCTTGAAAGATCGCATCGCAACAAAAACAAGCATTCACGTGGAGCGAATCACCAACAACGGTGGTGCTGTTGCATTCGGATTAACAACCGCCAGTGAATTTGGTGGAGTGAACATCACCCGCACTGTGCTGAACGGCGCAACAAAGAACCCATGGAATGAAACACGGACACCGGGCGGATCTTCTGGCGGCAGCGCTGCAGGCGTTGCAGGTGGACTCTTCACTCTTGCAACAGCAGGAGACGGCGGAGGATCTATTCGTATTCCCGCAGGTTTCACCGGTCTGGTTGGTTTGAAGTCCACATACGGACGCATCCCACGCGGGCCAGGTGCGCCGTACAGCAATCTCACAGTCACCGTCGGATGCGTGTCACGAAGTGTGCGCGACACCGCACGTTGGTTCGACACGTGCAATGGGCACGACGCGCACGACCCACTCAGTCTTCAACGAGTCTCCGGTTGGGAAGATGCTCTCGGCACTATTGACGTTGCTGGTTTGAAAGTTGCCATTGTTGACAATTGGGGCGGCGCCGTGGTGTCTCCAGCAATGTGGAATGTGTTGTTAGAGACTGCTGACTTCTTAGTGGCGAAAGCTGGACTGCGTCGTATGGACAATGTTGATACGTCGCTACCCAAGATGGGTGCAGCATGGTCCATTAGTGGCATGTTGGAAATTGCAGAAGCGCTGAAAGATCATTGGCCAGCATGCGCCGACGATTTAACGCCAGAAATGCGCGCAGGGCTTCAGT
>CAZRHK010000129.1:2247-3803 GCA_964599815.1 uncultured Bifidobacterium sp. | reverse complement strand
CTTCGACGGTGCACCGTCACAAACTCTCACATTGCCCGGCAGTGGAAGCGCAAAGCATTTGGTGCAGCTCCACCGCCGTCGTATGTGGTGCCGTATTTGAACCGATTGTCAGACCTGCTGTGGACCATGGCGCGCTGGCAAGAGGGCGAATCACGCCCTGTAAAGAGCCTGTAACGCCTCAGGGCTGAACCCGTGGCTGTGCCCCCATAGAGTGGGGACATGCGTACCACGTTCACTACTTCAAAGTCCGCTCCTGCCAAGGTTGACGCTGTTGTCATTCCTGTTGCATCGGCAGGTCCAATTCCTTCTGGTCTTGGATACACCCGCGATCAATTAAGCGCACTTGGCTTCGACGGTGCACCGTCACAAACTCTCACATTGCCCGGCAGTGGAAGCGCAAAGGCGACTGTGTTGGTGGGTGTTGGTGATGTGAAGGAATTGACCGCAAATGGATTGCGCAATATTGCTGCATCTGTTGCACGTGCATGTTCACGTTATGAATCCATCTCCACAACATTGGCAAGCGCGCGTCGTGGTGGCGCAAAAGAAAGTGCTCAAGTAGTTGTTGAAGGAATGGCACTTGCGTTGCATCGTTGGGTGGAATTGAAGAACGACAAAGGTGGTTTGCCAAAGCTCACCAAAGTCACTTTCGTTGCAGCAACTGGAACTGCAGAAGTAAAGTCCGGAATGGACATTGGTATCGCCACGGCATCTGCTGTGTGCATGGCGCGAGACCTTGCAAACACTCCACCATCGCATCTCACTGCGCGGCAGTTGGCAGACAAAGCAGTGGCGCTAGCTGGCAAGAGTGGTTTGAAGGCAACGGTGTACAACCGTGATCAATTGATTGCAATGGGTTGTGGTGGTTTAGTGGGAGTCAACGCGGGAAGCGTGGAGCCACCTCGCATGGTGAAGTTGGAATATCGCCCTGCAAAAGCCAGCAATCATGTGGTGCTTGTTGGCAAAGGCGTCATGTACGACTCCGGCGGTATCTCACTGAAGCCAAGCGACGCAAGTCATGCATCAATGAAGATGGACATGAGTGGTGCAGCTGCAGTGCTTGCCACCATGGGTTCATTGCGCGCTCTCAAAGTGAAAACAAGTGTGACCGCGTACTTAATGTGCACAGACAACTTGCCAAGCGGTAGCGCATTGAAGCTGGGCGACGTTCTCACCATGCGTAACGGCAAGACCGTTGAGATTCACAACACCGATGCAGAGGGTCGCTTGATTCTCGCTGATGGTTTGTCGTTGGGTGCAGAAAGCAAGCCAGATGCAATGGTGGACATTGCAACGTTGACTGGCGCATGCATGGGCGCGCTTGGCAAGCACATGGCAGGAATTCTCGGTAACAACGATGGTGTTTTGGCGCAGTTGAAGGCATCAAGTGTTCGCACTGATGAATTGGTGTGGGAACTTCCATTCCATCGTCCGTACCGTTCATTGTTGGACTCAAACGTTGCAGATATGCGAAACATTGGTGGACCACTTGCTGGTGCTACAACAGCGGCACTGTTCCTTGGCGAGTTCGCCGGCGATACGCCATGGGCTCACAT
>CAZRHK010000129.1:0-2147 GCA_964599815.1 uncultured Bifidobacterium sp. | reverse complement strand
ACATTGACGAATTGCTCAATGGTGTTTGTTAGCTCATTCCAGCCTTGCGGAACAATTACAGAAATGTCGTCTAGGTCTGGACGGCGCGCCTTCAGCCCTGCGAGAACTTTCGGTGGTGCGTCACCAATGGTGTACGGAATGAGAACACCAAAATGTTCGGGATCAACTTCGCGTTGATGTTCTGCAGCAACACGTGTCACTATGTCCCATCCGGCTGCAGCATCTTGTGGGGTAACAAACGAGGGCAACCAACCATCTGCAAGGCGACCAACACGCTTCAGTTCACTTTCGGCGATGCCGCCTAACCACACTTCAGGTGGTTGTTGCAGTGGCTTGGGCTGCACTTTCAAGTTGTCGTAATTGAAGAAGTCGCCATGGAATGTGACGGACTCATCCATCCAGCACGAACGAAGAACTGCGAGCGCTTCATTGAACATCTTTGCGCGCTGTGATCGTTCAACGCCGAACGCTTGTTGTTCTTGTGGGTCTGCAACGCCGAGACCGAAAGCGGGGAGTAGCCGTCCGTTAGACATGCGATCGAGCGTGGCGAGTTCTTTTGCAAGAACGATTGGGTTACGCCCGGGCAACACCATCACACTCATCCCGAATTTCAGCTTGGTGGTGCGGGCGGCTGCCATTGCCATTGCAACCAACGGATCCGGCGCTTCTCCGCCCAGGCGTTCGCTTAACCACAAACTGTCAAACTTCAGTGCTTCCAGGGTGTCCACTACATCGAGGAACTTGGAATCATTCAGTTGAGTGCGAACCCCAAGGCCGTATCCCACGCGTACTTTCACGGCTCCATGCTGACACATTGCCCCGAAACAAATAGCCTCGGCATATGTCTTCTTCAGCATTTGACCCATTGGCCCAATTCCGCGTTGACGGCAAGATTGCCATCGTGACGGGTGCTTCGTCAGGTCTTGGTGCACGTTTTGCCCGTGTTTTACATGCCGCTGGCGCCACTGTTGTCATTACTGCTCGTCGCTTGGATCGTTTGGAGTTACTAGCGGCTGAACTTCCTGGCTCGCTGCCAATTCAATGCGACGTTGCTGTTGAATCTCAGCGAAGTGCTCTTATTGAGCAGGTCATGCAGGCGTACGGACGCATTGACATCTTGGTGAACAACGCCGGTATCACGCGCAAAGTTCCGATTGAAGCAGAAACCATTGAAGACTTTCGCGAAGTGATGGAAGTGAATACCACTGCAATCTGGCATTTATGCAAATTGGCCGGAGAGAGCATGGTTGCTAACAAGGGTGGCTCCATTGTGAACGTGGCATCTATTTTGGGAATGATTGCTGGTACACCAATCAAGCAAGCGAACTACGCCGCAAGCAAAGGTGCTGTCATTGCGATGTCGCGCGAGATAGCCGTGCAATGGGCACGCAAGGGCGTACGAGTGAACTCGTTGTGCCCGGGTTGGTTTGTGAGTGAGATGACAGCAGGAATGGACACCGACGAGAGTTCACAAAAGTTTGTGATGCAGAACTCTCCAATTCCTCGCATGGGTTACGAACACGAACTTGATGGCGCTTTGTTGTTTATGGCGAGCGACGCTTCATCATTTATGACGGGTCAATCCGTTGTTGTTGACGGTGGCTGGACCGCTCGATGACCAACCAACCAGGAACACTTTCCGCAAGAGAAGTACTCACGTCGCGTGGAGTGCGACCGCTCCTCATCTCTAGCGTTGTTTTAACTATCGGAGTCATGCTGCAAGCCGCCGCGCTTGTGAAGCATGTGTATGACATCACCGATTCAGAGTTATCCATCGGGTGGTTGGGTCTTGCAGAGTTCATTCCCGCTGCTGCGTTGGTGCTTGTGACGGGAACAGTTGCAGACAGGTTGAACCGAAAGAAAGTGTCGCTTGTTGCACAAAGCGGTGAACTTCTGTGTTCGTTGTTGTTGATGCTGTATGCACTTGGTGATCCAACATCGGCCACGCCCATTTATTTGATTGCAATTTTGTTCGGTGCATCTCGCGCATTTCTTGCACCAGCACTGCGCCCTATTGCAGCGATGATTGCACCCGATGGTGGACTCCCTCGTTTGATTGCTTTTTACAGTTCCACGTGGACAGGAGCTGCAATTGTTGGGCCAGCACTTAGTGGATTCCTTTATGCGGCAGATCCGGCGTTGGCCTA
>CAZRHK010000128.1:0-3813 GCA_964599815.1 uncultured Bifidobacterium sp. | reverse complement strand
ATCAATGGTTTAGACGCAGCGAATGCGGCGTGATCACCCACTTGAGATGCATTGCCGAACAACATCTCGATCACATCGGAGACCGTTCCATCAACATAATCCTCTACCCACGAGAGACCACTACGCATGGTGAGGAGGTCATGAAGACAAATTGCACGTCGTTCATCGGCTTCCCATTCCGGCAGAAGTTGAGTTTGTTGAAGTGTCAGCAGGCCATCATCCACCGCACACCCAATGAGTGCGTGAGTGATGCTTTTGGCAATAGACCACGAGATCAAGGTGGACTCTGCGGAGAGGCCCTCCCCGTACCACTCACTCACAATGTGACCATCGGCAATAACCAGAAAAGCGTGAGTCACTCCCGCCTCGGCTGGCCGAGTGACGAGGTCGTGAACGAGAGAGTCAAACACGGGCTGATCGACGCCAGCGGGAAGCGAGCCCGAGACCCAGTCGTCGAGAGGAACATCACGCCGTGCCATAACTTGACATTAGGCGCCGACGCCCCGCGGCAGGACGAGAGGCGTGACCAAATACCATCACCCAAGGCAACTTTTCGCTCATTTTGGCGCGCGCGAATATGCCAATACGGGCGCCTGCTCACTAGCGTTTCACCCCATGAGTACTGCGCCAGACCTCCAGACAGCTGCCTCCGTTATCTCCACTGCCCGGGCAATGGTTGATACCGCCATCAAGAACCTGATCGCCAAGGGCGGCCCAGACAACAATCAGACGCTGGCGTACGACATCGCTCACGTTGCAGCAGCTGTTGAAACGTCACGCTCACTTCTTGACTACGGCGCAAAAGGAACCGTTGAAGGCAACATCACGTGCGCATTCACCGCAGACATGGTGCATGACTTCGTATCGCGTCTCATTGGCCGCGAGCAACTGTGGGGTGTTGACCCAAGCGCACTTTCTGAGTTCCACGGTTTCGTCTCCGCATATCGCGACCCTGATTTCCTTGCATCGCTTGCAGACGTGCAAGGTCCACGCCATCTTGCAGATGACTTTGAAATGGTGCAAGACACCTTCCGTTCATTTGCTGCAAAAGTTGTTGCACCAAAGGCCGAACATGTGCACCGCCACAACGGCGATGTGCCAGAAGAAGTCATTTCAGGGCTAGCAGAGATTGGCGCATTCGGTCTCAGCGTTCCCGTTGAATACGACGGCTTCTCTGAAGGCGGCGAGGGCGAATACATGGCGTCAGTCATTGCAACTGAAGAGTTGTCAAAGGCGTCGCTTGGAATTGGTGGCTCACTTATTACTCGCCCAGAAATTCTCACCCGCGCGTTGGTGAAGGGCGGAACAGAGGCACAAAAGCACGAATGGTTGCCAAAGTTGGCAAGCGCTGAAGTTCTTTCCGCAGTTGCAGTAACCGAACCTGACTACGGCTCAGACGTTGCAGGCTTGAAGACCACCGCAGTGCGCGCAGCAGGCCCCAATGGCGAAGACGGATGGGTTATCAACGGCGTAAAGACATGGTGCACATTTGGTGCACGTGCAAACGTTCTGATGCTTCTTGCTCGTACAGACCCAGATCGCTCGAAGGCTCACCGTGGCTTGTCCATGTTCATCGTTCCTAAACCAGTAGGTGATGCACACGGCTTCATGTTCAACCAGGACGGTGGCGGAAAGATGGAAGGTCGCCCCATCGACACCATCGGTTACCGCGGCATGCACAGCTACGAAATCGCCATTGAAAACTGGTGGGTTCCTGCAGCAAACCTCATTGGTGAAGAAGATGGCTTGGGCAAGGGCTTCTACTTGCAGATGGCCGGATTCGAAAACGGTCGTTTGCAAACAGCAGCTCGCGCCGTTGGCGTCATGCAAGCTGCATACGAGGCATCGCTTGACTACGCGCAGAACCGCGTTGTATTCGGGTCCCCCATCAGCGACTACGAACTCACACGCGTGAAGTTGGGCCGCATGGCAGTCATCACACAAGCATCGCGTCAGTTCTCTTACGCAGTTGCTCGCTTGATGGGCAAGGGCGAAGGCGCAATGGAAGCCAGCATGGTGAAGGCATACGTATGTAAGGCAGCTGAATGGGTTGCACGCGAAGCAATGCAGATCCACGGCGGCTTTGGTTATGCAGAGGAATACAGCGTGAGCCGTTTGTACGTAGACGCTCGCGTGTTGAGCATCTTTGAAGGCGCAGACGAAACCCTGTGCTTGAAGGTGATCGCGAAGAACCTCTGCGAAGCCGCAAAGTAAGGACTACCAGTGCGTTCAGCAAAAGACTTCTTCAAACCGTTGGCTGCGGGTGCACCAGCACCCCTTCATGAAATTCCTTTCAAGCCAAGTCGTGTCATTCACTTCTTTCCGCCACACAACGAAAAGATGGTGGCAAAGCTTCCCGAGACAATTCCAAATGTCGACATCATTCTTGGAAACTTGGAAGACGCCATTCCAATGGCAGACAAGGAAGCAGCACGCGCTGGTCTTGTAAAAGTTGCCAACGAACTCGACTTCGGCACCACTCAGTTGTGGACACGCGTGAACAGTCTCGACTCGCCTTGGTTTCTTGATGACATCACAGAAATTGTCACTAAAGCTGGCGACAAGTTCGACGTCATCATGATTCCAAAAGTGGAAGGCCCTGAAGACATTCACTATGTAGATCGTCTTCTGGCTCAGCTTGAAGCACGCGCCGGATTGAAGAAGCCAATCTTGTTGCACGCAATTCTTGAGACCGCACGCGGTGTTGCAAACGTGGAGGAAATTTGCGGCGCATCACCACGTATGCAGGGCATCTCGCTTGGACCTGCCGACCTCGCAGCAAACCGTCGCATGAAGACCACTCGCGTGGGTGGCGGACACCCCGACTATGTGGTTCGCCAAGATCCGCAGGGCGACGACTACCAAGGCGCCCGTACCACGTATCAACAAGATTTGTGGCACTACACAATGGCCCGCATGGTGGATGCCTGCGTGATGCACGGCGTTCTCCCCTTCTATGGACCGTTCGGCGACATTAAAGACGTGGTGGCCTGTGAAGATCAGTTCCGCAACGCATATCTGTTGGGCTGTGTTGGTGCATGGAGCCTTCACCCCGTTCAGATCGACATTGCAAAGCGCGTGTTTAGCCCACGCCCAGAAGATGTGAAGCAAGCACAACGCGTTATCGATGCAATGGGCGACGGCACTGGCGCCATCATGCTGGACGGCAAGATGGAAGACGACGCATCTGTGAAGCAGTGCAAAGTTGTTGTTGAACTTGCGCGCCAACTTGCAGCACGCGACCCACAACTCGCCGCACAGTACGGTTTCTAATCAACCTCACACGAAAGTAGAGCCATGAGTTCACTGCGCCCACGCCGTTCCGCTTTGTACATGCCCGCCGCAAACGAGCGTGCGCTTGAAAAGGCAAAAGGAATTTCAACAGACGCCATCATCTTTGACCTTGAAGATGCTGTCTCACCAGATTCAAAAGACATCGCACGCGCACAGGCCGTTGCCGCAGTGAACAGCGGAGAATACGGAAAGCGCGAACTCACCATTCGTTGCAATGCATTGGCAACTCCATGGGGTCACGCCGACGTTGCAGCCGCCGCAAAAGCATGCGTGTCTGCGGTTGTTATTCCAAAGATCAACTCTGTTGCGGAAGTCAACGAGGTATCTGCAGCGCTTGATGCTGCCGGTGCTCCGAAAGAAATGATGATCTGGGCAATGATTGAAACCCCAACAGCCATCATGGACTGCCGCGCAATTGCCGCGCATCCTCGTGTTGCAGTGCTGGTGATGGGAACAAATGACTTGGCGAAAGAATTGCGTGCATCGCAGGTTCCTGGCCGTGCACCGCTGGTTCATAGT
>CAZRHK010000127.1:0-3846 GCA_964599815.1 uncultured Bifidobacterium sp. | reverse complement strand
GCATCTGGCCAGCGGTGCGCATTTCGGCAAGGTCGTGATCTCGGGATTCTGATCTCCCCACCCACTCAGGGGCAGTGAACATGCTTATGAAAGACAAGGTGGCCATCGTGACGGGTGCGGCCTCCGTGCGCGGCATCGGCTGGACGACGGCAAAGCGTTTTGCCGAGGAGGGTGCCAGGGTCGCACTGATTGACCTGGACGCGCCGTCCGCGCAGCGGGCCGCGGCAGAGATCGGTTCAGCGAATCGCGGTTATGCGTGCGACGTACGTGATGCCCAGCAGTGCCGGCACACGGTCGAGCGCATCATTGCCGAGTTTGGTCATGTCGATATCCTCGTGAACAACGCCGGGGTCAGCCAGAGCAAGCGGCTGATGGACAGCACCGAGGACGATTACGATCTGGTGATGGATGTCAGCCTGCGCGGTTGTTATCACATGTCGCGTGCATTGGTGCCGCACCTGCGAGCACGGCAGTCGGGCGTCATCGCCTGCATGGGCTCGGTCGCCGCACAGCGCGGCGGCGGTGTGCTGGGCGGGCCGCACTATGCGGCAGCCAAAGGCGGTGTGCAGACGATGGCCAAGGCAATGGCACGCGAGCTGGGGCCCGATGGCATCCGGGTCAATGCGGTCGCTCCGGGACTGATCGAGACCGATCTGCTGATCGGAAAAATCGATGACGCCGGCAAGCAGAGGGTCGCCGACAGCGCGCCGCTGGGCCGCATCGGTACGCCACGGGATATTGCGGATGCCTTCGTTTACCTGTGCAGCGACATGTCGCGTTTTGTGACGGGCATTGTGCTCGACGTGAACGGCGGGCTGCACATTCACTGAGCTTCTTGTCACGGACGCCGCCAGCGATCGCTGGCGGGTCTGCCTGCGCTTGCCTTGACTCTGACGGGCAACGCATCTCTTTCCAACTATTCTCCCCGCCTGACAGGGATCAGGTGTCGAATGACGCACCGATCGTCAGTGAACGATCAGCGCATGCAGTTTTAAAAATAATACGATCGAATTTTTGCATGTCGTTCTATTTTGCGTTGATTGCCCGCAGAATCCGGCTCCATTGCGTGAAGCACGCTAAGCGATTTATGCAGGAGTCAGGTCATGGAATGTCTGTTGGTTGCAGCCCGGAGAGCGGCTGACACGCTGGGTAGGGTCTCGCGCCAGTGTTTGTGGAGCGGTGCAGCACTGCTGTTGTCTTCCATGCCCGGGCAGGTCAGTGCCTATGACAACTCGAGAAGTCCCCCCTTTCAGCCGGCCACCACCGGGCGAGATTTCGGTAATGTCAGCGTGCACCCGGATGGTGAGCACTGGCTGGTCACGGAAAGCGTTGAAAAAAACAAAGGCGTAGTCAACAGCATTGTCTGGCTCTATCACTTGCCGACCCGGACGCAGAAGCGATATCAGTTGTCCGACGCCTATCAATATGAGTTTGCACGATTCTCCCCCAGCGGCCGCCATATCGTGATGACTCGCTATCCCAAGCCCGCCATTGCTGGCGAGCCTGCCTTCAGGGCATCTATTGCTCAGGGCGAGATCGTGATGATGAATACCGATGGAACAGACTTCAGGGTACTGCCCATCCCCAAGGGCAAGATCTTCTTGCCTGTCATGTCCCCGGACGAGCGGCGAATCGCCTATTGGCTATCGACGAAGGATCGTGCGCCGGGTGAGCGGACATTGATCACAAATTTCGAAGTACATGAGTTTGACCGTGACAAGGAAATCACTCGCCGATTTTCAGAGTACTTCAGTTTCTACGAGTTTCGGTCCCTTGCCTATATCGCCGACGACACCATCATGATGGGAGCGTATGGATTAATGCAGGGAAAAAGTAATCATCCGAATCCAAACAATCTGTTCGCAAGTCAGATTTTTTTATCGAAACGTGACAGCAAGGAGGTCATTCACTCCTTCATGACTTTCAGAAATGCGAATACGCCTGCAAGCGATTCGATTGGAAATACCTATTTTGGCACTGAAGTGGAAAAAATAGGAATCGCGGTCGCCCGACAATCATCGAATGGGAAAGTCTCTGTCTGGAGGGTCCCTAATAATCTAAGCAGAATAAATGATATCTGCGCAGAACCGGGTGGCAGATATCTCGCGATTGTTTACCATCTGCAGACAACAAATCAGTATCGCGAGAAAAACAAGAATCTCAAATCACTGGCGATCTTTGATCTGAAAAAGGAAATTTGGGTCGATGTGGCGCCTCCCGTTCTCCAAACGGCAGATTCTATTCGCATCATTGAGCAGAAAGATTCTTCGCAGGGAAAATTGGTGAGTTCGCGATGAATGCGACCATTTGCAGGACTTCGAAAGTCCGTGGCTTGGCAGACGTTCTGCATCAGTTCGTCAGCGCTATCGCACTCATCGTCTGCTTTGGTATCCCGGTTCAATCGGATGCCTACGATAACACCAGGAATCCTCCGTTTCAGCCGGCCATCACGGGGAGATATTTTGGTAACGTCAGCGTGCACCCGGATGGTGAGCACTGGCTGATTACGGAAAGCGTTGAAAAAACCAAAGGTATAGCGACCAGCATTGTCTGGCTCTACCACTTGCCGACGCGGACAATGAAACGATATGAGTTACCCGACGCATATCAATACGCGTTCGCACGGTACTCGCCCAGCGGTCGCCATATCGTGATGACTCGCTATCCCAAGCCCGCCATTGCTGGCGAGCCTGCCTTCAGGGCATCTATTGCTCAGGGCGAGATCGTGATGATGAATGCCGATGGAACAGATTTCAAGGTACTCCCTATCCCCAAGGGCAAAATCTTCTCACCTGTCATGTCCCCGGATGAGCGGCGAATCGCCTATTGGTTATCGACCAAGGACCGTCCTCCGGGAGAGCGCACGTTGATGGGAAATTTTGAATTGCACGAGTTTGATCGTGACACCGAAATGTCACGTCGATTTTCAAGATCGTTCAGTTTTTATGGATTCAGAACGCTTGGCTATGTATCAGCAGATGAAATCATGATGGGTGCTGATGGATTACTTTTGGAAAAAAATAAATCTCTAAGCTTTGGATCCATCTTTGAGAGCAAGATTTATTTCGTAAAAAGAGAGAGATCAGAAAAAATCCAGCATTTTCACTCGGATTTCAAATTTGCCAATAGTCCAGTGAGTGATTCACTTGGAAATATCTACTACGAGGCAGACGTTGACGGAGTGGGAATCTCGATTGTCAAACAATCTCCAGAAAGATTTACGTCGATCTGGCGCGTGCCTCGGGATGCAGTAAATATCTACGACATCTGTGTCGAACCCGGCGGCAAATACTTGACGATCATCTATCTACTGAAATCGACAAATGGATTGCGCGCGAACAAAGATGCTGGAAAATCAATTGCGATATTCGATGTGAAAAAAGAAATGTGGGTTGATGTCGCATTACCTGCTTTGGAGACGGCTGGCGGTATTCGGGCTGTTGGGAAAGAAAGTTTTTACCAATAAGAGTGTGTCAATTTGTTAGGGGGGAAGTCTGGTGACCGCAACTGTACGCATGCAAGGATTTCAATTCAGTTCGTTTTCAACGTGGGTTCCAGTATTCGGCGAGTTTTGTGGTCCCGGATGGAGTGCTGGAACAAGGATGCCGGTCGATGCTTCCGTAGTTGAAACTCATACTTCTGCCAAAGTCATAACTCCTAATGGCGAGTCGCGAGGGAGTTTGTTAGACGAGATTTGTCGTCGACACGATGGTCGCTATTCAAATTCGATCGGCCAGATCAACGAGAGCGAACTGAAATTTCACGCCGATATCGAAATGCTTAACGAGATAAATTTTTACTTCGATCAGATGACTGACAAGGAAAAATCATACGCAAGAGCAGCCA
>CAZRHK010000126.1:0-3860 GCA_964599815.1 uncultured Bifidobacterium sp. | reverse complement strand
GACCACAGATTCCAAGCGAATGCTGGGTCCATTGAGATCGAGTGTGTTTTTGCCAGTGACGCCCTCACCACGGACATGGCTGACCGAATAACCCTTGGCTCCACACTTCTTAATGTCATCAATTAGTTTCTGTTCAACAACTGATTCGGCGACGATGGTGATGAGTTGGCGTGCTGCTGTATTCATGTGAGTAGCCCTTAAGTGAGTGCATTCGCCATAGCGATGTAGCACGGGATTCCAATAGTCAGATTAAACGGGAACGTAATACCAAGAGATGCGGTGACGTACAGGCCGGGGCTTGCTTTTGGAAGAGCAATTCGTACTGCAGCGGGAGCGGCGATGTAGGAAGCACTGCCAGCCAACGTGGCCATGACTGCAACTCCGCCGGTGCTGAGGCCCGCCGCGCTGCCAGCAAGTGCACCAAGAAAACCGTTGATAAGTGGAATCACGATTCCTAGGACAACAAGTCGTACGCCCGCTTCACGAATGTCTCGCAGGCGTTCTGCTGCAATGACACCAAGTTCAATGAGGAACAGTGCGAGAGCGCCACCAAAGAGCCCGACAAACACTGGGTCGGTGGGGGCTAGACGCTCAGCGCCAACCACGCCACCAATGATGAGGCCCGCGACTAGTAGAGCGATGCTGCGACCGCGAACCACTTCACCGAGCGCCTCTTTCCAAGATGATTCAGCTGCGGCTCCACGTGCCAAGAACAGCGCAACAATGATTCCAACTATCTCGAGAACTGCAAGAAGTCCCGCAGCAAATCCTTCATACGTCATGTTTCTTGCATCAAGTGACGCAATGAGAACTGTGAAAGTTACGGCCGACACCGAGCCATAGTGTGCTGCTATTGCCGCTGAATTGATGATGTCTAACTTGCCAATAAGGCGCAAGAGACCGAATGCAATCAGCGGAGTGATAACGCCAAGAAGCAATGCGGCAACAAGTGGTTTCCAGATTTCGGCAAAAGATGAAGCGGCAAGTGCTCGACCGCCCTTAATACCGATTGCCAACAACAAATATGTCGACAAGATGGGATACAGGGCTTCGGGGAGGCGCACTTCAAAGCGAAGAAGTGTTGCAATGAGTGCCACCAGAAAGGCAATGACCGGAGCCGTGAGAAGGTTGTCTGCAAGCGAAGCTGCAATCATGATGCAGCTCGTTTCTTCTTGATCAGCGGATAGATGATTTCGCGAATGTCGTGATCGGATTCAAGAGGATGACGAAGTGGGTGATTGAGATCTATCTCGTAGACGTTGTTGCGCCCCACTTTTTCCACCGAGATGTAGCCCGCATCTGACAACTCGTGAATGATGCGGTGAGCAGTGCGTTCTTGGATTCCTACTAAGTCGGCCAGTTCGCTGAGACGTATGTCGGGTTGTCGGGCAATGCAAATGAGGACATGTGCATGATTGGACAGAAAGGTCCACGCAGGGATTTCTAGTTCAGATTGTTTCTTGACCACAAATACATGATATTCAAATCAAGTATTTGAAAGCAACTTTACGATGCAAGAATGCCAGCGAAGACTTGCCAGGCCAGCAAGGACTTGGCAATGAAGCTAAGGCGGATGTACCAGCGCTCGCCGTAGAGGTAGTCGGCCCATTTCCCAGTGGCGCGGTACTGCTTCCATTGCACGAAAGCGAAGCAGTTGAAGAGGAGGAAGAGCGAGATGACAATTCCAATGACAAACCCTGGAACTGTTGTCTCGGGTGGCCCTTTGGGTGAAAACATATTGATGACAATTGCAACCCAGGGGACTGCACCAGCGATGCAGCCAAACCAGAAAGCTCGAAGATCTCCATCGCCGGGTGTGGCGTATCGCTCTTGAAGCCAACCAAACAAAATCATGCTGGCATTAACTCCGATGATGGCAAGCAGGGCGATGAAGTCAGACGCTCCGTTCAACTGAAGAATGACAACAATCATCAAAGAGGACGACAGCGAATACTCCACCCATCGATATGGGTTGATGTGGTTCTTCAAGCCAGCGACGTACTTCGGAAAAATTGCAGGTGATGCAACAAAGAAATGGAAGAACGCAGAAAGTGCCATGAATGCGGCAACCATGAAGCTGGTGTTCA
The DNA here is from genome assembly GCA_964599815.1 of uncultured Bifidobacterium sp. Lineage (GTDB taxonomy): Bacteria > Actinomycetota > Acidimicrobiia > Acidimicrobiales > Ilumatobacteraceae > UBA2093. The sequence goes on along the minus strand of CAZRHK010000126.1, from coordinate 1,773 downwards.
GGTTGAACAAGTTGATGGGGTTGCTGTACAGACCACGACCAGGAGCATCTGCCAGATACACCGCGTTAACGGGAAGCGACGTGTTGTTAGAGAGGGCGATGATTGCAATCAGCGACGCAAGGTGTAACAAGCCTGCATAGAGATTGAGCGATCTGAGCCGAGTGAAAGGTTCTTCCATGTAGCCAGTCTGTCACGACTCGTGAGGCGCTTGAGCCAACTACGAGTCGAGTTCGCTCATTCTCTCTCGAACGAGCGAATGGAGGAGTGCTGAGTTCGGTTTCCAATTCAGCGGAACTTGGAACGTGTGTTTATTGACCACAAATTTGGCGAGCTTTTCTTCGTGATTGTGAAGGACGTCTTTGCTGAAGGGATTAATGGTGATGTGGTTGGATGAGGCCGACATGCCAAAAATTGTTTGTTTTCCAATTCTTAGCATCGGTTGGTTCCAGGCAATAACCAATTCGAGTTGCGGGTGCTTCTTCTGAATGACCGCAAAGATTGCCTTCATTGTTGCAGCAGCTTCAGGGCTGACACTTTTGAAATAAGCAGTGGGAGAGTCATGTCGTTTTGAAGATGTTGAACCACGTACATACATCACCAAAGCATTCGCGTGGGCTTGGCTAAAGCCGTGTTCTTCTTTTAGAAATGCAACCTGCTCCGGGTACTTGGCCTCTCCGAGCCCTTTGACTCGTTCAATCCACTCGGCAATTTTGCCCCCGTGCTTTTTTTCGATGAGCGGGAAGAACTTGGTGCGGTCTCCATCATTGGTTGCCATGGCTTCACTGTAATGACCGGAGAGTGTCTCCACTATGGTGATGGCATGAACGTAATCGACGCAGTCAACCAGCGCATTTCCGTGCGGCAATTTACAAACCAAGAAGTAGAGCACGATGTGTTGCGACAATTGGTGATTGATGCGTCACGTGCGCCAAGTGGTGGCAACGTTCAACCGTGGCGAATCTACGTTCTTGAAAAAGAAGCAACAGATCGACTTCGCGCGGTAATCGCTGGTAATCCAGAAATGGCGCCTCCTGAATACGACATCTACCCATCAGGCTTGGTGGAGCCGTATCGCACGAACCGTTTTGCTTTGGGTGAGCAGATGTACGCCAAGTTGGGAATCCCACGTGAAGACAAGGCGGGTCGCCTGCGTCAAATGGCAAAGAACATGCAGTTTTTTGATGCCCCGGCATCAATGTTCTGCTTTATTGACCGTGGCATGGGTGCACCGCAGTGGTCTGACTTGGGCATGTTCTTGCAGACGTTTATGTTGCTTGCTACAGAACGAGGTCTCGGAACATGTGCACAGGAGTATTGGTCCGTCCAGCACAAGGCAGTTCGTGAGTTCTGTGGAGCACCAGACAACGAATTGCTGTTTTGTGGCATGGCCATTGGATACACAGACACATCTGCGCCGGTGAACTCGTTGGTGTCAGAGCGCATGCCATTCGATGACTTTGCAAAGTTTGTGAAGTAGGGCAGACATGAGGGTGCACGATGTTGTTCTTGTTCCATCGCTAGGTCGGCCCGCCACGGATTTCAATCAGCTCGCTGAATCGTTGTTGAGCGCCGGCTTTACGCCACACCTCATGGAACCGGTGGCGCAATGGGACGGCAAACCCACCTTGCATGACTTGGCAGATGAGGTCGTTGGTCGGCTCAATGCGTTGGGAGTGAATCGATTTCATCTCATTGGCCATGCATTCGGAAATCGGCTATCACGTTGTATCACTGCGGATTACAACGATCGGGTGGAATCGCTGACTTTGCTTG
>CAZRHK010000125.1:0-3942 GCA_964599815.1 uncultured Bifidobacterium sp. | reverse complement strand
GACTCAAGTTGAGTAGCAAGACGCTTGGTCATGAGATCGACCATCTGCAGAATTTCTGGCATGCCGTGTTCGTGGAACACGATGGTTTCGTCAACACGGTTGAGGAACTCTGGGCGGAAGTGCGCCTTGAGTGCATCGTTGACCTTGTCTTTCATACGTGCGTATGACATTGCTTGGTCGCCGGTGTTGAAACCAACGTTGGCCTTGCGCAGGTCTTGTGTACCGAGGTTTGAAGTCATGATGAGCACGGTGTTGCGGAAGTCAACACTGCGACCCTGGCTGTCTGTGAGACGACCCTCTTCAAGAATTTGAAGCAACGTGTTGAACACGTCTGGGTGTGCCTTTTCAATTTCGTCGAACAACACAACGGAGAATGGCTTGCGACGAACTGCTTCTGTGAGTTGGCCGCCTTCTTCGTATCCCACGTATCCAGGGGGCGAACCAACCAAACGGCTGACTGTGTGCTTCTCCATGTATTCAGACATGTCGAGTGTGATGAGTGCTTGTTCGTCGCCGAACAAGAATTCAGCAAGGGTCTTTGCAAGTTCTGTCTTACCAACACCAGTTGGTCCGAGGAAGATGAAGGATCCGCTTGGACGACGTGGGTCTTTCAAACCAGCGCGTGTACGACGAATGCTTTGTGACACTGCTTTCACTGCATCGTCTTGACCGATGTAGCGCTTGCGCAATTCAGTTTCCATGTTGAGAAGCTTCTGGGTTTCTTCTTCGGTGAGTTTGTACACCGGAATACCTGTCCAGATGCTGAGTACTTCAGCAATTGCTTCTTCGTCGACTTCGTCGAACAGGTTGATTCCCTGTGCTTTGATGTCTGCTTCTTTTGCGGTCTTTTCCTCGAGAAGTTGACGTTCTTGATCGCGCAAACGACCTGCATCTTCAAAGCGCTGCTCTTCAATTGCCTTCTTCTTGGCATCTTGAACTTCAGAAATCTTGGTTTCAAGTTCCTTCAGATCTGGTGGTGTTTGCATGCGCTTGATGCGCAAACGTGAACCAGCTTCGTCAATAAGGTCGATGGCCTTGTCTGGAAGGTGACGATCTGAAATGTAACGATCTGCAAGGTTTGCTGCCGCAACAATTGCTTGGTCTGTAATGGTGACGCGGTGGTGCGTTTCGTACTTGTCGCGAACACCCTTCAAGATTTCAATGGTGTGTGCAACGGTTGGCTCTTCCACCTTTACTGGTTGGAAGCGACGCTCTAACGCAGGATCTTTTTCAAGATGCTTGCGGTATTCATCTGTTGTGGTTGCACCGATTGTTTGCAGTTCACCACGAGCAAGCATTGGCTTCAAGATGCTTGCGGCATCGATTGCGCCTTCTGCTGCACCAGCACCAACAAGTGTGTGGATTTCGTCGATGAACAACACAATGTCGCCACGTGTCTTGATTTCTTTCAAGACTTTCTTCAAGCGCTCTTCAAAGTCACCGCGGTAACGCGAGCCGGCAACAAGTGCGCCGAGGTCGAGTGTGTAGAGCTGCTTGTCTTTCAATGTTTCAGGAATGTCGCCCGACACAATGCGTTGTGCGAGTCCTTCAACCACTGCTGTCTTACCAACACCAGGTTCACCGATGAGAACGGGGTTGTTCTTGGTACGACGAGACAAGATCTGCATGACACGCTCGAGTTCGCGCTGACGACCAATAACGGGGTCGAGCTTCTTGTCGCGTGCTAGCTGTGTGAGGTTGCGACCGAACTGGTCGAGAATTTGGCTTCCGCCTTTTTCTCCGCCTTCTTCTTTCGAACCACCAGAAGGCTGTGAACCGCTAGGTGCATCGCCCTTTGCGGCTGGGCCTTGGTAGCCGGACAGCAATTGAATGACTTGCTGGCGAACCTTGCCGAGATCTGCACCCAACTTCACGAGAACTTGAGTTGCAACGCCTTCGCCTTCACGGAGAAGACCAAGAAGGATGTGCTCGGTGCCGATGTAGTTGTGCCCGAGTTGCAATGCTTCGCGCAATGACAATTCGAGAACCTTCTTGGCGCGAGGAGTAAATGGAATGTGACCAGAAGGTGATGAACCACCTTGACCGATGATTTCTTCTACTTGAGCGCGAACTGCTTCCAATGAAATGGAGAGCGACTCGAGCGCCTTTGCGGCAACGCCTTCACCTTCGTGGATGAGTCCAAGAAGGATGTGCTCTGTGCCGATGTATGAGTGGTTGAGGAGACGTGCCTCTTCCTGGGCGAGAACGACAACCCTGCGGGCTCTGTCTGTGAAGCGTTCGAACATTGGGACCACCCCGTTTTGAATCGGTGGATATTGATGTGAAGTGTATCGGTACGGGAGCGAGTACCCCCGCTGACCCCTAACCTGTGGAACGTGACCATTTCTCCGCTGCTCGGGTTGCCGACAATGGATTCAGACCGCCAGCGGGTAGAAAACGCCCTGCTGGAATCTGTGCGTACTCCAGATGCATATCTCACGGAAATTGCGTCGCACCTTATTTCTGCTGGCGGAAAACGCTTGCGTCCGGTGTTCACCATTGTTGCCTCAATGGTGGGTAACGACAATCCAGCCTCGCAAGACGCGGTCTGGGGTGGCGTGTCATGTGAATTGGTGCATCTCGGATCGTTGTATCACGACGATGTCATGGATGAATCCACCACACGCCGCGGAGTTGACACCGTGAATGCAAAGTGGGGAAACCTGCAAGCAATTCTCGCCGGTGACTTTTTGTTGGCCAAAGCATCTGAAATTGCAGCTGGTCTTGGTACCGAAGTTGCTGCGCTGTTGGCCAGAACAATTGGTCAGTTGTGCGAAGGACAAATTCTTGAATTGCGCCATACGTACAACGTGGCTCGCCCAATTGATGCGTATTTGTCTTCTATCGATGGCAAGACGGCATCGTTGTATTCCACCGCGGCGCGAATTGGTGGAATTGTTGCCGGCCACGACCGTTCAGTCATCGATGCGTTAACTGCGTACGGAACTGCGTACGGCATGGTGTTCCAAATTGTGGACGACGTTCTCGATCTCACTGCTACAGACGAGCAGTTGGGTAAGCCAGCAGGTCACGACATGGAAGAGGGCGTGTACACATTGCCCGTGCTTCATACGTTGGCTGCTGGTGGTGCTGCTGCAAGTGAACTGAATGCCATCTTGGGCAAACCGTTGAATCAGGTAGAACGAGAAAAAGTTCTCGACATTGTTCGGTCAAACGGTGGCGTGAAGACTGCAATTGCGCAAGCCCAGTCATTTGTTAACGATGCAATTGCTGCCTGCGATGCATTGCCACACTCTGCAACAACCGTTGCAATGAGAGAGGCCACGGCTGCGTTACTTGCAACCGTGGCCTAACCCAACGTTTTAGTTGTTTGCGTGAAAACTCACGCGTTGTTCATCAGGGGAAGATGAAGACTTCAGCGCGGCGGTTCTTCGCCTGTGCAGCTTCAGTCTTTGCTGTCTTCTCTGGCTGGTTGTATGCCAATGCAACAACTTCAATTGGCTTCTTCACGCCAGCCTTAATAAGTGCTGCCTTTACTGCTTCTGCACGGTTACGTGAGATTGCATAGCTGTATTGGGACACATCGCCAAGTGCGGCGGAGTGTCCGATAACAACAATGCGGCTTGCTGATGCTGCTGCAGCGGCAAGTTCCTTCACTTGTGCAAGTGCAGTCTTTGACAACTTCACATTTGCTTGCTTGAAGTAGATGGGCTCATCCGTTGTGAGGGTGGTGCCAGCATCTACATCTGTTGCCTTCACAGTGGTGGTCATTGTGCGAAGAACTTTCTTTGTGTCTTCGTCAATGATGCGCACCACACAACGACCTGGATTCACCAAGAGAACGCTTGTTGTCAATGCAACACAGATCTTTGGTGTGGAGGTACGAATATCGAGGTCTTCAGCCTGCTTTGCAGTGATGACTTGCAATGCAGAGTCAGTTTGAACTGTGGTTGGCAACTTGGTGGAGTACACCTTCTTGTC
>CAZRHK010000124.1:0-3973 GCA_964599815.1 uncultured Bifidobacterium sp. | reverse complement strand
GGCTTTCGGTGCAGCCGCAGGCCCAGCGGCGAGAAAGGCGCCGGCTCGGCATCGACGCCGGCATGCACGAGCTCGGCCTGCACGCTCTCCCGATCCGACTTCAGCGTATTGATCCGCAGATCGAGCGGCGCCGGCTGGTTCAGCGCATCGGCCAGTTGCATCGCTTCGTCAGCGCCGAATTGTGCGATCAGACGGCTCAGTATCCAGTCGGGCAGATTCGCTCTCAGTGCGACAGGCAGGCTGCTGCGATCAATCGCCATCACCTGCTCCAGCCATGCGCGCTCGGCATCGGTCAGGCCCGCCAGTGCACCGACACCGGCAGCCTCAGAGAGGCCGAGCAAGGCAAGACGGCGCATCTGCGAACCGGCACCCGATTCGGACAGGTGGTTATAGAGAAAACGACGCCGCAGCACAGCATAGACCGCCTCGGCGATCATGCCGCGCTCACGCCCGCCAAGGCGCGGATGATCGCGAAAAAAACGGGAAAGCACGACATCCGCCGGACCCGCCAGACGCAATACCTCACGCAAGGCTTCTTCAGTACTGCCAATGATCGCGGGGGGCAATCTCATGATCTGCTTTCAGGAAAATACGGGATAGGGAGATAGGGGGACCAGCGGCGGCGCGGACCGGATCAGCGAGGATCGACGCTCACCACGCGTCCGTCTTTCAGCACCCGCCGTCCCTCGAGCAGGTCGCGCACGGCACGCGGATACATCCGGTGTTCCTGTTCCAGCACGCGTGCGGCCAGCGTGTCCTCGTCATCGTCGTCCTGCACCGGCACGACCGCCTGCGCAATGATCGGGCCGTGGTCCAGCTCGGCTGTCACGAAATGCACGGTCGCCCCGTGGAACTTCACGCCCGCATCAATCGCCTGCCGGTGCGTGTGCAGTCCGGGGAAGCTCGGCAGCAGAGACGGATGAATATTGATCAGCCTGCCCGCGTAATGCGCGACAAAACCTTCGGTCAGGATGCGCATGAAACCCGCCAGCACCACCAGGTCAGGCTGGAAACGATCAATCTCGGCAGCCAGCGCCTGATCGAACTGCGCCCGGTCGGGGTAGTCGCGATGATCAACGACGGCGGTGGCAATGCCGGCCGCTCGTGCCACCTCCAGGCCGCCTGCGCCGGGCTTGTTGCTGATCACAGCAGCGATCTGCGCGGGCCAGCGCTCTGCGGTTGCCGCGCGCAGGATGGCTTCCATGTTGCTGCCGCGCCCGGAAATGAGGATGACGAGTCGTTTCATTATGCGAATTGTAACAGCGCAGCATCGCACCGAAGGCGGCCGGAGCGCCTTCAGTGGGGTCGCTGTTTCAGGAAAATCTTACTGGAAAGAGAAGAAGACGCGGAACGGCACTTTGCGCTCGCTCCAGAAGTCGGCCGCATCGCGGAAGACATCGAGAAGATTCTCGCGCGCCTCCTTATCGAACTTCTGTGTGCTGGGCAATTGCTCGAGCACGACGAGGAATCCCGGCTGCTCGCCCGACTCATTAAAGCCCTTGGTCAGGCATTCGGTCAGCGCGTCATAATTTTTCGCGAATTGCCGGGGAAGATAAAATGACTCGGCGATGATGCCCAGCACCTGCTGGCGCGTGAGGGCCTGCGCGCAATGGGCATACAGAAAATGCTGGTTGAGGCGTATTGCCTCCTCCTGCAGTTCGGTGACCCGGAACGCACGGATGGACTGGACGACGTTGGCTGGCACGGCACGAAGCAGACTGCTGGGCGGAGCGGCTTCCTGGCTCTCTTCCTCGCGCTGTAGCAGCGGCGCGCTGAGCATGTAAATATTCACGGTCTGATTGAGGCTTCAAAAGACGCACGCAGTATCAAGGGTCTTTACGAATTTGCAACGACTGCGTACGTGCACGGGTTCTGGTTCAGCACAATCAAGACGGTCTGACCGCTTGATCACCGGCAATTTGAGATGATACCCGCCCTTTGGTTCCGGAAAAAGCCCCAAACAGATAATGGGATAAAAGATCTGATAGCAAATTCTGAACAAACACCCTCAAATTCATTTAATTCCCCGCAACTTCACTGAATCAGCCTGCATGAAAGCGCTTAGTCGGCCACAGGTGAAAATTGTTCAATCAGGTTTGCTGTGCTGCTTTTACCTGATCATCGACGGAGACTGTTGCTTTTTTTGAATTCTCCTGGTGGGCTCCACGACCTCGAAAAATTGCAACACTTCCTGTTTTCGCGACAGGGTGTCGATCTGGCCCAGTTCAATCAGCGAGCGGGTGTAGGCCGACTCGAACAGCAGGTAAGACGCCAGCGCTGCGCCCCGGCGCTCAGTCGCGCCGATCGCGGACAGCAAGGTACGAACTGCCACAGGCAGGCTGCCCACATGACGGCTGGCGATCGAATCCAGCGGTTGGGACGGCGTGATCGCCAGCATCTGCACTGGCCGCAGTGTGGTGAGCTTGCGCTGCTCGGGCGTGAGCAGGGACAGCGTCGCATTGATGCGGTTGAGCCGCTCGATATCGGATGACAGACCATCGAGGAAGATGCTGGACATCGCATGGCCGGCAATCTGCGCGAGGCTGGGATAACCGGAAAACTGTGCGAAGTCGCGATGCGGCCCGGCGATATTGCCGGCACCGATCACCAGCACCTTGCTGGCGCCCAGATGAATCGCCGGCGAGATCGGTGCCACATCGCGCATCGAGCCATCGCCGAAATACTCGCAGCGCTGATCGCAGTACAGCGGCACGGCGGGAAAGATCAGGGGGATGGCCGATGAGGCCAGCAGATGATCGACGCTGATCTGCTGCTGCTCCGACATGCGCAGTGCGCGGCTCCACGGTGTAATCGGCTTGGCGGCCTGATAAAAGATCACGTGACGTCCTGCGGTATAGGACGATGCCGAGACCGCCAGCGCATCCAGCACGCCGCGATCAATGACCGCATCCAGTCGCGGCAGATCCAGCATCTTGTGCAGGAGCCCGACCAGCGGCGCATTGTCGAGCAGGGAGTTCGGCGGTTGCGCATGCCATTTGCGCATCAGCCAGCCGAACGACAGCAATGACAGCCAGCGGGCGCCGGAACGGATCACGCCCAGCGAATCGGCGCGATAGACCTGCTCCACTTCGAGCGAGCGCCAGATGCGCAGCAGCACCGTGATGCTCTCCTCGAAATCATCCGCGCGGCTGGCAAAGGCGGCCGCATTCAGCGCGCCGGCTGAGGTGCCGCAGACAATATGGAAGGGGAATTTCGCCGACGGCCAGCCCGTCTCGCTGAGCAGGGAGAAGATCGCTTGCAGCACCCCGATCTGGTAAGCGGCGCGCGCGCCGCCACCAGCGAGAAACAGGGCAATTTTTTGCGGCCGGACCATAGCCGCAGGGTAGCGGCAGCATGTTTCGGCGGACAGATTTTCTGAATACTATGGCAACTTTACGACAACCCGATCGCATGACACCGCCGATCTCGGCAGGATCGGGAGACCGGGGACGCCGGGCGGCCTGCGCCGGCCCGGACGGCTCCCTGACAGCGCGCTTATTTCGGCTGCATGCGGATGGCGCCATCCAGACGGATGGTCTCGCCATTCATCATCGTGTTCTCGATGATGGTCCTGGCGAGGTGCGCATACTCGGCCGGCTTGCCCAGACGCGGGGGAAACGGCACCATCCGGCCCAGCGCATCCTGAACTTCCTGCGGCATGCCCAACAACATCGGCGTCTCGAAGATGCCCGGCGCGATGGTCATCACGCGGATGCCATTGCGCGAGAGGTCGCGCGCCATTGGCAGCGTGAGACCCACCACACCCGCCTTCGACGCGCCGTAGGCCGCCTGTCCGATCTGGCCATCGTAGGCCGCGACCGAGGCCGTGTTGATGATCACGCCACGCTCGCCGGCGGCATTCGGCTCATGGTTGCTCATTGCCGCTGCAGCGAGGCGCGACATGTTGAACGTACCGACGAGGTTGATGTTCACCACGCGCTGGAACACGTCCAGCGGATGCGCGCCGTCCTTG
>CAZRHK010000123.1:0-4016 GCA_964599815.1 uncultured Bifidobacterium sp. | reverse complement strand
GCGTTTCGACAAGCACCTGTCCAGCGGTGCCGTGACCGTGCCCGGCCTGTTCGGTCTGATGTACGGCCTGCATCCGAATTATTTTGAACTGTTCAAGACCTCGCCCGGGCGCTACCCCAGCGTGCTCAGCGAAACATTGCACCAGCAGGGCTATCAGACCCGCGTTTTCACCTCCAGCAATCTGGATGGCTTTTCGCTGCGCAAGCTGTTCTTTGCGCGCGTGGCCGAGGCGAACCTGACGACCGAGGCGTCCGACCAGCAGGTCGTTACCCGCTATCTGGATTCGCTGGGCAAGAGTGCGCAGGTGCCGCGATTTGATTTCATGTTCCTGACCTCGTCGCATTCACCGTACGTCTATCCGCAGGAGTACGCGCGCTTCAGGCCGCTGCCGACGATGAAAGGTGGGTTCGCACTGGACAAGCAGGCAGACAATGCGCCGTACAAGAACGATTATCACAACAGCCTGTTTTACACCGATGTCCTGCTCGGGCGGGTGCTGGCCGCTGCGCAGAAGTCGGGCGTGCTGGACAACAGCTGGGTCGTGATCACGGGCGACCACGCCGAAGAGTTCAACGAGAACGGCCTGGGCTACTGGGGACATGGCAGCAACTTCACGCGCTGGCAGACACAGACGCCGCTGTTGGTGATGGCGCCTGGACAGTTTGCCGGCAAGCGTGAATCGCGGCTGTCGTTGCATCAGGATGTTGTGCCCACACTGATGCAGGAGGCGCTGGGCTGCAAGGATGCGGCCGACACCTACAGCAACGGCGCCAACCTGTTTCACCTGCCGGAGCGTCGTGGCACGCTGCTGGCGTCTTACATGAAGCAAGCGTACTGGTTCGATGACATCGTCTTCGACCGTACCGTCAACCGCAGCTATGACTGGCGCGACATGAAGCAGGCGCGCAGCCTGGCGGATATGGAAGCGCTGAGAGCCCTGATGGCCGAGGAAAGGCGCTTCCTGTCAGGCGCGAAATGATGATGTGATGCGCGTTTGCCGGGGCGCGCCCTGCGCTGCCTGACTCTACTCACTCCGTTTCAGGACATAACGCTGGCTGCGTGGTCGTGACGCTGCTGCGCAAGCTTTGTTCTCGGTGGTGCCTCTTGCTTCAGGCTGGGGCGAAGCGATCAACCAACAAAGTGAGTGTCCCTTTGTTTCATCCCTTTGTTTCATCCCTTTGTTTCAATCCCTTTGTTTCCATTGTTTCCTTTGTTTTTCCCAATAAAAAAAGCCACTCCGAAGAGTGGCTTTAGCTCGATTGCTTGAGCCAGGCTGGCACGAGGCCAGCACTGACTTAGAACGAGTGGGACACGCCAACAACGGTACCGTTGTTGTCACGGCCGGTGGTGGCGTAGTTGCCACGCTCAGCCAGCGACGAGATCGCGCCGTTCGATGCACGGGTGTGCGTCAGGTACACGAAGGTCGACTTCGACAGGTCGTGCTTCACGCCGATGTTCGACATGCCCTGTGCTTCGTCCAGATCGTTGCGAGCGAAACCGCCAACCAGCGAGGTTGCGCCGGTCAGCTTGTAGTTTGCGCTGACGAGGTAGGCGCCAACAGCGTCGCCGCCTTCAGCTTTGTGGCTGCTGACGTTCGCAGCAACAGTCAGATCGCCCATGCCATAGCTACCACCAGCAACCCACGAGGTGTAGGTGTTCTGACGCTTCTGGTAACCAGCGCTCAGGCTCACGCCGCCGATCGCGCCGTTGATGTTGTACGAGGTGTACTTGTCAGCGTCGGACGTCGTAGCGGCCATCGCGCCGTCTTTAGCACCGTTCTTGGTGTTAGTCAGCGCGGTGACGGTCCAGCCACCGATGCTCGGCGTGGTGTACGACACAGCGTTGGCGATGAAGAAGCCGCCAGCCTGGAACGCGCCAGTGCCCGCGCCAACAGCTGCAGCACCCAGGCCGCCACCCATGATGATACGGTTAACCCAGAAGCCACCAGCGGTGCCGGCTTGGGTCACAGCGTGCGACAGGATGTACGGGGACAGTTGCTGACCCAGGGTCACGGTACCGAAGTCGCCGGACAGGCCGACTTTCGATTCACGGCTGAACAGCGAACCATTACCGCCGTTGCCCGGGTTACCGTTCTGGGTGAAACCGGCTTCCAGCGAGAAGAAAGCCTTCAGGCCGCCGCCCAGGTCTTCGCCGCCCGACAGGGTGACGGAGCTGTGATCCGACCAGCCGCCCTGCTCGAACGACGTGCCCTTGCCGGTTTGTGAAGCGCCGCTGCCGCTGTAGTTTTGAACGCCGTAGTCGATGATGCCGGACATTTTGACTTCAGCCATTGCAGCCGTCGAAGCGACCAGCGCCAGAGCAGCCAGTGCGACTTGAGTTTTTTTCATTGAATAATCTCCAAATTGTTGTGATGCTAAAGTTTCGCTTCCACTGTCCGAACGCTCGTACCGGCATTCGCAGTGGAATGGACGCTCCAAGACCATGGGATCAAGAAGTCAGCGTGCATTGAAGCAAATGTGGCTAATCTGGGCAAAGTTAATTTTTTGTTTCGTGAAACTTTTGCTAATTTTTCGTCGCCTGTTTACAACATTTTTTTGAAAACGATATCTCTTTACTAATTTATGTCCGCCATTGACGAATTTATTTGCGTATTTGATCGAGGTCTGAGGGCGATAAGCGGTGTAACAGCCGCATATCGAGCAAACCCGGCTAAAGATTTGCCCGAGCCGTCGATGAGCGAGGCGGAGCGGCGTCATAGCGCAGGTTTAATGCGCGTCAATCATGTGGGCGAGGTGTGCGCACAGGCGCTGTATGAAGCGCAGGCGATGTTCGCGCGCAATGAAGCGACCCGACAGCAGTTCCGGCAGGCCGGGAAAGAAGAACTCGATCATCTGGCATGGACGGCCGAGCGGCTTCGGGAGCTGGAGTCCCGTCCCAGTCTGCTGAATCCGCTCTGGTACGCCGGTGCTTTTGTGATGGGGGCGATTGCCGCTCGCAGCGGTGATCGGCACAGTCTCGGTTTTGTGGTGGAGACCGAACGTCAGGTCGAGGCGCACCTGAACGGACACCTCGAGCGCCTGCCGGCACAGGATGCGCGCTCGCGCGCCATCGTCACGCAGATGCGTGATGACGAGATTGAACACGGCGATGCGGCGAAGCAGCTGGGCGGGGTTGAACTGCCCGCACCCGTGACCACTGGCATGCGCGCGGTGGCCAGGGTGATGACGGGCACGGCCTACTACGTATAGTCAGCGCAGTGATGTCGGCGCGCAGGGCTGGCTGACTCTCCGGCGCCGACAGATCAGGCCGGCGGGTTGCGCCGCGGCCGTTCTGAGATGCCGTCGGACGGCCGCGACGGTTCAGTTGGCAGAGGGCTCTGCCAGATCGTCGATGATCTCGAAGGAATGCGTCAGTTCGGCCGTCTTTTCCATCATGATCGATGCCGAGCAGTATTTTTCATGGGACAGCTTGATCGCCCGTTCCACGAGGTTGGCCTTGAGCTGGCGACCGCGCACCGTGAAATGGAAATGCACCTTGGTGAAGACCTTCGGGTCTTTCTCGGCGCGCTCGGACCTCAGGGTGACGTCGCAGCCCCGAATATCCTGCCCGCTCTTGCGAAGGATGACGACCACGTCATAGGCGGTGCAGCCGCCGGTGCCGGCCAGCACGACCTCCATGGGCCGTGGCGCGAGATTGCGGCCGCCGCCCTCGGGTGCGCCATCCATCGTCACCAGATGGCCGGAGCCGGTTTCTGCCACAAAAGTCATGCCGGACAGGCCGGTCCAACGTACGGTGCATTCCATAATGGGTTCTCTGAAAATCAGTGAGTCAAAGGCCCGTATTTTATTAGGCGCGGGCGCGCTGCGCTGCGAAGATGAGGATTGTCGCGGGTTTTGAGGCAATAAATTGTCATAATAGAATTCTTTCCGAATCCGCCGATCGCCGACGGGTCAACGAGACTGCTCGCCGGAATTGACGCCAAGTCCTTGAAAACACTATAATCTTCGGTTCTCCGATTTGCTCAAGGAGAAATACATAACAAGGTCGCGTCCGCA
>CAZRHK010000122.1:0-4040 GCA_964599815.1 uncultured Bifidobacterium sp. | reverse complement strand
AACGCTGGAACAGCTTGATGAGTGAAGTTCGACTCCGCTACTGCATTACGAAACCACGTTGATTCTTTTACTAATGACGCAAAACCCGGAAAACGATCTGCATTGATATTTCCCTCTTCGTCAAGAAGTGCGTACAGCGGGAATTCATCGAAGATGATCTGGAAAACCGAAACATCCTTGTCACCAATAACAGCATCCGACGAGGGACCATCGGACGCAAACAGAACCGGCTGCAGTTGCAGTACGGCATTCGCCAGAACAGCAACAGACACAATGGCCAACCATCGCGACCATTCACGCACTGTTTTCCGTGTGTCATAGAAACGCGGAATTGCTACGCCAAACACCACACCAAACAAAACGGAACCAACATTGCCGTCCACATTCAGCCATCGCGCAACTGCCAGACCCAACAGGAATGAGAGACCTGCGATCAGCCACAACCGCATCGACTCATTCACTTTGGGACCAAACCAACGAGTAGCACGATCGAGAGCTGTGGCCAATAAGGCCGGAACCAATAGAACTGCACCAACAAACAGTGCGGTTTCAAGAGTGGACATCTTCGACGCGGAAAACACGGTGGGGTTCTTGCCATATAGGTCAAGAACTGGCTGGGCAATGGCCATGGTGGTTAGCGCCAAATATGTAAGGAAGTGCCTCCGCATCACTCCTCCACCTTGCCACAATGGAACCGTGCGCCACCCGTCTCTTCGCAGGAAACATCGTCACGCCTTCGCGACATGGTGCACTGTTATCGCCCTTTTAGCCCTCACATTCTTTCCACGTGAAGCATCGGCTGGAAACAAGCCCCAACTCATCGGCATGAATGGTCAAGGCGGTGTCCTCTTCGTTGGCGACTCCCTCACCGTGGGATCCGATGCATTCGGGTCACTTGCCACAAGAACACGAAACACTGGAATCTGGACTCGGGTCACCGTTGACGCACGTGTCGGTCGCACCGCGAGTGCTGGCGCATCCATTGTGAAAACAAAGGTTTCCAACCACACAACGGCAATCGTTATTGCGCTTGGTACAAACGACATGCTGTCTAAACCCGAGTCGTGGTATCCGGCATGGGTCATCGACAAAGTAATGAACGAGACCAAAGGACGACCAGTGTTGTGGTTCACCTTGGAGTATTCGTCCACCAGCAGACCCGAATGGCGAAGCAGAGCAGCTCGATTCAACAGAAGCCTTAAAACCGCCGTTACTAGATGGCCTCAACTCACCATCGCAGACTGGAACACATACTTTGTTCCAAACAAAGTGAGTCGCTTTATTGCAGACGGCGTGCATCTCACTGTTGCCGGCTACCGCACACGCGCCACTTTCACGCTTCGCCAGATGGAACAATTCGGCCAGGCGATTGTGAATGCCTCCACCACCACGACAACAACATCAACTACATCAACAACACTTCCCGACACATCAACAACGTCGTCTACGACACCAACTACAACACCAACAACTTCTACAACAACAACCACCATTCCTGCGCCAACAACCACCTAAGACAAGCGGCGAACTACGGTGTGGCCATGCTTGCTGTCATTGCCGAAGACAAAGTCATCAAAGTGGTGGAACGCGATGTTCCAAAGGGCGACGGTGAACTCATCCGCATTACGTCATCTGGAATCTGCGGCAGCGATTTACACATGATTGAAAACGGTTTGGTGCGCGCTGTTCTTGGTCACGAGTTCGGCGGCTACACAGAAGATGGTCGACTCGTTGCAGTTCGCCCCACGGGTGCATGCGGCACATGCCCACATTGCACAACACATCAATCGCAATTGTGCAGCGATGCAATGTTCAAGAGCCACGGAATTTCCATGGATGGCGGACTAGCTGAATTCGTTCGTGTTGAATCATCGCGACTGTTCGAAATTCCGTCATCCGCTGACCCTGCCTCAGTGGGACTTGTTGAACCACTTGCAGTAGTACTGCATGGCATCAACAAGATTTCACTAAGTCATGGTTCGCGTGCAGTCGTGGTTGGCGCAGGATCAATTGGTCTACTGGCCGCAGCAGTGTTGAAAGATCGTGGCGTGAATGTTGACATCGTTGCGCGGCATCAACATCAATTCGAAGCAGCAGAAAAATTGGGCGTGACCCCCGTAGAAAGTGCGGGCAACAACTACGACGCATCTTTCGATGCAGTGTGCACTCAGCAATCATTCGATGCATGCATTGGCGCCACGAGGCCCGGCGGCTCACTACTTGAGTTTGGAATGTTCTGGACCCCAGTGACCTTGAGCAACCCCATGCTGTTGAAAGAAATCACTGTTGTGCCGTCCATTTTTTACGGTCACACCCAAGAACATCACGACTTCAAAGAAGCTGTTGATGTGTTGGCGCGCGTTCCGTCTATTGCAGATGCAGTCATTACTCATCGGTTTTCCCTTGCTGACGCTGCGGAAGCGTTTCGAATTGCGTCAGATCGCAAGGCTGGTGCCATCAAAGTGCACCTACACACAACGTTGTAATTTGGCGATGCTGAATCGGTAAGAACTACTCACCCTTGTGACCATGTGCAACTAATCGTTTGCCCAACACAAGTTGTTTTTTCGCCGTTTGTCTAGGAGTGACAAACAACCTCCTGCTATGGTGACTGCAGTCACACCACGGTGGTGTGCCAACTTTGGGGGTAACTCAATGACACAACGTCAGACCACACGGTCACGAGTATTGCGTCGCGTGGGGGCAGCAGTCGCAGCCACTATCGCGGTGTCGACCGTGGCCTCGACCGGTTCGCAGTCTGCTCGTCAGACTTCCGCATCAAAGGTAGGCGGAACAATCAAGGTCGCAATGCGCGACACAATGCCAGGCTGGTGCACAGGTAACAACGCCGCCGGTTCTGCATTGATGGCCACTCGTACCGTGTACGACAGCTTGTTCGAAAAGACAGCTGGTGGCGACCTTGTTGGAATGCTTGCTGAATCAGCAACACCATCAGCAGACTTGAAGACATACACCATCAAGATCCGCAAGATGGCCGACGGTTCATTCATCAAGTTCCACGACGGAACAAACATGGACGCCGATGCCGTTGCATTCAACATCAACGCATCACGTGGTGCATTGACAGCCGCATGGTTGACACTTGCCACCACCAACCCAAGTGCACTTCCAGCAGCAGTTGCTGCTGGTCAGGCAATTCCGGGCCACGTGTTGGGTACCTCGGTTCCTTTCCAGGCAAACATCAAGTCTGCAACTGGCTCAGTCGGTGGCGACACCGTCACCGTTACTCTTGACCGTCCACAGAACGACCTCACCGGCACCATGTATGCCTCTGGTCGTTACTTCATCCGTTCAAAGCGTCAGATCAATGGTTGGCCTGCAATCCCAACTCAGGGTGCAACAAACAACCCAATCTCCGCAAACACAGGTGGTGGATTCGGTGCAGGCAAGTACTGCGGAACATTCCCAATCGGTACCGGACCATTCATGGTCAAGTCTGATTACACCTTCAACACCGAGCAGTTGGTTGTTGTGAAGAACCCGAACTACTGGCGTAAGGATGCAGCTGGCGTTCAGTTGCCATACCTCGACGGTATTCAGTTCGACAACATCAAGGACGGCGTTAAGGCATCACAAGCAGTTCAGACCGGTGGATATTCCATTGGCCAGTTCTCTGGTGCAACAGACGGAACCTTCATTAAGAACCTTCGTTTGAAGAAGTCCATCTTGAAGGAATACAAGACTCCGTACGAGTACTACCCATCTGTATGGTTCAACCAGCGTGTAGAGCCAGCATTTGCCAAGAAGAGCTGTCGTGATGCAATGTCATACGGTCTCGACCGTGTGACCTACGCAAAGAAGCGCGGATCCAACGAACAGCGCCCAGCTAAGTCACTTGTAGGCCCAACCAGCGTTATGTACACCACAAAGGGCTTTAAGCAGTTCAACCTCAAGAAGGCCAAGGCTGCACTGAAGACCTGTCTCACCGAGGCCGGAATCAGCAAGCTTGAGGTCACCACTCCTGCAGACCGCAGCAATGCATCACTGCAGAACGTGAAGGAAGTACAGGCCCAGTTGAA
>CAZRHK010000121.1:0-4074 GCA_964599815.1 uncultured Bifidobacterium sp. | reverse complement strand
GACACCGTTAGACATTGCCGACCGTACAAAGATCGTATTTTCAAACAGACACTAATAGCATCATCGATCAATCTGATGGATGCACTGACCGCTATGCCATCTGAGCAACGATCAGCGATTCCTGTCGATGAGGCGCGCCATTTTCCGGAGGATGACGTAGTTGATCCCGCCACAGGTTCTCAATATTTTCTTCACCGACATGCGACAGGCCACTCACCGGCATCAGTACACATCCATTTTTTTCAGCGATGGAGACCTGCAGAGCTGCGATTGCAGGAGCCCGAGACAATTACAACGCATCTGGCAGCTTTGGAGCTCAATAGTCTTGGTCAGCCGCACGCCTGGTTTGTAGTCAACCAATGGGTCGTCGGCGACTATTGGCGGCCAGCAGATGATACCGTCCGCTTGTTCAGCGACTGGAGAATTACTGCTCCTGGCGAAGGGAGAGGAAAAGATATTCCTGAGCTATGTCATCAATGGCTGTCTGCCTACCTGAAGCTGAGTCTTGCATCGATAATCTATCCGCTGCTTCGCGGACGAGATGAAATACTGGACAAACTAATCGATGCTTCTCCGGAAGTGAATGTCCTGGAAGACCGGGCGTACGAAGTACTCGGCTACCAGCTCGTCGAATATCATCGTTAATTTGATGCCCGGAGGGGCGGAGCCTAGATCGGGGGAGCCAAAAAACACAAAAGCCCGCAAAAAATTTGCGGGCTTTTTCTGTTCTGGGGACAAGCTCGCCCACCTACCGCGAAACTCAGCGACATACAAAGCGGTCACAATCTTCTGTTGATACGCGGGCCATAAGCAATTGCCATCCCGGCAATTAAAACAGTTTCTTGGCTCAACCCAGATAACGTGGCATAGTCGAAACATGACATCAGACTCAGAAAAACTCATTCACGCAAAGATTGAGCTCCTTCAATCCGACATCGCAGCACTAAGAGACGGATATATGGTGGTAAACAAGCGTTATACCGAGACGCTTGAATCCATGAGGCAGCTGACTGAAAGCTCTCTTGAAGCAGCGTTAAGAGCAGCAAATGCTGCAGAAAAAGCGGCTCTTGCTTGTAAGAACGCTACCGCTGCAGCTATCACCTCGGCAAATGCGCTTGTCATAGAAGCAACGCAGGCGGCAGCAGAATCTGCTGGATATGCTGCGATAGCCGCGGCGGAAGCCGCTGCAGCGGCATCGGCCGCCGCCGCCGCCGCCGCTGGCGCCGCAGCGTCGCAGGCTGAGGACTCGGCCAGCCAGGCCTCCATCGAGGCCGCACGAGCGACAGCTCGCGCAACTGAAGCCGCTGCTGAGGCTGCCCAGATGGCACAAAAAGCTGCGATGGCGGCGAAATCACTACAGAAATAATCTCACCTGCGCGGCAGGCATTACCCAACTACTTTCGCTCCCTTGATTTTATTTTTCTACGAGGGAGAAGCTGCAGCGAATCTCGATTGAAATCAAGCGATGAAAGTAAAACGGATGCGTCCTCCTGCCGATCCAACCGAAGATAAATCTGAATCGAACAAGATCTTTGATCTGCTGGCGACACTTGAGGGTCAGATAGAGGAATTGTTCGAGCTCGGTAATCTCGGCGCATATACCACCGGCAGTGACGGCACCTGCCTGAGCATCAATTCTCAGGCATTAAAGTGGCTTGGCTGCACCAGTGAATCCATCATCGGAAAGAAGAATCCCGTTTTGCCGCGAGCAGCGATTAACTGGAATACCCTTCAGCAAGTAAGCGAACATGCCCAAGACAGAGGCTTGAAAGAGACCGAGCTGGCGCTGTTCGACGAGAACAGTAAACAGCGATTCTTCAGGCTCGCGACGAGAGTTCTGCAAAACTCTGCAGACCAGTCGGCAAAGCGACGCTCGTTATTCTATGACATCACCGAGAGCAAACGATCTCTTGAGCGCCAGCGAATATCAGCGATAGCTTTTGATTCGCAAATGGGTATTTGCGTTACCGATCAAGATCGGGTAATTCTTGAAATAAATTCTGCATTTTCGAAAATCACAGGATATTTAAGCGCCGATTTACGTGATCAGTCCATAGAGTCATTTTTATCGTCCGGGAGCGACGCTGCAAAAATGCAGGAAATTCTTCATTCGCTGACAGTCAATGGTCAATGGGAGGGAGAAATTCGTGCAAAAAGAAAAAAAGGAAACTCATTTACTGGGTGGCTGAATATCGCCAGCGTACCGGCAGCCAACAGTTCCAGAAGATATTATGTGGCTTGTTTGTATGACATAACAGAGAGGAAGATAACGCAAGATGAGATTCATCGGCTTGCATTCTTTGATCCTCTGACCGATCTTCCGAACCGAAGAAAACTGAATGACCGGCTAAAGCGCTTGCTGAGCGTCATACCCAGAAGTCATTTGCATGGTGCGCTGTTATTTATAGACCTTGATAAGTTCAAAGCGATCAACGACACAAAAGGCCATGCAGTCGGCGATGAATTGCTTATAGAGATAGCGAATCGCTTGCAGCGAACCACACGCGAGGGCGACATGGTCGCCCGCGTAGGCGGCGATGAATTCGTGATACTGCTCGGCGACCTCAGTTCAAACATCGAAGAAGCCTCCTATCAGGCGAATGCCATTGGAGTAAAGATACTTCAAGCCCTGGCAGCCAATTACAAGCTAAATGAATTTGTCTTCAGTTGCAGCGCGAGTATCGGCATTGCCATGTTCAATCATGAAGCCCACGCTGAAGAGGTTTTTCAAAATGCAGACATGGCGATGTATCGCGCAAAAAAAGAAGGCGGGAATGCGCTGGCTTTTTATGATCCCGCAATGAAAGACGCCGCCATCAAATTCTCAAATCTCGAGCAGGCATTAAGACGCGTCATCGAATCAGATCAGCTGGAATTATTTTTTCAACCGCAATTCGATTACCAGGGAAAGGTGATCTCCGCAGAGGCACTCCTTCGCTGGAACCATCCTACCCGTGGCGTCATCGGACCCGATGAATTTGTCTCGATTGCTGAGGAATCCGGACAAATTGTTCCGATTGGGCTCTGGGTAGTGCAGACCGCCTGCGATCAGATCAAGTCTTGGGAATCTCATCCCACGCTGTCACGCTTGCAATTATCGATCAATGTGAGTGCTCGACAGTTCAAGGATCAGAGCTTCGTAAAAAAAATTACTTCCGTAATAAAAAAAACCGAGATAAATCCCTCATGTTTAGTACTGGAACTCACCGAGAGCATGATGCATGACATTGATGAGGTTGGAGTCAAGATGCAAGAACTCAGCAAGTTGGGCGTTAGATTTTCTCTGGATGATTTTGGAACCGGATACTCTTCTCTGGCGAGTCTGATCAAACTGCCACTTGAACAACTGAAGATTGATCGGTCATTTGTGGCAAATATGCTATCCAGCCCCAGTGACGGAATCGTCGTCAAAACAATTATTGCAATGGCCCTAAGTCTCGAGATGGATGTGATAGCGGAGGGATTGGAAACCGAAAGGGAAAAAGAGTTTTTGCATCTGCACGGCTGCTCTCTTTATCAAGGATTCCTCATGAGCCCGCCGTTACCAAGAGCAGCGTTCGAAACATTAGTGATTAACAAGGGCTGAGCTGCAATGTTCGTCGAAACGGAGCCAGGCTGGCGTTACCGGACCGATGCAACTGGAGTTCTAAAAAAAATGACATGCTGCCAGGGCAAGCTTGAATCAGCACGCTCGAAGAGCAAGCCAATATCCTGAGCTTCTGTTTTTACCTGCTCGACAGTCATCGTGTGCACGGGTTTTATCGGAACTATCTTGTCGTTTGCCCTGTACTCGACGAAAACAATCTGACCGCCGGGCTTTACCGATCTCATCAGATTTTGCAAGAATTCACGCGGATATTCGAGCTCATGATAGACATCGACCAGAACGGCAAGGTCGAGCATTGCGGCAGGTAGGTTCGGGCTGGTGGCAGATGACAGACCAACGCGCAACTGCTTTTTACCGAGTTTCGCAGCTTTTGTTTGAAGATAGGTCACCATCTCAGGCTGCACATCCACAGCCCATACCTGACCATCTGGCTGTATGCGGTGAGCCATCAGCACGCTCAAGCGCCC
>CAZRHK010000120.1:0-4086 GCA_964599815.1 uncultured Bifidobacterium sp. | reverse complement strand
GCGCCTCGCAATGCATTCCCCGGCTGGTGGGTTGTTGGCGGGTGCTTTGCAATTTTGTTCTTTGGATCATCGCTGGGGTTCTACGGAATGTCGGTGTATCTCAATGCATTAAGCAATGAGCACCCTGATTGGAACGTTTCGTCCATTTCAGTTGCGACCACATTTTTCTTTCTCATTGGTGGACTATGGAATGTGGTGGTTGCTCGTCTAATTGCCACATACGACGTTCGCCACGTTTCATATGGTGGTGCTGTCGTTGGAGCCGTTGCGTTATTTGGTCTTGGGCAAGTGCAGCAACAGTGGCAGTTGTACGTGGTCTATGGCTTCTTCGCCATTGCATGGTCGTCTAGTGGACTAACGCTTGCCACAACTGTGGTGACGAGGTGGTTCCATACAAAGCGAGCATCTGCAATTGCGGCCGCTAGTTCTGGATTATCAGTGGGAGGAATTGTTCTCTCGCCAATTGTGAAGTCATTAATCGACTCACAGACACTCAGTGGAGCGGCTCCGATTCTTGCCATGTTGTGGCTATTGGGCATGAGCATTCCAACTTTCCTATTGATTCGTGCAGAACCAGGTCCGTTGAACTGGATGCCCGATGGTCAGCCAAAGCCCGAGAACCATGTGATGGAGATGCCTGGTACGCCAATGAGCGTTGCTGTGCGTACCAAGTTCTTTTGGATTGTCACCATTGGTTATGTGTTGGTGATGGGTAGCCAAGTAGGTGCAATTCAGCAGATTGTGAAACTGGTGGAAGAACGCACCACGAAGGAAATGGCAGCACTTGCAACCTCGGTGTTGTCTGGTGCGAGCGTGGTATTCCGTTTGATTGGTGGACGGATCATTCCGAAGTTCCCATTGGCAAAATTCATGGTGTTTATTGCGGTGGTGCAGGGGAGCGCAATCATTCTCATTGGGCAAATGCACAACACAGTTGCGTTGTTTGTTGCCATCGGTTTGTTCGGCGCAATGGTGGGAAACGTATTGATGATGCAATCGCTCCTTCTTGCGCAGCGATTTGGCGTGAAGGACTATGCGCGTATTTCTTCGCGTTCAGGCTTGGTGTCGCTCACTGGTACGGCAATTGGTCCAATTCTTGTCGGTTCTATTCGAGATGCGGCCGGAAACTATGACACTCCGTATCTAGTGGCTGGTCTGATTTCTCTTGTTGGCGCTGCGCTGTTTACGTTCAGCGGTCCAGCTGAAGTTGACGACTAGAACGTCATTTCGCGGAGGCGACGAATTCGTTCTTCCGTTGCGGGGTGAGTAGAGAACAGTTTGGATACATTCACACCGCTGCCACGTCGTGCATGCATTTCAGCAAGTGGATTGTGAATGTATGCCTGTGCTTGTGCCGGCGACACTTGCATGGGTGAACGAGCAGCAAGTACTTCAATTTTCTCAAGTGCTTGTGCAAGTGACTCTCCACTACCCAGTAGTTCAGCAGCGCCACGATCTGCTTCAAATTCTCGACTACGGCTGATGGCCATTTGAATCAAGCTGGCGGCAAGTGGTGCCAGCATTGAGACCAAAAGAATGGCCAACGGATTGGGTCGGTCTTCATCGTCTCGTCCGCCGGCAAACATGGTGGCAAACATGGCCATTTGAGCGATGGATGAAATAGCAGTAGCAACGGCGGCGGCCACAGAGCCAATGAGAATGTCGTGATTCTTTACGTGCATGAGTTCGTGAGCCATTACGCCTTCGACTTCGTCGCGGGACATTGACTGCAACAATCCACGAGTTGCGCAGACCACTGCATTGTTTGGTCCACGGCCAGTAGCGAATGCATTTGGTTGCTCGCTAGGGGAGACTGCAACTCGAGGCATTGGAAGGTTTGCACGTTGTGCCAAGTCGCGCACCATGCCGTAGAACTCCGGATGATCGGCCTCGGTAATGACTTGAGCTTTTGCAGATGCAAGTGCGAGCTTGTCGCTGAACCAATAAGAACCGCCCACCATCACAAGTGCGATGACGAGTCCCAGCATGACGGCGCTTGAGCTTCCGCCGCCAAGAAGTGATGCGACTCCGACAATTAGACCACCGAGAGCGGCCAGAAGAATGGTGGTCTTTGCTGTGTTCTTAAACATGGTTGTCTCCTTCGTGAAGAGTGTTACTAGAAATCAAAAATCTCGCCCAGCATGCTGGACATTTTTTTCTTCTTGGGGTACTTCCCGAACTTGATGCGCTCGTACTCGTCGCTGTCGTCATCGTGGCGTACAGGTCGAGGGCTAGGTCCACTAGAGCGCGGAACGTCTCCGCTCGCGCGCTCAATGAGTTTGTCTAGCTCGCCCCGGTCTAACCAAACGCCCCGACAATCTGGGCAGTAATCAATTTCAATCCCTTGGCGATCTGACATCACAAGGGTGGTGGAGCAGTGAGGGCATTTCATGATTGGCCTTTCTTGTAGTTGATGGTGCGTGAGACAAGCTTTCGAATTTCTTCTACCCACAAAATGGATGATGCAACTGCGATGCAAACACCCCATTCGCCAAGCGAGAGCGATGTTGTGTCAAACAGTGATTGCATGAAGCCAACATGTGTGACGCCAACTTGCAGCAGAAGTACGGACACTAGTGAGATCCATAGAGACTTATTGCTAAACAACATGCGGCTAAACACCGAACCACTCTCGCTACGAACATTCAAGATGTTGAAGAACTGGAATAGAACGAACGTGTTGATTCCCATTGTTCCTGCAATGCTCGCAACACCTGCTTCAGCTTCTGGGCCTGGCGCTAAGAGAAATACGGCCAGAGTTCCAACGGCCATTACTAGTGCAGCGAGCGCAATAGCCGACCAACGACGGCGAGTGAGAATTGGTTCGTCGGCCGGACGCGGAGCGCGATTCATGACTCCGGGAGCGGCGCGGTCAACACCAAGAGCCATTGCTGGCGGGCCGTCCATGATGATGTTGACCCACAAAATTGCAATTGCAGTAAATGGTTTACGACTTGCGATGTCTAGCAATGATGCAAGAAGGAAGACAGCGGCGAACCCCAACGTGGTACTCAACTGGAAACGCACAAATTTCACGATGTTGTCGTAAATGGTGCGTCCACGTTCAACAGCACGAACAATGGTTGCGAAGTTGTCGTCGGTTAACACCATGGTGGCGGCTTCTTTGGTGACTTCCGTTCCAGTGATTCCCATAGCCACACCAATGTCTGCCTTTTTCAGAGCTGGCGCATCGTTCACACCATCGCCCGTCATGGCAACAACATTTCCTTTGCGTTGCAACGATGTCACCAATCGAATCTTGTGTGACGGTGACACGCGAGCAAACACTGTCGTTGAATCGATGATGTTGTCTAATTCGTCTTCCGACAACCGCTCAAGTTCTTCGCCGGTGACAACATTTCCGTGCAGTCCGAGGCTTGAGCCAATTGCTGCGGCAGTGACGGCATGGTCACCAGTAATCATCTTCACGGAGATGCCAGCCGAGTGGGCGATGGCAATTGCGTCTCGTGCTTCTGGACGAGGTGGATCAATGATTCCAACTAAAGCTAAGAACGTCAATTCCCCAACGAGTGACATGGGGTCTTCATCTGACAACTCTTGCCAGGCCTCAATGTCAAAATCACGTTGTGCAACAGCAAGTACTCGAAGTCCTTCAGATGCCAATCGACTGTTGTGGTTCAATAACTCGTCGTAGTACGAGGAGATATCTACTGCAGCGCCAGCTTTGTCAATGATGCGCGATGAGAAGTTCAAGAGAACATCTGGTGCGCCTTTCACGTACAGACGAATAACATCGCGGCCTTCGTCCGTCACCATCTGATGGAAGGTGGCCATGTACTTGTGCGCACTATCGAATGGAATCTCCAAGACTCGCGGATGAGATTCGCGCAAATCAGAAGGGTCAAGCCCGCCCTTCATTGCAAGAACAGTCAGTGCCCCTTCGGTGGGGTCACCAACCAATTCCCATTCGCCGCTGTTGTTGTTCACAACTGCGTCATTGCATAGCGCCATTGGCAATAGTGCCGAAACAAGGACTATTGGATTGTCGCCTTTCGCCGGAACAATGCGTCCGTCGGGGGAGTAGCCCTCACCAGTGACGCTGTGTGGGGTGTCCATGAACACAAG
>CAZRHK010000119.1:0-4102 GCA_964599815.1 uncultured Bifidobacterium sp. | reverse complement strand
TGCAAAATGTTTTGCACAAGGCTGAGACGTGCACGCAATGTTGGAATCTCCATTGATGCGGCCAAGATCTGCATTCGCTGCCAGCGACGTGGTCTGCGGAAGTCTTGTTGTGGAAGCGCCAATACTGCCAACAAGTCATCAACGGTAGGAGCTTCCAATGCATTGAAGTACGCCTCAGACGCATCGATTTGTTCAAGCACAAATTCTTCAAACATCTCGCCAAGCACTTCAGCCAACAGGCCGTCGCGATCGACGAAGTATTTGTAAATAAGCGGCACAGACACTTTTGCGTTCTGAGCAACATCTTGCACTCGAAGACCAAGGATTCCCTTTGCCTCTACTTCTACACGGGCCGCAGCGATGATTCGCTCACGTGATGAGGGGGTGTGATGTGGTTCCACAGGGGCTGACCCTACCGTTTGCCTCTGCCCTTTTTCGGTCGCGCCAACAACTCCAATGCTTCATCCATGGTGAGACTTTCGCCATTCATCTCGGCTGGCACGGGTCGTGTGTCGCCATCGCGGTCAACATAAACGCCGTATCGCCCGCGCTTCACCACAATCTCTACACCGGACTCCGGGTCTGCGCCCAGACCTCGGGGGTACACCAGCAACGCCTCAATATCGGCAAGCGTGATGGCCGTAAGGTCTGCGTCTTCGGCAAGGGATACGGAACGCTTCCCCACCTTGGCGTACGGACCATAAGGGCCAACCTTCACGACAACCTCGTCGCCATCAATCTCGCCAAGTACTCGCGCCTCTTGCGATGCATTAAGTAAGGACAATGCATATTCAACGGTGAGGTCGGCTAGTTCGGTTTGATCGGGCACACCTGCGTTCTTCCCGTTGCATGAGAGATATGGCGATCCACTGGTTCGGGAACGCTTGGTGCGAGAACCACGCACGGCTTTCTTGCCAGCGAAAGATTTTCCTGGCTTCACCACAATTTCATGACCAGACTCGGGATCAATACCAACCACCCACACATGGTGTTCGGCGGGTTTATATGCCGCGACAACATCAGTGATGGCAGACGTCAATCCTGGCCAGTCGCCGCTGCCCGATGAATAGAACGCATCCAAAACATCTACAAGCGATGCACCCCCGTCGACAATGTCGTCAAGCTGAGATTCCATGGTGCGAGTGAACGTGTAATCAACGAGTTGCGGGAAACATTCAGCGAGAAACTTCTCTACCGCAATTCCCGTCAATGTTGGAATCAATGCTTGGTCGCCGCGTTTCGACCATACATATTCATCACGCAACGACTGAATGATGGATGCATAAGTAGACGGGCGACCAATTTCCAATTCCTCTAATGCACGCACCAACGATGCCTCGGTGTAGCGAGCCGGTGGTTTCGTGGTGTGCTCTTTCACATCTACTGCGCTCACACCAATGGTGTCGCCAACGGTGAACTCTGCAAGTGGCGTCTGTGTGTCGTCTTCATCGCTTGTATAGAGGCGACGATGACCGGGTTCAACAATGGTGGTCCCTGCTGCGGTGAAGACACAGTTGTGCTTCGGTTTTTTGGTGGTGGCCGTAAACGTCACCGTCACCGTGGTGCCGGTTGTGTCAATCATTTGCGATGCCACTGTGCGACGCCACACCAAGTCGTACACCGCAGACTGCTGCGCAGTGAGACCCTTCGGAGAGCGCACTGTCATGTTGCCTGGACGAATTGCTTCGTGTGCTTCCTGTGCGCTTTTGCGATTCGGCGAATACACACGAGCTTTCGAGGGAACGCTGCCTGCGCCAAACATTTCAATGGCCTGTTGACGCGCCGCTTCCATTGTCACCTTTGACAACGACGGACTGTCTGTGCGGGGGTACGAGATCAATCCTTTTTCATGAAGTTGATTCAAAATTGTCTGCGCCACGGAAGAGGAGATCTTCAATCGATTCATCGCATCTTGCAGCAATGTGCTGGTGGTGTACGGCGGACGTGGTTTCCGTGTGTAGCGCTCTGTTTTTGAATCGGCCACTGTCAGCGACAACGGGCGAAGTTGTTCCGCCAAGTCATTCGCTACGTCTAACAACAACAACTCTGCGGGCGGTGCAACGACACCTGCATCGTCAATGTCGCCAGACTTTGCCACTGGTACTTCATCAATAGACCGAAGAGTTGCCACAACAGGCGTTGCAATGTCCAAAGTGGATTCAATGCCGCAGTATGTGGTTTCCACAAATTCAAGTCGCTTCAACTCACGCTCAACAATCAGACGCAACGCCGGGCTTTGCACACGGCCAGCACTCAAGTTGCCACGCACCTTCTTCCACAGCACTGGCGACACGTTGAAGCCATAGAGATAGTCGAGATAGCGACGAGTACGAGCAGCCTCCACCAACGAGTAGCGGATGCTTTGGCGATTCTCAAGTGCGCCCAGCACATCGAATTTCGTAATGGCCTTGAACACAATGCGAGACACGGGGACAGATGGCTTCAGGAACTCCAGCAAGAGATACGCAATCATTTCTCCTTCACGATCATCGTCCGTTGCAAGGATGAGTTCGCTAGCTGTCTTCAATTCACGGCGCAGGCCAGCAATGACCTCTTCGCCTTTCTTCGACAACTCGTACGAGGCAACAAAACCTGCGGCCACATCAATTGCGTTGCTTCGTGCAGGGATGTCTGCGAAGTGACCAACCGATGCCTGAACGTTGTAGTCATCTCCAAGAATTTTGGAGATTGTCTTCACTTTGTTCGGCGACTCGACAATGACGAGAGGCCGACCTGGGGATGTGTTCGATGTATTCATGGCGGCAGTTCTTAAACCATCCCTGTCTCAGAGTGGGGGTAGCGATGTGGATATGAGCCTTATTTTGTAAGGGAAAAAGAAAAACTTGACAGCTCTGGCGCGTACGCGCATGTCGTACGCGTACACGTACGTACGCGAGGGAACGACTACGACACCACCACTTTTGCCGTACGCAACGTGCGAACACCACGCTTTGGAATCAACGTGACGAGCACTGAACACGTGCCCTTTCGCATTCCTTTTACCTTGGTCCCAACAAAGGCGCAGTACTTCGACCCGCGCACAATGGTGAAGCGCATACTGCCTTGCGATGTCTTTGGAATGGTCAGCGCAACATGTTTGGCCAAAGTACGAGCAGTGATGTAACGGTTGCGCTTCAGCGCTATGAACTTTGGCGTTGATGCAACGCCTTGCTGACCCGATGAGGAACTGGGAGCAACCGTCGTTGACGTAGATGTAGAGCTGGATGTTGATGTTGACGTACTGGTGGACGTTGACGACGTACTAGATGTTGAACTTGTTGTGGTGGTTGTTGTAGTTGGTGCAACATTGAGTGACCCCACGCTGACAG
The DNA here is from genome assembly GCA_964599815.1 of uncultured Bifidobacterium sp. Classification (GTDB taxonomy): domain Bacteria; phylum Actinomycetota; class Acidimicrobiia; order Acidimicrobiales; family Ilumatobacteraceae; genus UBA2093. The sequence continues at coordinate 773 of CAZRHK010000119.1, read as the reverse complement.
CGGAGGTTTGTCGTGTGGTGCCGCCGTTGCCCAATTGACCCTGCGATCCGGCTCCCCAACACTTCACTGCGCCGCTTGCGAATACGGCGCACGCATGTGTTGCGCCAAGAGCAATATCAACAACGCCCGTTGTAATTCCACCAACAGTTTGAGGTGTGTGCCGTGAAGCAGTGACAAGTGATTCGCCGAGTTGCCCATTGTCATTCAGACCGAAACATTCCAGGGCTTGCGATGTGAGCACTGCACAGGTGACGTCTTTCCCTGATGCGATCATGTCTGGAGCACTTGTGAAGGTCACCGACAGCGGTGTTGACGATTGTGTATACGTATTTGGGTCACTTCCAAGTTGCCCAGATGAATTAGAACCGAAACACCATCCTGCTGCGTTAAGAACAACGCATGAATGATTGAACCCGGCAGTTGCAGATGTTGACACTCCTGCAGCAAGTGTGGAAATACGTTGCGGAGTCAAACTGTCTGATGCGGCGGTGGTACCTAAACGTCCGTTGGTGTATGCGCCCCAACACCACGCATCACCCACTGTGCTGGTGGCGCACATGTGAAGCGCACCAATGTCTACGGACTCCACCGAGAACGACGACGGGATAGAGGTAACGGCGGTTGGTGTTGCGTGCGCAACCGCATCTTGCGTGCCATTACCCAATTGACCGCGGTTGTTCTTTCCCCAACACATGAGTTGACCCGTGGACAACACAGCACACGTATTGTTGCCGCCAGCTACTACCAAGGTTGCGCTTGCCGACAATGCCACC
>CAZRHK010000118.1:0-4139 GCA_964599815.1 uncultured Bifidobacterium sp. | reverse complement strand
TCCTCACTCTGAAAAAGGTGCCGTCATACCGACAACTGTTGACCCCTATTCCTGCATGCCGTCATGCCGTCATGCCGTCACGGCGTCATCGGTCGATGGGTGAGCGACGAAGGTGCGGTATGCCGTCACGGCGCCTGGCTCATCACGTTGGCGTATCCGGCGGGATGCCGTCACGCGGGTAATGCGTCATGCGGGGATGCGGAACGGAAAACGGCGGGATGCCGTCACCAAATATTGGAGAGTGCGGGGTGCGCGCAGGCGGGATACCGACAGGTGCGGCGATATGACTAGACCTCGGCCGAGATAACCTGAAAAACACAACTCAACCAATGGGGAGCTCGCACGATTCGGTGGGCTGAGAGGGTGGCCGCGGCTATCGACCCAAGAACCTGATCCGGGTAATGCCGGCGGAGGGAATCGGACATGGCATCACGCCAAGCACTCATCTTCATCGGAGGCGACGCACCACACGCCAACGCACTCGCTTACACCTTGACAGATGCCGACCCAGACGCGCTCATCATCGCTGCAGATTCTGGTTGGGAATACGCCATCGCTGCCGGGAAAACCCCTCACCTGCTGATTGGTGACATGGACTCCATTGACCCACAACATCTGAATGATGCGCGCTTGAAAGACGTAGACATCATCGAACACTCTCCCGACAAAGACCATACGGACACAGAACTCGCGCTTCAACTTGCGCAATCACTGCGCTACGACAACATCCACGTCATCACTGGTGGAGGTGACAGGTTTGACCACGTCCTCGCCATGGTTCATTCACTTGTGAATGTCACAGATGACGCAACAGTGACAGCACACATTGGTCAATCGTTTGTTCGAATTGCAACACCAAAAGAATCAACAAATATCGCGACACATGAGGGCGACACCATTTCCCTCATTCCTCTGGGAGGGCACGCAAAGGGTGTCACAACCGCGGGATTGAAATGGAACCTCACGCGCTCCACGTTGAAATCCTTTGAATCGCGCGGCGTCAGCAACGTTGCAACCGCTTCCGAGATCACCGTTCACATCAGAACAGGAATCCTCGCCATCATCATCACCCCAACAGAAAGCGACAGCCAATGAAGAAGCCCCTCATCTTTATCGCTCTGCTCACCACAGTTGCACTAACGGCATGCGCCAACAGTGAGACAAAAGAGAAACCAACCGAGATAACGCTTGTTGCCTATGACGCGTTTACTCCGCAAGATGGCATCTTTGAACAATTCACAAAAGACACCGGCGTCACCGTCAAGGTCGTTACTGCTGGCGACACCGGCACCATGGTGAGCAAGGCGATTCTCACAGCGGGAAATCCAGAAGGTGACGTGATGTGGGGAATCGACAACACCTTTCTCTCACGTGCACAGAAAGCTGAACTTCTCACTTCGTATGAACCAGTAGACGAAGGCGATATTTGTGTGAACTATGACAAGAACTGGTTTGCTCAACGCGATATTCCAGTGCCGCAAACATTTGAAGACCTCGCTTCACCTACATACAAGAACTTGCTCGTTGTTCAAGATCCCACAACATCGTCACCTGGTCTTGGTTTCATGCTGGCCACAATCGCTCACTTTGGTGCCACACAGTGGGAGAACTACTGGAAACAACTCACTGCAAACGGCATCAAAATAGTTTCCGACTGGACATCTGCATACACAGTGGAATTTTCCGGATCATCTGGGAAAGGGAAATACCCACTTGTCGTTTCTTATGGTTCAAGTCCACCTGCCGAAGTGGTGTACTCCGCTACCCCAATTGACGAACCACCGACAGGCGTCATGGAGAAAACTTGTTTCCGTCAAACCGAATACGTCGGAGTTCTACGTGGAACGCCACATGAAGACATTGCTGAACAATTAGTGGAATACCTCTTAGGCAAAACGTTCCAAGAATCAATGCCGTTGACGTTGTTCGTCTTCCCCGTCAATAAAGACGCGCAACTTCCAGAAGTGTTTGAGAAGTTCGCCGTGCGTCCACGCACTCCGCTCATCGTGTCGCCCGACGCAATTGAGAAGAACCGTGACGGATGGCTTGACACATGGAGAGCAATCGCTTTGTGATGAACATGGTCCCGAGAACATTTCGACGAGTTCAGCTTCTCCCTCTTGCTGCACTCGCCCTGTTCTTTGCGTTCCCCGTTGCATCAATGGTGGCACGGTTTCTGCGGCCATCGTCTCTCACTAACACCATTTCCGATTCGTCACTTGCGTCTGTGTGGTGGTTCACCACATGGCAAGCACTGGCATCAACAGCACTCACTCTGATCGTGGGTCTCCCGCTCACATGGGCACTGTCACGATTCACATTTCGTGGGGCTCGAACAATCGCAGGACTAGTGACGGTTCCGTTCTTCATGCCCGCAGTTGTCGTTGCAACCGGAGTGAAAGCGCTCTTACAAGAACCTTCGGTGACTGGAATTCTGTGGGCGCACGTTGTCTTCAATGTTGCAGTGATTGTTCGCATCGTCGGCCCCCGATGGTCACTGATGGACCAATCCATAGAAGACACTGCAGCCGACCTTGGCGCTACTCAATGGAGAACGTTCCAATTCATCGCACTTCCCTACATTGGCGACGCACTGAGGCAAGCCAGCGCGATTGTGTTCATGTTTTGTTTTTCAAGCTTCGGCGTGATTGCCATCTTGGGTGGAATTTCACGACGAACAGTTGAATCTGAAGTATTCATACAAGCAGTGCGACTTGGCGACACATCCACAGCCATCTCATTGTCGGCGCTTCAGGCTCTCGTGATTCTTGTGGTCTACACATTGGGAACTCGCCACCAGCAAACAAGCGAACACAGCGAACTCACAACTGACACTCGACCCGTCCCACAACGATTGCGAACTGCGGTCGGAGCCGCGGTAATTATTCCCACGGCAATTGTTGTAACGCCACTAATAGGCGTGATTGCGAAGTCATTCATCATTGACGGATCAATCACGGTCAACAGTTACAAATGGCTCTTCAACGGGACAACAGAAGCAATTGGAATCAACACCACTAGCACGCTGGTTACCTCAATCACATTCGCAGTGATCTGTGCGCTGATCACCACTACATCTGCACTCGTCATTGCCAACGCAAGAAACAAGAACACCCTCATCAACACACTGACTGCCGTCCCTCTCATGACATCAGCAGTCACACTTGGACTCGGCGTGATTGTCACGTTCAACAAAGACCCATTTGATTGGCGAAGCGAGACATGGCTGATTCCGGTGTTGCATTCGGTGATTGCTCTCCCACTCGCAGTGCGAACGTTGAACCCTGCAGTGGCGGCAATTCCTGAAGAAACTCGCCAAGCAGCCACATCGTTAGGAGCATCTCCGTGGCGAGTGTGGCGCCGAATAGATCTTCCTCTTCTTACCCCGGCCATTCGACGCGCTGCAGGTCTCTCTGCCGCCATCTCTCTTGGAGAATTCGGCGCCACCTCGTTTCTCACACGAAGCGACTCCACCACCATCCCGATTGCCATTCAACAACTTTTGGGGCACCCCGGCGACACACTCACCCAATCTGCATTCGCATTGGCCGCTCTGTGCGTAGTGACCTTCACTCTCGCTTTGCGCGCCGCGTAACAGCGCACACCACAACGGAGAGTACGGTCACAGTTATGAAAGCTGCTGTTTACGACCACGTTGGTGGACCCGAAGTATTTCGCTACGAAGAAGTTGCCGAACCAGAACTACGCAACGGTCACGTTCGCATTGACGTGAAGGTCATCGCAATTCAAGGCGGAGACCTGCTTCACCGACAAGGAGGCGTTCTCGCCACCACGCCACACATTGTTGGTTATCAAGCAGCGGGAATCGTTCGCGATGTTGGTGCAGGAGTAACTCGCATCACACCTGGCCAACGAGTGGTCGCAACCATGGGATACGGATCTCACGCCGAAGTGGTGTGTGTTCCCGAACAATCAGTGTGGGTCATTCCAGACGGTGCATCATTGGAAGAAGGTGCTGGAGTTCCCATTGAATTCGGTACCGCCCACGACTGCCTGTTTGAATTCGGCCATCTCACTGCGGGTGAGCACGTGCTCATTCAGGCCGGTGCTGGCGGCGTTGGACTGGCCGCAATTCAGTTAGCAAAAGCCGCTGGTGCCAGGGTGTACGCAACAGCATC
>CAZRHK010000117.1:0-4225 GCA_964599815.1 uncultured Bifidobacterium sp. | reverse complement strand
TGGAATTTTGGAACGCACCGGTGTCACTCCAGCCCTGTATTCCGACTACGCAGCGTTGCGTGGTGACCCAAGTGACAACTTGGCTGGAATTCCTGGTGTGGGCGAAAAGACTGCAGCAAAACTCATGATGCAATACGGCAGTATCGATGCAGTTATTGCCGCTGCCAATGAACAAACACCAAAACTAAAAGCTGGTCTATTGGAACACGGCGAGCGTGTGATTCGCAACGCCGAGATGATGGTGTTACGCCGTGACGTGCCAATTGAAGTTGAATTAACCGCACTTTCACCTCAGCCAGATTTAGATGCATCTGCACAGCTGTTCGATTTTCTTGAGTTCAAGACAATGTTGAAGCGTCTGAAAGACATCACGCAACAGATGGGCTGGCAAACACGAGGTTCGACATTAGAAATAGATTCTGCCGAACATGTGGAGATAGTTGCAGCAGTTTCGCAGATTATTCCTTGCGATTCGGTATCTCGTTTCTTGGAATTGTTTGGTGGTCGTGAAAGTCTGACTATTGCACCGCGCTTTGAGGGCGAGCCTGGACGATCTGCAGTGGTTGGCGTTGCAATCGTGGATGACGGGGCGTCTGGTTCGGTTGCATATGTTCCAGCAGAAGTGTTGTTCCTACCAGAGGTGTCTTCGTTTGTTTCTTCGGCGCACATCATTGCTCACGATGCAAAGCCCATGATGCGGTCGTTACTTGCGCAGGGTCTTGACATGCGTGAGCTCGAGTTGGACACGGCTATTGCTGCATATCTTGTCGACCCCTCTAAGTCGTCTTATTCGATTACTGATGTTGCGTTAAATGTTCTCGGCGTGGAAATCGGACAGGTATCGGAAACGTCGGGTCAATTCGATTTCAGCGGGGAAGCCGACTCCACCTCTGAAGCATTGTGCGCAGAGAACGCATTAGTGACGTCTTGTCTTGCTCCTGTCTTAAAGGCTCGACTGCAAGAAATCAACAACGTTGCTTTGTATAACGAGATTGAGAATCCGCTCGTGCGCGTCTTGGCAAAAATGGAACACGTAGGTGTTGCCGTAGATCGCACTGCTTTGGAAGCAATCAAAGACCGTCTCACGAAGGAAACAGTTGACTTAGCGGCCTCATTGCACGAGATCGCAGGCAAAGAGTTCAATCTCAATTCTCCTACTCAGTTGAGAGAAATTCTGTATACAGAGCACGGTCTAACTCCTGGAAAGAAGACAAAGACTGGCTACAGCACAGATGCCGCCACTCTTGAAAAACTTCACGATGAATGGCCAGAATTCATTGGCCCTCTCTTGCGATATCGGGAAGTTGAAAAACTTCGTTCAACTTATGGCGAAGGTCTCTTGCACGAAGTTCAACCAGATGGTCGAATTCATGCGACGTTTCATCAAACTGTTGCGAGAACTGGTCGCCTCAGCAGCGACAAACCAAACCTGCACAACATTCCTGTGCGAACAGACGAAGGCAGAGTGTTCCGAACTGCATTTGTTGCGCCAGAGGGATCGCAATTGTTAGTGGCTGATTACAACCAAATTGAGCTTCGTTGTATTGCGCACTTAGCTAATGACCCGGGACTCATTTCGGCATTCGAGGCTGGTGAAGATATTCACCGCGCAACTGCCGCGCGAGTGTTTGGAGTTGATCCCGCCGACGTCACGCACGATCAACGTTCAAAAGCAAAGATGGTGTCGTATGGACTTGCGTACGGAATGGAAGCGTACGGCCTCAGTCAGCGACTAGCCATACCGGTGGATGAAGCCTCAACAATTCTGAATTCGTATTTCAACGCATTTGCGAATGTGAAGAACTACATGGATGAGGCTGTCCTGGAAGCGCGCCGTCTTGGATACACCGAGACGCTCTTTGGTCGACGTCGTCCCATTGAAGAATTGAGAAGTGACAATTTCAGGGTTCGCCAAGCTGGTGAACGCCAAGCAATGAATGCGGCTATTCAAGGTTTGGCGGCGGATATTTTCAAGATTGCTTTGGTAAAAATTGATTCGTTGTTAGACGAGCACAACAGCAAGGCACGCGTGGTGTTGCAGGTTCACGACGAAGTCATTCTTGAAGTGCCCACTTCTGAACAAGACCACATTGGTCCACTCGTTCTCGATGCAATGAAGTCGGCGGCGTCTCTTCGAGTGCCGCTTGAAGTAAACGCTGCATGGGGTCTCACGTGGGCTGACGCTAAGGGGTAGATGGGTGTCCTCGGAGATTGGTTCTCATTGGTTTGAACCCATGGCAGAGCACATGGGAACTGCCTATCTTCGCTACTCGTTTACTAAAGGCACACGACAAGAGATCGACCACATTGTTGATGTGTTGGGGTTGTCGCCCGGAATGCGAATCTTGGATGTCGGATGCGGACCCGGTCGCCACGCGTACGAACTTGCCGAACGTGGTTTCGAAGTTCACGGAATTGATATCAGCCAAGCATTCATCGACATCGCAACAGCATCTGCTCCGCCCGGTGCCACATTCGAACGTATGGATGCTCGCGCGCTCACGTTTTCAAACGAATTCGACGCCGCCATCTGTTTGTGCCAAGGGGCGTTTGGTCTCATGACTGCTAACGGACACGACATTGAGGTGTTGCAGGGGATACGTCGGTCATTGAAGGACGGGGCGGGAGTCGCCCTGTCCGCATTCAACGCGTACTTTGCCGTGAAGTACCACGAACTGGCCACCTTCAATGCCGACACTGGCGTGGCTCACGAGCACACAGAAATAAAGAACCAGGCAGGGGAGGCGCGCGAGGTTGATCTGTGGACCGGTTGCTACACCCCTCGCGAGCTGAGGCTCATGTTGAAGAGCTGTGATTTCGAGGTGCGGAGCATCTCTAGCGTGAACCCTGGAGAGTATTCAGAGGGTCCCGCCACCACGGAAAGTTCAGAATTTCTGGTGGTAGCGTTCTCTTCGCCTTCTCGTCGAGAGGGCGGCCCGTTGGGTCTCCACTGATACCTATTTATCCATCCCGAAAGAACAATTCCTTGTCCGATTCAACTCTTACTTCCGCCCCAATGGGAACCTTCGATGCGGAAGGCAATTACACACCACGACAAATCACAGAACGTGATCTCTCCACCAGCTTCGCAGATGCCATTGAAGGCACCATGGTGGAACTCAAAGACGGCCAACTTGTTACAGGAACAGTTGTAAAGATTGACCGTGATGGTGTGTTGCTCGAGTTTGGATACAAAACCGAAGGTGTCATCCCAACACGCGAACTCGCAATCAAGAACGATGTCAACCCACACGACGTGGTTGCATTAGGCGAAAAAATTGAAGCACTTGTACTCACGCTTGAAGACAAGGAAGGACGCCTCGTTCTTTCCAAGAAGCGCGCACAGTACGAAAAGGCTTGGGGCGAAATTGAGCGCAAGAAGGAAAACGATGGCGTTGTTCATGGAACCGTCATTGAAGTTGTTAAGGGCGGCCTTATTGTCGACATCGGCCTGCGCGGTTTCTTGCCAGCATCACTTGTTGAACTTCGCCGTGTCCGTGACTTGCAGCCATACATCGGCCAGGTCATCGATGCGAAGATCATCGAACTCGACCGCAACCGCAACAACGTTGTGTTGTCACGCCGTGCCTTCCTTGAAGAGAATCAGAAGGAAACACGAGACGACTTCCTCAACAACCTCAAGCCAGGCGAAATTCGCCATGGAAAGGTTTCTTCAGTTGTTGCGTTTGGTGCATTCGTCGACCTTGGTGGCATGGACGGACTCATTCACGTTTCAGAGCTGTCGTGGAAGCATGTTGAGCACCCATCGCAGGTTGTACAGATTGGCGATGAAGTCACTGTTCAGGTTCTCGATGTCGACTTCAGTCGCGAGCGCATCAGCCTTTCGCTGAAGGCCACGCAACAAGACCCATGGCAGGAATTCGCCAACGGTCACGAAGTTGGCCAATTGGTCTACGGTCGTGTCACCAAGCTTGTTCCATTCGGTGCATTCGTCCAGGTGGGCGATGGCATCGAAGGTCTCGTTCACATCTCAGAAATGTCAGCGCATCACGTGGAAGCAGCCGAACAGGTCGTTGCACCGGGTGAAGAGTTGTGGGTCAAGATCATCGACCTCGACCTTGCACGTCGTCGTATCTCAATCTCCATCAAGCAAGCTGCCGAAGGTGGCGAGTTGGCTGCCGAGTACCAAGGCCAGTTCCAAGTGGACGAGCATGGCAACTGGGTGGGCGGAGATGACTCCGAGCGCGAAGCTGCATGGGCTGAG
>CAZRHK010000116.1:0-4271 GCA_964599815.1 uncultured Bifidobacterium sp. | reverse complement strand
GGCGAGAACATTTCCGACACAAAAAAAATTATCGATAGTGGCAACGCAAGTATTGGCATCATTGCACTCTCATTAGCCATTGCAGATGGCCGTCCGTATGTTGAAATTCCAGACACGCTTCACAAACAGCTTCTTCAAGCCGCAGTAGTGACAACAACAGGAGAACAGCAAGACGCAGCGAAGCAATGGCTTGACTTCATGTCGTCACCCGCTGGTCTTTCGGTGATGAAGAAGTACGGATTTGTCCCACCCGCAGGTTCAGGTGCAACGCCATGAACGACTGGTTTCCGTTATGGCTCTCGCTAAGAGTTGCATCTCTTGCAACCTTTATTGCCGCAGTTGTAGGCATTACGTGCGGTTACGTGCTGGCGAAAACATCGTTTCGAGGGCGAGGACTTCTTGAAGCCATTTTGTCTATCCCCATCGTGTTGCCGCCAACTGTTCTCGGCTACTACTTGCTTACAACACTCGGTGTAAACAGCCCTATTGGCCAAGCGTGGGAAAACATTTTCGGTGCACCACTTGTGTTCACCCCCACCGCAGCTGTTGTTGCGGCCTCAATTTCAGCATTGCCGTATGTTGTGCGCACATCGCGCGCCGCGATTGAAGAAGTTGACTCTCGATACGAAGCGGTTGCACGCGTTTCTGGTTATCCAGAGTGGAAGGTGGCCGTCATTGTCACATTGCCGGTGGCGCGACGCGGTCTTCTGGCGGGGGTTGCTCTTGGTTTTGCAAGAGCACTTGGTGATTTTGGTGCAACTGTGATGATTGCCGGCAATATCCCAGGTCGCACACAAACGCTCCCTATTGCTGTCTACGATGCAGTTCAGTCTGGCAATTCTTCAACAGCCCAAACAGGTGCATTGATCTTGGCGGGAATAGCAATCGTGGTTCTTCTTGCAGTCACTCAGTTATCTGCGAGGCGAATATGAGCAACGCACCACAAACAATGTTGTCCCTGCAGTGCCATGTGAAGGCGGGCAACTTTTCTGTTCATGCAGAATGCAATATTCCATCTGGTGTCACGGCATTCTTTGGACCATCTGGATCTGGAAAGAGTCTCACCCTGTCTGCCATTGCGGGATTACTGCGACCACATTCGGGAACCATCACATGGAACGGCACCGCACTTGCAGACGCAGCAAACAAGATTCATGTACCCACACAACAACGCAATGTGGGCATGGTGTTTCAACAAGCGGCATTACTTCCACATCGGACTGTTCTCGACAACGTGGCACTTGCGGTACGCGCCACCGACAACCAACTCAGTCGACGCAAGCGCAGAGAAATTGCGTCGACATGGCTAGAACGAGTGAACGCAGGCCACCTTGCTAACGCAAACACCACCACTCTGTCCGGTGGCGAACAACAACGCGTGGCTCTGGGACGAGCACTCGCTAGCCGTCCACATGTTCTGCTGTTAGACGAACCGTTCTCCGCGCTGGACTTTTCAACGCGCGATTCGTTGAGACAACTTGTGCGCGAATTGGTGAAGGAACATTCGCTCACCGCAGTGTTGGTGACTCACGACGTTGATGACGTCACATCTCTTGCACACCAAGTTGTCACATTTCAACCTGGGAAAACCGTGGCAACATTGGACCTCACCCATGATTCGCATGCGACCATGCGATCTATCTTGGGTCTGTCTAGTTAGTTGGTTGCTCGCGCCATTCAATTGGTGCGATGTCTTTGTACAGACGTTCAATCTCATAGAAGCGACGAGCCTCGTCTACAAAGACATGAACAATGACGTCGCCGTAGTCAATAAGAACCCACTGCTTCTCACGAGTTCCCTCTGAACGCAATGGTCCACGGTCTGCAAGAACTCGAATATCACCCAGCACGGCATCTGTGACTGCACCTACTTGACGAACATTTGATGCACTGGCAACAACGAAGTATTCGGTAATTCCCACCACGTCACCCACGGGAAGAACGACAACGTCGGTTCCCTTCTTGTCGTCGATGATGCGCGCAATTTCGCAGGCAAGTTCGCGCGAATCAATACCGTTGGGAGAAGTAGTCACTTGACCACCGTAGTCGTTGTGGTGTTCTGGGGACCTGACCCCAAGAAACCAACGAAGTCGTTTCCAAGAACTATGCGCAAGTTCACACCATCGATGATTTCAAGCGACTCTTTGTATGTGAGCGTCCCAAGGAGGTTTACAAATGTCTCTGCTTCAACGCGACCCATGGTGTCGTTGTAATACACCACGGTTTCTTCTGCTGGGGTCTCTGGAATATGGCGAATCAACACCACGTTGGCCCCCATGAATGCAAGCCGAGTTGCTGCTTCTTTTGCATACGTGGTGTTGTCGAACGGAATGTCGATCATCACAGAGATGTTTGTGTTGGTGGGGCGCATTGCCGATGGCGCAACGCTTGCCATGACCGTGAGCACTTCACCACCATCTAGTTCATACATGTCGGCGTTTGCAGGGTTCCGTTGAGCGTCCACCAACAATGTTGCGCCGAATTGCCACACGTCTACTTCACCACTCAACAGTGCCGAGAAAAACGCAGCGGTTGACGTTGGAGTTGATGGCTTGCTGTCTTGTGGCTGAATTGTCGTAGCAGTGGCATCGGCATTGGTGGCAACTCCGGCTCGTGCAACCGCAGTCCACAATGCTTTCACTTGTGGCAAACGAGTTGACTCTGCACTACCCGCCTGAGATGCCGCAAGCGATGCGGCTACTTGTTGACCAGTGACGGTGGTGGAACCTGCGCCAAGGACCGTTGCAACAGTTCCATCGGCAACGGTGTCCAAAACTGCTTGGGGCAACGAAACTGGCTGAGAACCAATTGGTGCGAGCACGGTGGCAAGGTCTGCGGCGTTCACCACATCGGCAACTTCAAGTGACACATTCAAAAGATTTTCAACATCTGTCTTCAATGCTGAGAGTCCACCAGTTGTGTACGAATCTGCAATACGACGTGGTGCTTCGCTACCTCGAACATCTGCCCGTGCGCCAACTGGTACCGACACAATTGTTCCGCCACGCAAAGATGGATCTATTGCAATCAATGCAAGCGATGCAAGTTCATTGCGAGAGTTTGTGATAGCCAACATCTCAACAGGAGTTAACGGAATTGAAATTGTTGCGTTGTTGTCTACGTTGTTGCCGCCTGAATCATTCAGAAGATCAGCCGCACCAATCACCAACCCGCCGGGTAACGCGATTGCAGTGAGGACAGACGTGACAACAGCAGCAATCATTCGTCGACGACGACGTGCAGGAATTGCACTCACGATGCACTCCGATACAAACCGTTCGCCTGAATGATGTTGAGAACTCCATCAACTGTGAGATGGTCAACCGATTCACTGCGCGCAATGCGCTCACGAATGCTGGTGCTAGATGCTTCCACCGGCTCCATGAAGACGTGAATAGCTCCGTCCAGGTGTTGAGGAGCCTTCTGTTCGCCGCGATTCACGATGATGAGCGTAGAGAGACTGCGCACCACCTCGGGGCGATGCCACGTAGTAATTCGTTCCGCCGTGTCTGAGCCCACAATGAGAAACAATTCAGTCTCTGGTTGCTGGCTACGAAGTTCCTCCAAGGTGTCGGCCGTATACGTGGGACCGCCACGACGAATCTCGCGATCGTCTACCCCGAGACCAGCCTCTCCCGCTACCAATGCTTCTGCCATCTGCAGACGAAGTCCTGCAGGGGTCACTGTTCGCTCATTAGTTTTCTGCCAGGGGTCGTTTGCAACGAGGAGGTCAACGTGGTCGAGACCGAGTTGGGTGAGAACTGTGCGTGCCGCCGCCAAATGCCCAAGATGTGGTGGGTCAAAGGTTCCTCCGAGGAGTCCAAGACGACGTGGGGCGGGGTTCGGCACGTGGCAAGCGTAGAAGCCCGAGGGGTGCTTCTACCTGCAGAAACAGAAAAGAACAAATTTCCCCTAGACGGGGCTAGATCCGTCTGTTACTGTCATCAATCCCCACTTGGAGAACCCCCTCCTTGATGAACCTCCCCTGTGTCCGTTGCCACGGTTCGCTAGGGAACAAAAAACTACGGAAAAACGGTTGTACACAGCATCATGAATGACTCAATTGGCCTCTATTTGAATGACATCGGCAAGGTTGCCCTCCTCACCGCTGAGGACGAGCGCGAATTGTCAAAAGCCATCGAAGCTGGTCGTGAAGCAGCAAAGCGTCTCGAAGCCGGCGAACGTGGAGCCGCCCTTCGTCGCGACCTGCGCAACGCAGCAGCCGCTAAGGACCGTTTCATCCGTTCCAACCTTCGTCTCGTGGTGTCTAT
>CAZRHK010000115.1:0-4288 GCA_964599815.1 uncultured Bifidobacterium sp. | reverse complement strand
GCAAGGGTGACCGCGGTGACTGCTGGAAGTCCTTCTGGAATTGCTGCAACTGCAAGTGCAACTGCTGTGAGGAACAAGTCGCTGAGTGAATCACCCGAAATCAAACCAATGACGAAGACAAGCGCAACGATGACACCTGCAAGCTTTGCCAAACTGTGTGCCAATGTGTCGAGTTGCTTTTGTAGTGGAGACTTGTCTGAATCGGTTGATGCAAGCAGACCGGCGATCTTGCCCATCTCGGTGTTCATGGCAGTTGCAGTAACAACAAACTCACCACGACCACGTGTGACGGTGGTGTTCATGAAGGCCATGCACTTGCGATCGCCTAGTGCGGAGTCTTCGTCTGCAGCATCGAGAGTCTTTGTGACCGCCAAGCTTTCACCAGTAAGAGCAGCTTCTTCAATTTCTAAGTTTGTGGCGCTAAGTAGACGGCCATCTGCGGGAATTCGATCGCCAGCTTCAACAAGGACGATGTCGCCAGGAACAATGTCTGCGGTATCAATGTTGACCCACGAACCGTCTCGTTTAATTCGTGCAGATGATGCCAGCATGCGCCGCAATGCAGCTAGCGATGCCTCAGCTTTGTTCTCTTGAACGAATCCGATGATGGCGTTCATGAACACAACAACGAATACAACTGCAGGAGTTTTGATTTCGCGCGCAACAACAAGGCTGATGACGGCCGCTGCAATCAGGATGATGGTGAGCAGGTTTGAGAACTGCGCGACAAACCTTTTCCATGCAGGGGTGGGTGGTGTTTCCGCTAGTCGGTTTGGGCCAATAGACGACAGTTTCTGATTGGCATCCTGCGTGGAAAGCCCATTGCTTGACGTGTTGAGTTCATTGAGAACTTCGTCTGGCGACAACGAATGAGGGCTACGGGTGTGTGTGGCGGGGGTAATTGTGGGGGACATGTTTTCTTTCGGCAGTTGTGTATCGACTTGCCGAAAGTCTCTCCCGGGCTTTCGCCCCTAGTGCCGGGTATTTCTACCGTATTGACGACACTGCGGTGAAGGGATACTCCCTTTCGTTGGATAAATCTTAGGCGACATGCGTAGTGTTGCAACGCATGTCAGACGAGAAAATCCACCCAAATGTCACACGAGTGATGGACGCAGCCCGGGCCGCCGGGTTGGAGATTGAAGTACGAAAATTTCCCGAAGGAACCAAGACCGCACAAGACGCGGCCACGGCAATTGGGGTCACCGTTGGGCAGATTGTGAAGTCACTGGTGTTCGGCGTGGATGACGAAATAGTGATGGCGTTGGTGAGTGGGTCTAACCAATTGGATGAGAAGAAGTTGGCAGCTGCTGCTGGCGGTGCAAAGTGTTCGAGAGTTGATGCAGATGCTGTGCGTGCGGCCACTGGTTTTCCAATTGGCGGTGTACCCCCGTTTGGTCATGCAACCCAACTGCGCGTGTTTGTTGATCCGGATTTGTTGCAATACGACGAGGTGTGGGCTGCTGCAGGTACATGGAACGACAACTTCGGTGCTGCACCTGGGGACATCGTGCGCGTCGCAGGTGGCGTTGTCACCGACCTAAAGCGTGTGTAGGTGAGGTCAACACTTATTCGTGTGTCGGGTGTTCGTGCAACTGGTGCGATGGATGCTCTATTTGAAAAGTCGTGTGCGTGATTTGAAGTTCGCTTTCAAACGTCGCCTCCAAGTCATCAAGAATCCTTCCGGATCCTCCTGAATCATGCTCGAACTGGTCTATCACGATGTGGGCTGAAACCAGAACCGACTCGGGCGTTATCGACCAGATGTGGAGGTCATGTATGTCGACTACGCCTGGCACGCGAAGCGCCGTCTTGCGAACCAAGTCAATAGAGAACCCGGAAGGTACACCCTCCATCAAGATTCGAGTCGCATCTACGATCACCCCCCAAGTTCTTTTCAAGATGGTGACGACAACAAACGACGTCGCGACAATGTCCAATCGCGTCCAACCCGTGATGGCCATGATTGCGCCAGAGACGAGAACCACAGCCGATACTGCAGCATCGGAAGCTACGTCTAGGAATGCGGTGCGAACATTAAGGTTGTCTCGCGAAGTGTTTTTCAGAACAAGCACTCCTGCAAAGTTTGCTATCAAACCGAGCAGTGCAAAGCTCATGACGCCGATACTGGACACTTCGATTGGGCTATTCCATCGATGCAGAACTTCATAGCCGAGAACTACGCACATGCCACAGATAAGTGCAGCGTGAACTACGGCTGAGAGGACCTCTGCTCTCACATAACCGAACGTGCGAGTTGGCGAAGGAGGCCGCGTAGCGATTCGAGATGCGACAAGGGCGATCGTGATCCCGAGTGCATCCGTAAGTTGGTGTCCGGCATCGGCCGCAAGTGCCAGCGAGCCAGTGATTGCAACTCCGATCCATTGTGCGATAACCACGATAATGGTGATCGCCAACACGATTCTTAATTGTCGAGATGAGTCGAGTGTGGAGTGGTGATGATGGCTTGACACTTCAGTGATCGTACTCCTTGGAATTTAACTGAGTGTAAGAACGGTTCTCGCAGTTCTGGGAATCTCGGTAGGTCGACTTTCCGCAAAAATCTGACTGCAACCATGAGTTTCCTAAACCAACAGCGGCGTGCCTCCCTTTGGTCATGCAAAACAACTTCGTGTGTTTGTTGATCCGGATTTGTTGCAGTACGACGAGGTGTGGGCCGCCGCAGGAACGTGGAATGACAACTTCGGTGCTGCGCCTGCAGACATCGTTCGTGTCGCTGGCGGCTTTGTCACCGACTTGAAACGCATCTAACTCGGATCACCGAAGTCGCTTCGCAAGAGCACGTTTCGCCGCTGGCCATTCATCGTCCAGGAGTGAATAGACCGCCGTATCTCTGATGCCGCCATTACCACCATCGGAGGAGAGTCGATTGTGGCGCAACACTCCGTCGAGTACGGCTCCGACTCTTTCAATGTTGGCCCGCGACCGCAAGTTGCGTGCATCTGTTTGGAAGGTCACTCGCTTTACGCCAAGGATCTCGAACGCATGGCTTAACATCAACAATTTCGTTTCGGTATTGACTGCGGTCCGTTGAGCATTGGCAGCCAACCAGGTGGAACCAATTTCGAGCGCGTCGGGAGTTTCTGACTTACTTGGGCTCATGTCCCAGTTCGGCCAATACTCAAGATTCATGTACCTAGTCGTTCCGACAATCTCATCTGAATCACGCCGACGTATGGCGAATGGAAGGGCTGTACCTTGCTCATGTTGCACAAGTGCAACCGTTATGTACCGCTCAACGTCGTTCACTGTTGGCTCTGGCACCCAAGTGAATTGATAGGTATCGCGCGGCCCGCTACAGACGACGAGTAGTCCTTCGGTGTGATCAGAACTGAGAGGTTCAAGGCGGACCGTCTTTCCTTCAAGTGTGAGAAATGGAAGAGGCGAAACCATAAACAGGACTCTATTACGGGTCTTGGCGCGGCCCTTCTGAATTATCTCAAGGTTTCACAAACCAATGGTGGTGTGCCTCCCTTTGGTCACCGTACGTGGTTGCGTGTGTTCGTGGCTGCGGTTTTGTTGCAGAACGACCACGTGCGGGCTAGGGATGGAACGTGGAACGACACTTTCGGTGTATGGCCGTTAGCGTTTGATACTCAATGCAGCTCCAAGAATTGCAGAAACCTGAGAAGAGTAAGAGATGACTTTGAAGACTTTGTCCGACCATCTGACTTGGCGCTACGCCACAAAGAAAATGAACCCGTCTAGCCTGGTCCCGCAGGAAAAAGTAGACGCCATCATTGAATCAGTTCGTCTTGCCCCCACGTCTAGTGGTCTGCAGCCGTTCGAGTTAATTGTCATTACAAACGCGGAGCTCCGCTCCAGGATTGCTGAGGCGGCTGGAGGGCAGGCTCAAATCACTGATGGGTCACACCTCCTTGTTTTCGCGGCGTGGGATAACTACACCGAACAACGAATCGACGAGGTCGTGCAATTAAACATAGATGCTCGTGGTGATTTACCTATGCTGCATGCGTACTACGACAATCTGAAGAAGAACTATCTGTCACGCGATGCGGAAGTCAATTATGCACACGCTGCTCGTCAGGCATACATCGCAGTGGGATTCGCATTGGTCGCAGCCGCCGAGCAGGAAGTTGATAGCACACCCATGGAAGGTTTTGACCCAGATGTTGTTGACGACATTCTTGGATTGCGTGAGCGTGGATTGCGATCTGTGGTGTTGATGCCGTTGGGATACCGAGACAATGACGGTGATTGGTTGTTGCCAATGGAGAAGGTTCGTAAGCCCCGTGAAGTGATGATC
>CAZRHK010000114.1:0-4341 GCA_964599815.1 uncultured Bifidobacterium sp. | reverse complement strand
CAATTCTCCGCTCGCCAGCAGGCAAGGCGGATTATCGCTGGGCTAAGCAAGTTGCGATTGAAGCAAACAATTAAACCGGCAGATCGCCAGTTGCGCGACGAGTGGTGCCCGTGTCCGTGAATGCCTTAATGGTGTTCTCTGCAATACGCATCTGATGAATCTCATCGGCACCGTCTGCAAAGCGAGCCCAACGAGCGTTCTGCATCATGTTTGCTAAGGGCGTATCTGTTGAGTAACCAAGAGCACCGTGAACCTGGATGGCACGGTCAATGATTCGATTCAAACTGTTGGCCACAAAATGTTTAGCCATCGATACTTCCGTACGGAAATCTTCACCTTTGTCAATCTTGTAAGCAGCGTGAAGGATCATCAGCTTGCACTGGTACAACTCCATTGCAGAGTCGGCAATCATCCACTGAACACCCTGCTTCTCAGCAAGATACGAACCATGGCTATAGCGCTTCAATGAGCGGTCAACCATCATGTCCAGAGCAGTTTCAGCTTGGGCCACCCAGCGCATGCAATGTGCCAAACGCGCGGGACCGAGGCGGTATTGACCAAGACGATGGCCATTGCCGCGCCCGCCAAGAATCTGACTGTCGTGCACTCGCAAGTCGGAAATGACAATTTCTGAGTGACCAGTGGAACCATGCATGGTTTCCACTTCGCGAACATCGTTCCAACCTTCGGTGGGCAGGTCAATCAAAAAGGCAGTGTTAGCGCCACGTGATCCGGGCGGTACATCCATTTCGGTTCGTGCAATAAGAATCGCGAACTTTGCACGACGCGCACCAGAAATAAACCACTTGTGCCCATTAATGATCCACTCGTCACCGTCTTTAATGGCATGAGTCTTAATGAGAGTGGGGTCCGAACCAGCAACTTCAGGCTCTGTCATGGCGAAGCAAGACGACGAAGTGCCTTTCAACAGGGGCTTCAAGTACTTTTCTTTTTGCTCATCTGTAGCCCAGTGCAACAACGTGTGCATGTTGCCTTCATCTGGCGCATTGCAGTTGAACACCCACGGGCCAACTCGCGTTTTTGCAGCTTCTGCTTGCACCATGGCAAGAGCAACATGCCCAAGACCCATACCACCAACATCTTTTGGCATGTGAGGCAGCCACAGACCCGCCTCCACGGCTTTGTGTCGCAACTCGATGAGATCACGCACATAGGCGGCGCGCATATCTGGCTCCATCTCGTCGCGATGGCCGTAGGGCTCCATGGCTGGCTTGATGACGTTGTCTACAAAATCTCGAACTCGGTTACGAATTTCTTCATGTTCTGGCGCAAGCGTGAAATCAATCATTGTGGTGTCTCCCCTTCAACACGAACGTCCCCATTCTGCTGTCCCGTGACCAAAGTCAGCGAGTCAAGACGACATCGGCATCCCCGATTGCCAATAACCTTCCACGTGTGACATCTTCTAACCCATCAGGCAAGCCATCCTGGGACACACAGGCACTTCCTGAGGGTGCAGAGAAACAGCGCATGGTGCGAAACATGTTCGATGCCATTGCGCCGCGATATGACATGGTCAATCGCATCATGACCTTCCGACTCGATGTGCGTTGGAGACGAAAAGCTGTCCGCGATTTAGCACTTAGCCCAGGCTCCGTAGTTCTTGACTTGGCATCGGGAACCGGCGACCTGTGTATTGATCTTCGTCGCGCCGGGCTCACGCCTATCTCCATGGACTTGTCTTTTGGAATGTTGTCTAACGACCGCAGTGGTGCTCCTCGCGCACAAGCAGACATTCTGAAGTTGCCCGTTCCGGATGGCGCAGTGGACGGCATCATCTGCGGATTCGCACTTCGCAATTTGGTTGACCTTGATCAATTCTTTGCTGAATGTGCGCGTGCCATTAGACCTGGTGGTCGAGTTGCTTTGCTTGATGTTGGCGTTCCACACAACCCCATCATTCGTTTTGGAAACAATATTTACTTCGGAAAGATTGTTCCGAAGATTGGCGCTTTGTTAAGCGATGGCCCTGCTTATCGCTATCTGCCGAAGAGTGTTGCCTACCTGCCAGAACGTCACATCTTGGTAGAAAAGCTTCGCAACGCTGGCTTTGCCGATGCCACTCATCATCAATTGTCTGGCGGACTAACACAACTCATGGTGGGCACTCGTTCTGCATGAAATGCCGAGCCTTTGAAATTGCCGAGGATATTGACCTCAATGCGGTGTGTGCTGGCGATGGATTTCTTTTTGCCCAAAATAACTACGGACATGCGGGCCGAGATGTTGCCGCATTTGCTGACGGCGCAACTATTGCCTCAGTTCTTTCGGCAATTGAAATAGCACCTGATTCTGCTTCCTTCTCACCACTCGCATTCGGACTCGTGCCGTTCTTGCCCACAGAAAAAGCGATGTTCTTCATTCCACGCATACTTTTTTCAAAAGATGAAAGCGGTCGCACCACGCTCACACTGTGCGGTGAAACAGACGAAGATATTTCCGCCTCCACGGCAAACAAGACCCTTGCAGATGTGGTCGCCGTGCAACAACCACTGCCACAAGCCCAGGAATTCAATGTTCGCCCATTAACTGAGGTACAGAATTATTTGAATGCGGTAACCAATGCACGTGATGCCGTGAAACGAGGCGATATTCGCAAAGCCGTCATTGCCAGAGACATCAGCGTTACATCAGATACGCCCATTGATATTCATGGTGTTCTTCTACGACTACGCGCATCATTCGGTTCTAGTTATCGATTCTGTATCGACAACATGGTGGGTGCTTCACCAGAACTTCTGGTGGAAGTAGATGGTCGTACCGTCCGCAGTCGACCACTTGCAGGCACAACTCCACGCACAGGCGACCCAGAAACGGACGCAGGTCTAGCAGCACAGCTGAAAGCAAGCGAGAAGAATCAAATTGAACATCGTGTTGTGATCGACATGGTGCACGACACTCTCCTTCCGCACTGCTCTTATCTCGACTGGGAAGATGAGCCGTCAATTGTCACGGTGGCAAATGTTCAACATCTTGGAACCTATTTAGAAGGTGCCCTCACAGAGCCGGCGGCACATATTCTTGATCTTGTGCGTGCCCTGTGTCCCACGCCTGCACTCGGCGGGTCACCCACTAAGGAAGCGATTGACTTCATCGTTGCTCATGAAGGTTTCAAACGTGGCTATTACGGCGGCGCCGTTGGATGGGTGAACGCAGACGGAGACGGAACCTTCGCTGTCACCATTCGTTGCGCAGAGTTGTCGCCAGATCGCACCACTGCACGGCTGTTTGCCGGAGGCGGCATTGTTGCAGACAGTGAACCGCTTGCCGAGTTAGCCGAAACTCAATCGAAGTTTCAGGCAATGTTGTCGGCAATTATCAGGCCGTAAGTCCAGCATTCTTCAATGCTGAGATAACTGCGGCATTCACTGCATCGTGCTGGATGACGTTTTCACCGCGCTGGAACGGAGCTTCAATGAACCGAGAACCAGACGTATTCAATGCATCTGTCAACGAGGAACTGTTGTCCACGCGGTGATACGGAATTCCGTGAGCACGAGCCAAAGCTTCAAAAGACACGTTGTGTGGAGTGCCATACAGCAATTCAAACGTGCCGTGATCTACTTGAGTGGCTTGCGGAAGAAACGAGAAAATGCTTCCACCATCGTTGTTGGTGACCACAACTTTTACATCAATTTCGCGTCGCATGAGCCCCACCAGACCATTCGAGTCATGCAAGCAAGCAACATCTCCTACAAAAACAACAGTTGGAGATTTCGTTGCAACTGCGACACCAACCGCAGTGCTAATCACACCATCAATTCCATTGGTTCCTCTGTTGGAATGAACCACTACATCTGGCGTGACGGTTCCAAACCACTCCACATCTCGAATGGGCATAGACGATGACACCACCAAGTGTGTTCCGGGAGTCAGTGAATCGGTCAGTGTTCGCGCATGGGTTGGTTCAGACCAATTGTTCTTTGCCCAGTCACTAATTGCAGATTGCGCAACTGTTTCGGCCGCATTCCATTGAGGGGCCCATTTTTCATCCGTCACGCCTGTTTGTTCAGTTAATGCGGCGAACATCTCCGCGACCGGCGCAATGAACGTGTGATTCATTCGATGATCTGCATCAATAATGAATTCATGAGGTGTTACTTGCACCACAGGCACGTTGTGGCGAGACAACCACTGTGCTGTCACCTTTGACGCTGGTGGCTCACCGACACGCAGAACTACATCTGGCACATTTACGTCTGCGAATTCCGAGTAGCGCAAAATGGAATCAAATGCGGTCACCACGTTCGGCTCGCATTTCCTCAGTCCGCTTCGTGGGTCGGCAAAAACTGGCCAACCAGTTCGTTGTGCAAAGGTCAA
>CAZRHK010000113.1:0-4373 GCA_964599815.1 uncultured Bifidobacterium sp. | reverse complement strand
CCAAAGTCATGAACTTGGATCGCTTCGATCTGAAGTAAAAACACCTTGAAAGATTTAGCCCGTCGCAGCAATGCGGCGGGCTAAATCTTTTACTAGCTCTTACGAATGACGCCGTCTTTAATGGCTGCAGCCGCAACAGCTGGAGCAACACGCTCGACGATGGAACGATCGAACACCGATGGAACTACAAAACCAGGTGACAACTGCGCGTCTGTTACCGACTCAGCGATAGCAACCGCTGCGGCAAGTTTCATGCCTTCGGTAATGTCGGTGGCTTGCGCATCTAGCGCGCCACGGAAGATTCCAGGGAAAGCCAACACGTTGTTGATTTGGTTTGGATAGTCGCTTCGACCTGTAGCCATGACTGCAGCCAAACCGTCACACTGCTCTGGGCGGATTTCCGGGTTCGGGTTAGCCATTGCAAACACAATGGGGTCTTTTGCCATGGAGCGAACGTCGGCAGCGGTAATGAGGTCTGGTCCGCTCACGCCCAAGAACACGTCTGCGCCTTTCATCACATCGCTGATGGTGCCCATCTTGCGCGATTGATTGGTGTGTTCTGCGAACCACACTTTTGCAGAGTTCATTTCGCCGCGGCCGGAGTAAATAGCACCCACTCGGTCACACCCAATAACTTCGCCAACACCAGCATTCAACAAGATCTTTCCAATTGCGACACCCGCAGCACCGACGCCCGCGATAACAACTGAAAGGTCTTCCATCTTCTTGCCAGTAATTTTCAGTGAGTTCCACAAAGCCGCAAGAGCAACTACTGCGGTTCCGTGCTGGTCGTCATGGAAGACAGGAATGTCAAGACTTGCGCGTAAACGCTCTTCAATTTCGAAACACTCGGGCGCAGCAATGTCTTCCAAGTTGATGCCACCAAATGTGGGGGCAATGCGTTGCACGAAGTCAACAACTTCGTCTGCCGTGCGCGCGTTGATGCAAATGGGAAAGCCATCTACTCCGCCGAACTCTTTGAACAGAAGTGCCTTACCTTCCATCACCGGCATGGCGCCTTCAGGACCAATGTCGCCAAGCCCAAGAACGGCAGTTCCGTTACTGACGATGGCAACTGTGTTCTTACGAATGGTGTAGCGGTGCGACAGCGCAGGGTCGTTTTCAATTGCTGTACACACGCGCGCCACACCTGGCGTGTAGGCCATAGAAAGATCGTCTTTGTCGTTGACAGGAGCAGTTGACAAGACGTGAATCTTGCCCGCCTCATGCATGCGGAAGGTACGGTCCCACCAATCCATCAGTGTGATGCCTGGGCAGTTCTTGACAGCTTCTACCACCTGAAGCTGATGAGCCTCGTCGCGACAATGAACAATGAGGTTGCGTCGAAGCACTGGGCCGCGGACATCGAAACCATCGAGCGCGCCAATGTTTCCACCTGCATCACCAATGGCTGTGCAGAGATGCCCAAGCGCGCCGGGCACGTTGTCGAGTTGGCAGTCGAGCGTGATGGAAAAGGCGGCGGTGGGCAGACTTGGCATAAGAATCCCAAGGTTATCCCCAACCCTTGGTCCGCCACCCCACCCTTTATTGGCGACCGGCGCCTAAGGTTCATACGACGAGGAGGTCACCATGATTGATCAGGTAGTGCATCAGTGGCATTTGTATATGAGAGGCCAGTTGGAAGGCGGTCTCGACGCCCTATTGGCCGATGACTGTGTCTTCTACTCCCCCATTGTCTTTACCCCACAGGTCGGCAAAGAAATCACGAAGATGTACCTGCTTGCAGCTGGCCAAACTTTGCCCGGCGACAAAAAAGACTCCCACGGCGAGAGCACCGAGAAGAGTGGAAAGTTCCGTTACATCAAAGAAGTGATGTCTGGAAATACCGCAGTCCTCGAGTTTGAAACAACGGTTGAAGGCAAATACGCAAACGGAGTTGACATCATCACATGCAACGATGAAGGAAAAATCATTGAATTCAAAGTGATGTTCCGCCCGCTACAAGCAATCAACGCCGTTCATCGCCAAATGGGCGCAATGCTGGAAAAGATGTCGCCGAAGTAACGCCGACCTATTCGCCAACCAGTTCTTTGCGGAGTTCGCGTTTCAAGAACTTGCCCGTTGCGTTGCGCGGAATAGGTTCAGTGCGGAACCACACTCGCGATGGAATCTTGTGCTTAGCCAATGACTGCGCCAAAAATGCGCCGAGCTCGTCTTGCGTGAGAGACATTCCTGGACGCAGCAACAACGCCGCACCCACTTCTTCACCAAGACGCTCATCGGGAATTCCAAACACAGCTGCTTCGGCAATTGCTGGGTGCTTGTAAATAGCCGACTCCACTTCGGAGCAATACACATTTTCGCCTCCGCGAATCACCATGTCTTTTGCACGGTCCACGATGTAAACAAAACCGTCGGCATCAATGCGCGCAACATCTCCGGTATTCAACCAACCATCCTTGATTGTCTCCGCCGTTGCTTCCGGGCGATTCAGATAGCCCGCAATTGTTATCGCTCCACGAACACACAGAATTCCCACCGTGTTGGGGTCTTGCGGTAAATCGTTTCCATCTTCATCAACAAGCTTTCCTTCGAGAGTGGGAACCAATGGTCCGCAACTTTCTGGTCGCTCTATGTAGAAGCGCGCCGAGTTAGCCGTGATAATTCCACATGTCTCAGTCATGCCGTATCCGGTACTTGGTTGGCCACCTTTCAGAGCTGTCGCAATCTTTTCAACAAGATCTGGCTGAACAGCAGACCCGCCGCCACCCATTGACTGCAACGATGAGGTGTCACGCGTTTGCCAATCTGGATGCAGCAACAACTCTCGACCCATTGTTGGAACACCAGAGAATGTGGTGACCTTCTCGCGTTCAATGAGTTCAAGCGCACGACCAGCGTCCCACTTGTACATCATCACAACTTTTGCGCCGGTCAATGTTGCAGGATGCAACAAGCAGTTACATGCAGTGACGTGAAACAACGGAGTCGGCGCAAAAATTACGCTGGATCCAGTGAGTGGTGGAGTTGTCGGAGCATCAACATCACCTGCGGCAATAGCTTTCTGTTCTGCAAGTGCAGTTGCAGCTGTCATTGCGGCGATGTTCATGATGTTGGCAACCGAGCCACGGTTGGTTAATTGAGCACCTTTTGGAAATCCGGTTGTACCCGAGGTGTAAAAAATGGTGGCGTCATCATCGGTATCAATAACTGCCTCTGGCAGTGACCCCGGATCACCTCCAGACATAGCGGTCGACCATGTAACTGCACCACTCGGCATTGGACCGTCATGACGCGCAACAACAAGATGCACTGGTGCTGCATTTTTGATGTCAACGAAGCGTGCGAGGCGTTCACCGTCAACAATCAGAACTGATGGTGCACTATCGGTGAGTGCGTACTCCATTTCTGATGATGTCCACCATGCATTCATTCCAACCAATGCCGCACCAAGCGACACGGTTGCCCAGTAACTCACAACCCATTCGGGATAGTTACGCATGGAGACTGCAACTCGACTTCCACGCGTGACGCCTTGTGACTGCAAGTAATGCGCAAGTACACGGACCTGTTGATGAATTTCTGCGTAGGTATACCGCTCATCTTCGTACACCAGGTATTCGTTGTTGGCGAATCCAGCACTGAGCTCCCACAGTGCACGCATATGCGGTGGGGCCGCAGCGAAGACCTTGGTGGGAACGCCGCGAACGTTCTCAGTGGTTGTTGCAAATGGTGAACCAGGTGCATCGAGATCTGCCCGGGCTGCCAAGTAATGCTGAATCATTCCCACATCATTGCCCAAAAGTGACAATTGTCTCAAGGCGGGCTTGCGGGTGGTGTTGCCCCATTTAGGCTGGACACGTGGAGCCCGTTCAATGACATCTGAATTCATCATTGATCAGTGGTCGGCTTCTGGTTCCACTGTCACGCTTCACTATCGCAGCGGACACCTTTCATTCTCTGAAACCGTCATTTTCCCTGGCGAAGTACTCGTCTCGGATGAAGTCGCTCGATTACTCGACCTTCTGGCCATCGTGGCCGGCGTCAGTTACGCCAAAGCAGTTGCACCCACGCGGGTGATATTTCCTCAACTCGATATCTCACCATCTGGCTTTTCGCTCGTCAGCCAGACCTACAACGAAGGAATGCGCGAGTTTGCGTTTCACAACAATCTCCCACTGACCAACACGTTTCAGATTGCCGACGAACCTCGCGGTGGAAACTTTCAGCGTGAAGTACGTAGCGGTCCAGGGTCGCCATTAATTCCTTTTGGTGGTGGACGTGACTCGTGTGTTGTGGCTAGCGCATTGAAGCATCTGAACCCCACGCTGTTCACAATTGGCATCAACCCATATGCACAACGACTTGCCGACCAACTCTCACTGCCACTGCTGACTGCATCACGAACTATT
>CAZRHK010000112.1:3402-4430 GCA_964599815.1 uncultured Bifidobacterium sp. | reverse complement strand
AGTGCGCTCAAGTTCGCCTGGTTGACGACCAGTGCGGCGACTCCATTCGCGTGTTAACACTGCAATGGTGTGGCCGTCGTGCACAACAGGAATTGCCATCATGCGACAGTCTTCGTCAATACCTTCCACGAAGATTTCGTCTTCCACAATGGTTCCGGTGTGGAATGCCTGTGCCAACAAAGGTGACTCGGCACCATCGGCCATTGTTCCCACTTTGTCCACGATGTAGAGGGTCTGTCCCGTGGCAGCGCGTACTTGTGCAACAACAAGCCACTTGCCGTCTTCCACGGGCACATGCAACATGAGGTCGGCAAAGCACAAGTCGGCCAACATTCCCCATTCAGAAATGAGGTTCACTAAATGAGCTGTTTGCTCTTTTGTGAGGTCTGTGTGCTGACGCGCGAGTTCACCAATTGTTGACATGGGCGCTCCCTTCCTGGAAGCAAGTCTGCCCCACCGAGTGGGTGTGAGTGCGCCACTGGTGCAGTGGCGTTAGTGACTAAGCCAAGTGTGGCTCAGCCGCCGAAGCCGATGCGGCGGTCTGGGTCGCCAGAGCCAATTTCTACATACGCGATTTTGGCTGACGGAATCGCGATGTCGCGACCCTTCTTGTCTGTGATCCACAGTGTGTCGGTGGCGCCTGTGAGAGCTGCATTCACAGCGGTCTTCAACGCTTCACGTGCCTTGGCGTCGTCTTCTACTTCCAACGCAATCTCGCGCGGTGCTTGTGTGATTCCAATGCGAATGTCCACGATGTGTCCTTATATGTAGTTGTCAGTACGAATGCGACGTGAGGGTGCACCCCACAGTACAGGTCAGATGAATTTGAGACCCTTGCTAAAGATCTTCTTTGGCTTCATCTTGTCGATTTGTTCGGCCAATGCGTGGAAGGCCTTGCCAGTTTCAGACTCTGGTGCAACGGCTGCAATGGGCTTGCCGTCATCGCCGCCTTCACGGAGAGCCATGGTGAGTGGAATTTGCGCCAACAACGGAACATCAAGTTCATTTGCCAACTCTTGTCCGCCACC
>CAZRHK010000112.1:757-3392 GCA_964599815.1 uncultured Bifidobacterium sp. | reverse complement strand
CAAAGAGTTCGTAGCGCTTGCCGTCGTCACCGGTGAACCATGACATGTTCTCGATAACTCCACGCACAGGCAAGTTGACTTTCTTCGCCATTGCTGCAGACAAACGTGCAACTTTTTGCGCAGCCTCTTGTGGTGTTGTCACCACGATGACTTCTGCCTTTGGCAAGTACTGGCTAAGGCTGAGTGCAATGTCGCCGGTGCCTGGTGGCATGTCAATCAACAAGTAATCAGGTTCATCCCAGAACACGTCGGTGAGGAACTGCTCGAGTGCTTTGTGCAGCATTGGTCCGCGCCAAATAACTGCTTCGCCTTCTGGCACGAAATACCCAATAGAAATGCAGCGAACGCCGTAGTTCTCTGGTGGCAACAACATGTTGTCAATAACAACGGGGTCACGATCTGCACCCAACATGCGCGGAATAGAGAATCCGTAAATGTCGGCGTCCACAATTCCCACGGTGTTGCCGCGTGCTGCGAGTGCAACAGCAAGGTTTGTTGTGACACTGCTCTTGCCAACGCCGCCCTTGCCCGATGAAATCAACAGTGGGCGTGTCTTTGAATCTTTTGCTGCGAATGGAATCGCACGACCTTCTGCATGGCCGTGTGCTTGGTTGCTGCCAGCTGTTGCGCTGGGATCACCGTTCAACATTTGACGAACATTTGCGCGTTGTGCATCGGTCATCACACCAAAGTTGATGCTGACTGGTGCGCCGCCCACCAACGGAGACAATGCAGTGGTGACGCGGTTTTGAATTTCGTTGCGCATGGGGCAACCAGGAACCGTGAGTGTGATGGTGAGAGACACACCCTGGCTAGACACGGCAACGTCGTGCACCATGTCTAGGTCCACGATGGAACGATGGAGTTCGGGGTCTTCAACGGGGCGAAGCGCCTCAATGACCTGATCGACGGTTGCTGTGGACATGGGGGACTCCAAGGGGGTATTTGCACTACGGCGATAGGTAGAATACCTGCGTGACCGAAGTGAGCACCACCCACGTCATGACACCGAAGGCATTTACCGCCACTGTGTCGGCGATCACCTCTGCTTTTGGCGACCCCACACGCCGTGCCATCTACTTATTCGTGCGCGAAAACCCCAATGGCGTCACCGCAGCACAAATTGCCTCCAAGTTCGACCTGCACGCCAATGTTGCGCGCCATCACCTCGACAAATTGGCCGCTGGTGGGTATTTGGAAGTCTCGGTTGGTCGCACGAATGGGGCCAGCGTGGGTCGCCCATCGAAGCACTACAAAGTGGCCAGCAAAGAAATGGAATTCGAGTTTCCGGTGCGCACCGACGACTTGGTTCTCACGTTGTTGGGCAAAGCACTTGCTGCGCTACCAGTTGATGTTGCCAACAACATTGCAGAACAAGTGGGTAAGGAATACGGCGAAGCAATGGCCACTGGACTCACGGGTCACGATGCAGCTGTTGGTACACGATCACTTCGCTCTGCAATTCAAGCGGTGGCCGACGCACTGACTGCACATGGTTTTGCCGCTCATACCGAAAAGAGCGAGAACAAACTTCGCATTGTCACCAGCCACTGCCCCTTTGGTGACGTTGCTATTGAACACCCCGTTATCTGCGCTGTAGAGCGCGGCATGGTGAAGGGAATGTTGGGCGCCATCTACGGCGACACACAACCAGAAACCGTGGGAACCATCGCATCTGGTGACACGTTGTGTGTCACTGCTGTGTGATTTTTTATTAAAGGAGTCATCATGACTGCAGTTGCTGAACCACATACCGACGTTGCCAATATTCCAGCAATGGTTGCTGGTCTTCGCGCCACGTATCGCACTGGCGCTACTCGCCCATTGGAATGGCGTCGTCAGCAGCTGAAGCAAATGATTCGCATGTTGGAAGAAAACGAAGCTGCATTCTCCGATGCGTTGCGCATTGATCTTGGAAAGCCAGCAGTAGAGGGATTCATCACCGACATCGCTTTTGTGATTGGCGAAGTTGAATTGATGCTGAAGAACTTGAAGAAGTGGAACAAGCCACAACGAGTTCCCTCCCCCATTGTCACTCAACCTGCAAAGTCGCGTTTAATTCCCGAACCACTTGGTGTGGTGCTGGTGATTGCACCGTGGAACTATCCCGTGCAGTTGTTGCTGGTGCCAGCCGCTGGCGCCATTGCTGCTGGTAACGCGGTGATGTTGAAGCCATCGGAAGTGTCTGGCGCAACGTCTGCATTGTTGGCTCGTTTGGTGCCGCAATATTTGGATTCGTCCGCTGTGGGAATTGTGGAAGGTGGCGTTGCAGAAACAACTGCATTGTTAGAGCAACAGTTCGACCACATCTTCTACACCGGTAACGGAACCGTGGGTCGCATTGTGATGTCGGCTGCTGCAAAACACCTGACACCCGTGACGTTGGAATTGGGCGGCAAAAGCCCCGTCATCATTGACGAATCGGCCAATGTTCGCGTGGCTGCACGACGCATTGCGTGGGGCAAGTGGCTGAACGCTGGCCAGACATGTGTGGCACCGGACTATGTGATGGTGCACAACAAAGTTCGCTCTGAATTCATTGATGAACTTGGCAAAGCGATCACATCGTTCTACGGCGACAACCCACATGCCAGCGACAGCTATGGCAGCATTGTGACATCGCGCCACTTTGATA
>CAZRHK010000112.1:0-658 GCA_964599815.1 uncultured Bifidobacterium sp. | reverse complement strand
TTTTCAGACCGCTTCTGCCGGTGATGGGTGTTGATTCAGTTGACATTGCAATTCATCACATCAACAGCAACCCGCATCCGTTGGCGTTGTATGTGTTCGCGGAGAAGAAGTCAGTGGTGGACAACGTGTTGGGCAACACCACTGCTGGTGGCGTCACCGTGAACGGAACATTGATGCACCTCACTAGCCCGCATTTGCCATTTGGTGGCATTGGTGAGAGTGGAATGGGTGCGTATCACGGCAAAGCTGGTGTGCGTGTGTTCCAACACATGAAGCCAGTGTTGGCGCGTGGCACCAAGCCGGATCCGTCGCTGGCGTATCCGCCATACACAGACCGCAAAGCAAAGATCTTTAGAAAAGTCCTTTAAGGCGTCGCCTCTTCAATTTGAATTTCAACTGATTCGCCTTTTGATTGAGCAATTGCGCCAATGGCAGCAAGCAGAACAATGAAAAGAACTGCCACGAGCCATGCGGCGACCATCACACCCCAATTAGACAGAATCAATTGCCAGTCAAGATCGACCTTTTCGACTCTCTGGCCACCTTCCCAAGTTTTGTAAGTATCTCGTCCTACTCGGTAACCGAGGACCAGCGCAATCGCGAGGCCAATTGTGGTCAGTACAAAGAAGATCTGTGAGTACAGATACAACAACTTGCC
>CAZRHK010000111.1:0-4436 GCA_964599815.1 uncultured Bifidobacterium sp. | reverse complement strand
AATGGCGCGCAATGCGCCGCGCTTTAGTTGATCTTCAATAACAACGCGTTGTTCTCGCGCGAGAGACCCGTGGTGAGCCTTCACTAACTCATCGCGCACAGCACCGGTTTCTGGGTCGACGCCGATTCCTTCTTCTGCGGCCAACTCGTTGAGGTGCGCAGCTAAACGTTCAGCCTGACGACGCGCATTACAAAAGATGATGGTGGAACGATGCTGCAAGATTTGTTCCAAGATGCGCGGATACACGCTTGGCCAAATGCTGTTGCGTCGTGGTGTTAACGCTGCAGTGGCGGGACCACTAGTGAGTTCTCCTGGCGCAGATAACTGACCCAGGTCGCCCATGTCTTCCACTGGCACAACAACATTGACATCCAATGTTTTGCGCACACCCGTATCAACAATGGTGACGGGCCGCGGTTGACCGTTTGCTTGACCACCAAGAAAACGTGCCACTTCTTCCAGTGGGCGTTGCGTGGCAGACAACCCAATGCGTTGCGGTGGAGTTTTGGTGATTTCTTCCAGACGTTCCAACGTAAGCATGAGGTGCGCGCCACGCTTGGTAGGAGCAAGTGCGTGAATTTCATCGATGATGACGGTGTCTACATTCACCAATGTCTCGCGCACCGACGATGTGAGCATGAGATACAAGCTCTCGGGTGTTGTAATCAACAAGTCGGGTGGTTTACGCGCAAGTTGTTGACGATCTTTCGCACTGGTGTCACCGGTGCGCATGGCGACAACTGGTTCATTGAACGGAACACCAAGTCGTTCTGCTGCTAACCCAATGCCGGCGAGTGGCGCACGAAGGTTCTTCTCTACGTCGAAGGCGAGTGCACGGAGAGGTGAGACATACAACACACGAGTGCGCTGTTTCAGTGGTGGTGCTTCAGTGGTGATGAGCGAGTCGAGGCTGGAGAGAAATGCGGTGAGAGTTTTTCCGCTGCCTGTGGGCGAACAAATAAGCGTGTGTGCACCGCCAACAATGGCTGGCCACCCCTGTACTTGTGGCGGAGTTGGCTCTGGGAAAGACGTGGCAAACCACTCACGAACCGCGGGCGAAAACGCCTCGAGCACCTTGTGATCTGCCATGCACGCAGGGTACCCACTCCATGGGTCATCAGTAGAATGCGGATATGCCGAATCCCGGAGAACACCACCCCGCCTTCGAGGAATATTGCGAATGCATCTTCGAATTGCGCGAGGACAATTTGGATGTCATTCAGGCTCGTATTGCAGAGCGACTTCGGGTGTCACGCCCGTCTGTGTCGGAAATGATTAAGCGACTCACCGAAGAAGGCCTCATCAAAGTCACCGACGGTCACATCACCCTGACTGACGCGGGAGAAGAACTTGCGCAGCGTGTGGTGCGCCGTCACCGCATTGCAGAACGATTCATGACCGACATTCTTGGCTTGTCATGGGCGCTTGCGCATCGTGAAGCAGGTCGTTGGGAACATGTCATGTCCGACGCAGTGGAAGAAGCGATGCGTCAGAAACTTGGCAACCCCACCACATGCCCACATGGAAATCCCATTCCAGGTTCTGGATACTCTGCGCCCGCTGCAGTGAAGTTGTCGAAAGTATCAACGGGTCAGAAGTTCACTGTGTCGCGCATTCCAGAAGAACTTGAATTCTCGCCCGGCATGTTGGAGTTTTTGGAGAACACCAACTTGATGCCAGGTCTCAGCGGAGAAGTTGCCAGCATGAACGACAAAGGTGACATGACGTTGTCTGTTGATGGACAAAGCATTGTGGTGGAGAAATTTGCCACCGAACGAATTCTCGTCACCATTTAGGAAAATATGAAAAACCTCCCCCGTCTTGCAGCTGTTGTGTCCTGCGTTGTTGCATTGTCGTCGTGTGCAACTGAAATCATCACCGATGCCGCCACTACTTTGCCGCCCGAGCTAACAACCACCACAACACTTGCTACTCCCACTGGCGACATTGAGCAGTTGTTGACTCAATTGAATGACACCATCGTTGGTCTTGGTCAAAAAATTGTTGATTCTGATTCCACCGCATATAAACAGACGTATGCAGAGACCTTGGCCATTTGGGAAGTATTGAAGCCGCAAGTGGAATCAAGTGGCGTCATCGGACTTGATGAAGATGTTCGACGCATTGTGGAATTGGTTCGCACCGCAACAGAACGCAAGCGACCAGCAGATGCAGACAAAGCTGCGCGCTTCCTCTCTCTTCTTCGCGAATCTCTCCCCGAGCTACTCGCGAATTAGTTCAACGTCGTTAGGAATTCTGATTGAATCGCCAACCACAAGAGCATTCGGCTGTTTTCGCGATCTTCAAACCGCAGCCATTGGGGCACGTCACATGGTCAACTGTCTCGCCTCGACTACCTGAAGCCGCACTTACCCCGACCGTTGAAAGTTCGGAACGCCAATATGCAGGTGCAGCTTCGGGAACGTATGAACCTGCCACCTCAACAATGTGATCAACCCGACCTGCGCCAACATACGCGCCAATTTTCGTTGGTTCTTTTGCAAACGTGACCGCAATGTATGACTCGGCTTGGGGGATATGCACCTTGATGACATCTCCCAAACGCCCAGCAACCTTCTCTATGACCTCATGTATTTCTGACCACACTTCTGGGCGGTCTTTATGGACGGGCCACGCTTGCAATGCCTTTTCTAAAGATTCATACTCACGAGATTCAGGCGACTCAGTCATTGGTATCTAGTCTGTCAGAAAAATGAATACCTCTGAACAATAAAAATGAAACTTAAGCGAGTTGCGACAGGAGATTTATGAATCAGACACCTTCAGACCCAATTTGGCGAGTACTCACTCAGGTGTTTTCACTGATGTTGCAACATCTCGACGATTTCATCATCTTCCAAACACATACTTCTCAACATCGTGGATATGGACCGTATGTGCAAATTGCACACCATGAGTCCGGCTGCATTGTCATTGAAGCGGTCAGCAATCATTATTTAGAGCCGAAAATGGACGAAAAATCAATACAGACTCTCGTTGCCATGGGTTGGATGCCACCAGATGTCCCGAACGGTGAAACAAATTTCTTTCGTCACATTTCGTATGAAGAATTTAGTTCGGATAAGACGGCTGAATTCTTTGTGACAACACTTCAACAGGCATACCAAATCAACGAGGATGACACAATAGAAATTGAACCAATCGAAGTTTTTCAGGAAGTCTTCGCATTGACTTATGGAAGATCAATTGATGGGCGATTCACACCAAGAGAGTTGTACCAACTCGTCATTAGCCAGACCGGCAGGCAGGACCACTAACTACAGCATTGCGTCGGGTAGTGGTTGCTGATGCACCACAGTGAGGCTGCGTGTTGAACGCGTGAGCGTTACATACAACAAACGCAACCCTTGTGGGTCTTCAGCAACAATGTCTGTTGGCTCCACCACAATCACATCGTCTAGCTCAAGACCCTTTGCAACGCTGGCCGGCACAATGGACAAGTTCTGATCAAGACCAGCAGCCTGTGCGCGACCGTGTGGCAATGACGCAGCATCTAACGCAGCAGACACCGTGTCCACCATGTGGTCTGGGCAAATGACTGCGGTACGACCATCGCCACGCGCAACAAGTTCTGCCGCACGTGCACACACTGCGCGCAACAGTTCTGTTGCATCTGCGGCCTTCGTAATAATGGGCAACTCGTCACCATCGCGAACGCTTCGTGGTGCACGCAAACCTGGAGTTGCTGCATGCATCACCTTGTCTGCGAGTTCCATGATTTGCGACGGAATTCGATACCCCACCGACAAACCAACAATGCGTGGCTCTTTGCGCGATGGAAGGTGATCCAACACATCGCTCCACTCGTTTGGTGCAAGCGGACCAGTTGCTTGTGCAATGTCGCCCACCACAGTCATAGAACCACTGAGTGAACGGCGTGTCACCATGCGCAATTGCATTGGAGTGAGATCTTGTACTTCGTCCACCACAATGTGGCCATAGGTGCGAATTTCGTCGGCCTCATCTACCTTGCCATTACGACCCGGCTTCGGCCCGAGAAGGAAACGTGCTTCGTCTAGCAATGCTGCGTCTGCATTTGTCCAACGAACATCGTTCACAGATTCTGAACGTTCACGATGCAACGCCAAGTAATCGGCTTCGGGAATGATGCCATTTGCAGCCAATTTCAACAGTGCTTTTGAACCATAGAGATCGTGCAACAACTGTGCTGGTGTCAACAACGGCCACATGCGCTCTAACGCAGCACGCATGTCGATGTTTTCGCGTAATGCATCACGCACATCTTCAGGCTCTGTATCGAAGCGAACGGAAGCAGCCATGGCCGCCCACACTTCATTCTCCACAAAACGACGCGCTTGATTGTGGCGGTGATAACGACGGCGCGCTGCCTTTACAATTGCAGTGCTTTCTTCCACACTTAAGCGCGCATATGACGTGCCGAACGGAAGAACAAG
>CAZRHK010000110.1:0-4755 GCA_964599815.1 uncultured Bifidobacterium sp. | reverse complement strand
ACCAAGCCGGCAACGTCTAGCGGATCATTAACGTCGGCAATAGCCATAGAGCACATGCGCCCACCCATGGACCGACCACCAATCACTAACGACGACGTCTCTACGCCAAGCGATGCCGAAAACGCTCGTACTTCATCTTTGACGCATTGCACCAATACAGGCGCTTTGTCTGGAAATGATTTGCCAGCTTTGCGATACGGAAAATCCACCCGTGCAACTGGAAGCGGCGCCAGCGCTTGTTCCATTGCGAGCAATGATGAATGGGTTGACGAAGACCCCGAACCTGGAAACAACACGACACCTTGAATCGGTGTCACAACGCCTCTAACAAAATGCGTCGCGCCTCAGTGACATCCATAATGAGTTTTCCGGCGTTCTTCTCGTTGCCGCCGTGATCAGGATGCACTGCACGAAGTCTCTCGCGATAACGCGATGTAATTTCGCGCTTGCTGGGCTTCACCGTGCCACCAGGAAATCCGAGAACGTCTAATGCCCACGCACGTGGATCTGCCAACGCAGACACCGACGATGATTTTGACCCAGCGAGATACGCAATAAACGACGGACCAATAGGGCCGCGCCATGTGAATGCTCGACGCATCACAGGAATAAGCGATGCGCGAATGTGTGGATCTAGTCGCTCTAACGCATATAACGAACCAAGTACCTGCTGCAATGGCGTACCACTGCTGTTCATTTCAAACTCAATGGTGTCCCCTGCACCCATCATGCGATGCGTGCTGTACGTGAGACCGTGGCGATCAACTTGGAATCGATGACGAAGTCGTGGTTGTACCACTCGTGTCCCGCGTTCAATTTCAGACAACAAGCGTTGTAGATCAACGTGTAAGTCTTCATCAACATCTTTCACGTGAACAGCAAGCACTGCACCAAGCAAGATGCCGCCAAAGCCTGGGGCTGGGTCGACAGGTAGATACAGATGCCCCAGCGAGAGTCGTCGCGTGGGGGCAATTGGCCGGGAATGAAAGATTTCCAATTCGGCCAAGAGCATGAATGTGACGCTACCGAAGCAACTTCGCCAGGCTTCATACCAACTCTGTTCTCTGTGACACACCCCAGTGAGAAAATGGAAACGCATCACGAGAGCTGCGGAAACGCGGCCAGCAACCGAGCCAGACCGGCCACGGTGCTTGCGCTTCGTGAGGTGGGGTCTTATACCTTTCTCCCCCGCCTCACGTTGCGGATGCGACGGTGCCATCTCATGGTGGCCTCGTACAAGCAATGGTCGGTCCCCAATCACATAGGAGACCCGCCATGTCAGACCCGCGTTACGGCACCGAACCACCAGCAAGCCTCGATCATTTTCGAATTGTCTTATCTCGCTACGACGTTGACCGCATCTTGCATTACACCCATCCCATTCCAAACATGAAGGGATTCACCGCCAAGTTCTTTGCAGAGAATTACCCCAGCGGAAGCTTGCAAAAGTTCATGGCTGTATTTCAGGAAGCGAAAATTTTGTTGCCTGGCGGTTCAGTTGGCGGCCGTTGCCACTGGAAACTGAAATACATCTACTTCGCTAGTCGCACCATTTTTTACGTGCAGTGGGACCCAGAGGTCACCGAAGACGACAACAAGTTTTACGGCGGCTATCAATTCCTGAAGCCGCTCAGCGAATTTCTGGATAGCGGAGAATCAGAACTGACCGAGGAATGACTCGGTCACAATGAATTCTCGAATTGTGCTGCGAGATTCACGAAATCCGTGTCCCTCGCCTTCCATAATCTCAAGCTGAATCTTTCCACCAGCAGCGCGCACCACGTTCTGCAATCGTTGCGAATGAACCAATGGGACAGATGTGTCTTTGTCTCCATGAAAAATCAACGTTGGAATTTTTGCAATGCGATGTGCATTCGTCAACGGAGTACGCGCATGCAAAATTGGATCATCTGGCCCATTCGCGCCAATCAATTCGGGCATGTAATGCGTTTCAAACGGATCGTCACCACGCATTAATTCACCAAGATCTACGACTGGATACGACAACACCATTCCGGCAACATTTTCTGGCATACGTACAGCAGTGTTCAACGCCGTTAAACCACCTGCACTGCCGCCCATGAGAACTGTGCGCTCTGGTCTGTACCCAAAAACGCGCTGTACGTGTTGCACCACTGCGCAGGTGTCGTCTGCGTCCACTGCACCCCACGAACCGTGTAGCGCAGTGAGAAATTTGCGACCGTGACCCGTTGTTCCTCTGTGGTCAACAACAACCACAGACCAGCCACGCGACAACCAAAACGCAAGACGCGGCCTAAAGGTGACCTGCCATTGGTCTGTTGGCCCGCCATGCACCCACACAATTAATCCGTACGGATGTTTTGAAGATCGATACAGGCGATATGGAACTACTACTCCGTCATGTTCCACTTCATGCACCGACGGTTCAACAAGTTCTGCATCTATTTCGGGAGATGCCCACAAGTCGTCTCCACCACGCGCCACGATGATGCGAGAAGGCGTCTCAATGTTTGTGACGTCGTAGACAACAACTTGTTGTGGGGTGCGTGCACCAGATCGAAGTGCACACAACGTGTTTTCTTCCCACGACACGCATCCATGCACCGCGCGACCAATCATGTGTCGCTGTTCAGTCAGTCTGTCGTACACCCACAACGAACCGAAACCTTTTTCATTTCGTGTGTAGGCAACCTTTGTTCCATCTGTGTTGAAACACCAGGTGCGCTGACCCGGACCCCATGTTGGTCCACCGTGTTCACAGTCGTCTTCAATCACCACATCATGTGGAACTATTCCATCTGCAAGGATGCGCACATTGTTCACGCCAGTGCGATCGTCGATGTACCCGAAACTATTTCCACTTGTACTGAAACGCGGTTGCTGCACTGCAACACCAGGAGTCACAGGTTCTGGATACACCGTGCTTTGTGTCCACGGCATATGTGGTCGATTCCATGTAACGCACATGCCATCTGAACCAGCACACGCGTCCATGGCGAAATCTCTTGCATCGTGCACCAACCACGGCTCACCAGAATCAGCGTGACAGCCCCACAACTGTTTCCAATCTGCAATCGCATAGACAGAACGATTCATGTAATCGAAGACTGGCGTAGACCACGAACGCGTGATGTCGAAGGGCAATCGACGCATCTGGCCTGGGGTGTCGTCTGTCACCGGAATCTCCACAATGCCGTCGGTCTTGGTGACAACGAAAACTCGCTTGCCATCGTTGTCCCACACGTGGACACCACCCGACAGCCCCCTACCCGCCACCGGCATGGGCTCTAGTAGCAGGACAGTTTCTTGCTGGGGAGACGCCACCTGCCACATCACTAGTCGAGTTAGGGACCCCGACACGGCGGGCTCGGACACCACCGCCGAGACCCACTCACCGCCAGGGCGAACGCGGGTGTCGGTGATCTCCCGACCCGCGAGACACAGCTGAAGGGGGATGTGGGGCACCTCGCAAGGCTAGTGAGCGAACTACGGTGGACTCATGCCCACAGAGCGTCCAGACCGCAACCTTGCACTTGAACTTGTCCGCACCACCGAATCAGCCGCCATGGCGGCATCGCGTTGGGTAGGCCGTGGAGACAAAATCGGAGCCGACGGCGCAGCTGTTGACGCCATGCGCACCGTATTGGCCACAGTCCCCATGTCTGGCGTGGTTGTCATTGGTGAAGGCGAAAAAGACGACGCACCAATGTTGTTCAACGGTGAAGAAGTTGGTGATGGCTCTCACCCACTCACCGACGTTGCAGTAGACCCCATCGATGGAACGTCTCTCACTGCATCTGGTCGAGGAAATGCAATTTCAGTGATTGCGGTTTCAGAGCGCGGCACCATGTACGACCCAGGCCCATGTTTCTACATGGAAAAAATTGCGGTTGGCCCAGATGCTGTTGGTTCCATTGACATCACTGCATCACCAACACAGAACTTGAAGTGGATCGCAAAGGCAAAAGGCGAATCGGTTCGCGATCTCACCGTCATGATTCTCGAGCGCCCACGCCACGACGACTTAATTGAAGAAGTTCGCCGCAGTGGTGCACGCATCAAATTAATTTCAGACGGCGACATCTTCTCCGCCATCGCAACGGCCTGGCCAAACGCCGGTGTTGACGTGATGTTTGGAATTGGCGGCACACCAGAAGGTGTTGTTGCTGCCGCTGCATTGAAGTGCATGGGTGGGGAAATTCAAGGTCGCTTGTGGCCGCGCAACGATGCAGAGCGTGCCGATGCAATTGCGCAGGGCTACAACCTTGATCAGATTCTCACCACCAACGACTTGGTGAAGGGCGATAACTGCTTCTTTGCCGCAACCGGCGTGACCGACGGTGAACTATTGCAAGGTGTGCGATTCACACCTGGAATCGTTCACACACAGAGCCTTGTGATGCGCTCGCGAAGTGGCACTGTGCGCCTCATTGACGCACAGCACCGCCTCGACAAGATTGCTGAGTTCTCAGCCGTTGATTACAGCTGAGAACTCTCGACACATCGACAATCTTTAGATCTCGTCGTTCTTGCGACGCTCTGCCTCAGCGATTTTCTCTTCAAAGAAGTCTGCGTCCTGCTTCCATGTGCCAGCCATCTTCTCTCTGCGAAGCTTGCTGACGTTTGCAGACAAGCTGCTGAACGCAAGATCTGCACCATCTGCTGAAGCGGAGAATGCTTGAATGTTGCCACCCTTCATGCCCATGCCACTCGCATCGCCATACGCATCGATTGCAGCAGACAAGAACACGAACGTCCAATCTTTTGCTTCGC
>CAZRHK010000109.1:0-4807 GCA_964599815.1 uncultured Bifidobacterium sp. | reverse complement strand
CGTCCACATCAATGGATGAAAAATGTCTTGGTGTTTGCCGCACCTGGAGCTCTCGGAGTATTGAACGAATGGGAGCCGTTGTGGAAGACGGCGGTGGTGTTTGTCGCCTTTTGTTTGACCGCAAGTGGGACGTACTACTGGAATGACATTAAGGATGTAGACCAAGACAAGATTCACCCGAAGAAGCGTTTTCGACCAATTGCAAGTGGAGCAATACCTTTGCCGCTTGCAAAAGTTCTTGGCACGTTGTTGTTGCTTGGGGGACCTGTTGTTGCTGCAACGGTGCGCCTTGAAGCTGGCGCCATTGTTGCGTTGTATGCACTGCTGACCATCTCGTATAGCTCGTGGTTAAAGCATGTTGCACTCTTGGATCTAGCCATTGTTGCAAGTGGTTTTGTGCTGCGTGCAATGTCTGGCGCCGCAGGCACTGAAACGCCAATGTCGAATTGGTTCGTTCTGTGCACAACATTCGGTTCTTTCTTTATTGTGACTGGAAAACGTTTTGCAGAGTTGGTGGAAATGGGTGACAACGCAGGCTCCACCAGAGCATCGCTGCGCGACTACACCGTGCCGTATCTGCGTCAACTACTTGTGGTGTCGTGTACCGCAACAGTTGTCACTTACTGCATGTGGGCATTTGAAAACGCTACGAATGCAGATGAAGTGTTGCCTTTTCATGCTCTCTCCATCGTGCCCATGGTGCTTGCACTCTTGCGGTACTTGATGGTTCTGGAGAACGGTGGTGGCGGAGCTCCTGAAGAAGTGTTCCTGCGCGATCGTTCTATTCAGCTATATGGATTGGTGTGGGTCATTGTGTACGGCCTCGCCGTCTATGTTGCCTAAGCGCCTCCAGAGTTGCGGTATTCCTCAACTGTCTGAGGACTAGAATTAGCAAATGCCACGTGAACGCCTTTCCGGATGGGGTCGCACTGCCTGGACAGTTGCAGATGTTGTGCAAACCAACGACCCAGACGCAATCCGTTCCGTTGTAACAAGCAGTTCAGAGCGCGGAGTGATAGCCCGAGGATTAGGGCGTTCGTATGGAGCTGCCGCCCAGAATGCTGGTGGTCATGTTGTTGAACTCACAAGCGAGCATGATCCGCTCGGAGCAGACGCAGTTCTTGACCCAGTCACTGGCCTGTTAGATGTCGCTTCCAGTGTCAGCATCGACGCAATTTTGCGTTTGTGCGTTCCGCGTGGATGGTTTATCCCTGTCACTCCGGGCACACGTTTTGTCACAGTTGGAGGCGCTATTGCATCTGACGTTCACGGAAAGAATCATCACTTCGACGGAAGTTTTGGCCAGCACGTCAAGTCCATGACGGTTCTTCTTGCAAACGGTGAAATTGTTGAATTGTCGCCTACGTCGCATCCTGAGTGGTTCTGGGCCACCGTTGGCGGCATGGGTCTCACCGGAGTCATCTTGCGTGCAACGGTGGCTATGTTGCCCATTAAATCGTCAAGGGTTCGAGTAGAGACGGAACGGCTTGCCAACTTTGATGCTGTTTGCGCCGCCATGTCTAGTGATGGCGACGACGCAACGTATCGCTATTCGGTGTGTTGGGTCGATCTGTTGGCCACTGGATCATCAATGGGTCGAGGAGTCTTAACACGTGGTGATCACGCGCAAGCCTCTGAAGTAAAAGGCGATGATCCTCTTGCATACGACCCACGACTCACTGTGTCTGCACCGGGTTGGGTTCCTAACGGTCTGCTGAACAAGTGGACCATTAAGGCATTCAATGAAGCATGGTTTAGAAAAGCGCCATCGAAACGTCATGTTGGAATTGAATCCATCCCTGCGTTCTTTCATCCATTGGACGGCGTCAATAAATGGAACCGTTTGTATGGTCCCCAGGGTTTCCTTCAATATCAATTCATCGTTCCGCTAGATCGAACAGATGTCTTGCAGCGCGTGATTGAAAAATTCTCTGGTGCTGGTGTTGCGTCATTCTTGGCGGTACTAAAGCGCATGGGGCCACAGAACTTGGCGCCTTTGTCGTTTCCCACTGAAGGGTGGACATTGACTCTCGACATGGCTGCAGGTTTGACCGGATTGCCAGAACTTCTGTCCCAAGTTGATGGCATGGTTCTCGATGCTGGCGGACGCCACTATTTGGCAAAAGATTCACATGTTGCTCCAAGTGCAGTTCGTCGCGGTTATCCGCGTTTTGACGAGTGGATGAGCACGCGAAACGAAATGGACCCAGAAGGTGTGTGGCGCAGTGATCTTGCGCGACGTCTTGGGCTTGTAGACCCAAGGAGGGTGTCATGAAAAACGGCGTTGGTGTTGCGCAGAACATTGTGTTGTTCGGTGGAACAAGTGAGATTGGTCAGGCAATCCTGAAGAGGGTGGTAAAGCCTGGTGTGTCTCGCGTGGTGTTGGTCAGCAGAAACCTTGATCAAGCGGAGTCATCAACAACCTCGCTAGCAGACCGTTTTCCAGAGGTCGATTTTCACCACATTCGTTTCGATGCTTCCGATGCTGCGTCCATGCAGGATGTTGTGCGCGCAGTCACCGATGAAATTGGCGATATTGACGTCGCAATTGTCTCTCAAGGTCTACTGAATGAAGGTGTTGACTATTACGCGAATCCGTCTGGCCTGATTGACATGGCAAATGTAAATTTCACGGCCACCATGACACTGCTGTATTCACTGGCAAATCAACTGAAGTCTCAGGGCTATGGAAAGATTGTGTTGCTGTCTTCAGTTGCTGGCGAACGGGTTCGCAAAGGTAACCCCGCTTATGGTGCAACGAAGGCTGGAATCGATGGTTTCGCTTTGGCGCTAGATCATGAACTAGTTGGCACAGGAGCGTCGTTGCTTGTTGTGCGGCCTGGCTTCGTATCTACGAAGATGACAGCGGGGATGAAGAAAGCTCCGTTTTCAACAGATGCCGATTCGGTTGCGGCAATCGTTGAAAAAGGAATTGCCACTGACAAAAAAGTTGTATGGGCTCCTGGAATATTGCGCTGGATGTTCTTAATCCTGAAGAACGTGCCGCTTCCAGTGTGGCGCCGTTTGCCGTTGTAAATATCAGGGGATTGCGGCGCGTACGCCGTACATTCCGGTGACAGTGACAAGGCCTGTTACCAGGATGGCTGTGATGATTGGCCACCATTTGTCGTCATCGTCTCGTAGTGCGCGAGCAACCGGGAAAATGAGTGGGAACGCTGTGAACAAGAATCGTGGGCGCGCAGTGACTGTTGCTGGAATAAGCATTAGTGCCAGAACAACTGCTGTGTAGGCCGAATACATGGCAGGAATTCGGAACTTCCACAATGCAATGAGCCCCAAAATCATGGCAGCCATAGATGCGGCGGTTAACACACTGGTGGGCGAACTGGTGGGATTCAAAATGAAGTCGAAGGTTCTGCTGACTGCCGTAGCGCCAAAACTTGTTCCCTCTTTCCATGCCTCACTTTGAACGCGGAACCACGCCCAGTTTTCATCTGTGTGATGCATGAGAAAGGCCATGAAACCAACAAAACCGAGCGGAGAAAGAAGTGGTGCAATGAGTGATTTCCACTCACGGTCATTCTTGATGGCAATGAGAGAGGCGATACCACATGCAGCCACCAGTGCAATTCCGTTCGGTCTGCACGCTGTGCCGAGGGCCGCAAGGATTCCAGCCCAAAGCCACATCTTTTTGCTGAGTGCAAGAAAGCACAACGCCGCAATGGTGAGGAGAAGCGCTTCTGAGTACGCCCAACTCAGAACAAAACTGCCGGGGAAGATGGCGGCAATGATCATTGCCTTTTCTGCAGTCTTCGTGTCGAACAGCATCTTTCCTAAAACGCCGACCAAGTAAATGAACACCGCTCCGAAAACTAAATTGACAAGTAGTGCAACGCTGACCGGGCCACCTGGAACGATGTTGTCTAGGTAGTGCACGAGGCGCGGATACAGGGGAAAGAATGCGGCTCGTGCGTCGGAGACGAAGTACGTCACGTTTGGCATGATGTGATGCGGGTAGCCCTCTCGCACGACATCTAGGTACCAGTGTCCGTCCCAACTGTCGAACACTTGAACCAGTCCGGTGAGGCCATTGACAGGTTCTTCTTCGTTCCAACGGGCCCAGACCGCTTGTGCTGCTACCGCAATGGCGGCACCCATAACGGTGAATAAGCGAGAGAGAACGTATGCCACGGCTCCTCGACGTAAGGCGCGACCCCACGGGTCTGATGCCGGGGGCACAGCGATGGAAAAGCGGGAGGATGTGGTGTCCATAGAGGCCCTATAAACGGGTGATTGAAACAATACGCCTACGAGGACCCCGAGCAGGTGCTCTTACGCCATTGAGTTGTAACCATCGAACAACGCGGTGCCGCTGGCCCCGATATGGCTCAAGACTGGTGACCATTTCTTCATCGGAGCCGCGAATACGCCCTTCTAGAGCGAATGCAACAGTGTTCTTGACGTGAAAATCGCCAATCTGGAGTGCGTCGGGATCGCCAAACGCCAAGCCGCCTGCAACAGCTGCGGTCCACACGCCGATGCCTGGAATTGCCTGAAGTTGCTCGGTGGCGACGTGGGCAGGGGAGTTACTGGCGGACACTCGGGTGAGATAGTCGAAATGTCGTGCAACATTGCGCACTGCGTCCGCTCGCTTGCGTTCAATGCCAAATTCGTGAAAGGCGTGATACGGCAATGACGCAAGATCGATTGGTGATGGTGGGGTACGCAATTCAGGC
Source organism: uncultured Bifidobacterium sp. (assembly GCA_964599815.1). Taxonomy (GTDB): domain Bacteria; phylum Actinomycetota; class Acidimicrobiia; order Acidimicrobiales; family Ilumatobacteraceae; genus UBA2093. Next base: position 110 of record CAZRHK010000109.1, on the reverse strand, counting down.
TGTGGTCCTGGTGCAGGAGAGCCAAATCGCGAAATGATGTTTCTCCATTGCCGGTTTGCCTCAATGCTCGTCACTCGTTGTGCAAGTACAGCATGTAAGAGTTCGTGGTA
>CAZRHK010000108.1:0-4810 GCA_964599815.1 uncultured Bifidobacterium sp. | reverse complement strand
CCGACTCCACAAGATTGCAACAGAACGATATGGCTTGTCTGCGAGCGACCTTATTTTCGATGCGCTCACGTTCCCTATTGGAACCGGCGATGAAGACTTGCGCAAAGACGGCATGGCCACACTTGATGCCATCAAGCGAATCAAAACTGAGATTCCTGGTGCATACACCACACTTGGTTTGTCGAACGTCAGCTTTGGTCTTAGCCCTGCCACTCGCCAGGTGTTGAACAGTGTGTTCCTGCATGAGGCACGCGAACACGGACTTGACTCGGCGATTGTTCATGCATCAAAGATTCTTCCGCTGGCCCGTATTCCAGAAGAACAAATCAAGGTGTGCCAAGACCTTATTTATGATCGCCGTGCAGATGGGTACGACCCTCTGACGGCGCTTCTTGAATTGTTTGCTGGCGTCTCTTCTGTTGCAGCAGTCAAAGAAGATCGCAGCGATTGGCCAATAGAGAAGATTCTGCGTCAGCGCATTATTGATGGCGACCGCGAAGGACTCATTGAAGACCTCGAAGTTGCTAGAGCAAACGGCATTGCACCGCTCGACATCATCAACGAAATCTTGTTGGATGGCATGCGCGAAGTGGGTGAACTCTTCGGTAGTGGCCAGATGCAATTGCCCTTCGTGTTGCAGAGTGCTGAAACAATGAAGATGGCTGTTGCGCATCTTGAGCAGTTCATGGAAAAGACTGGCGAAAGCAGCGCCAAGGGCAAGCTGGTTCTTGCAACGGTGAAGGGCGATGTGCACGACATCGGCAAGAACTTGGTGGACATCATCTGCACCAACAACGGCTACGAAGTGCACAACATTGGCATCAAGATCGGCATTCAAGAAATGATCGACAAGGTCAAGGAAGTAGATGCCGATGCCTTAGGCATGAGTGGTCTTCTTGTGAAGTCCACCATCATCATGCGCGAGAACCTCGAAACGTTGAACGAACAAGAACTCAGCGACATTCCTGTATTGCTGGGTGGCGCAGCTCTTACACGTAGTTATGTAGAGCAAGACTTGCGCAAGGTGTACAACGGCCGCGTGTTCTACGGCAAAGACGCATTTGAAGGTCTGTCCACTCTTGACAAGTTGATGGACATTAAGCGCACCGGAAATGATGACCCAGACTTTGGTCGCACACTTGGCACTCGCCTCATTGAACGTGCTGCAAAGGAAGAGGTAGACCCCTCAACCATTCCTGCACGCTCACCAGAGGCAGAGACTGATAACGAGATCTTCACGCCGCCCTTCCTTGGCACAAAAGTTGTCAAGGGTATTGGTCTTGATGAGATTGCTGAATACATCAACGAGACAGCATTGTTCCGTAATCAATGGCAATACCGCCCGAACGAGGGCGAGACTGACGCAGAGTTCAAAGACCGCATTCGCCCCTTGTTGCGCGAACAATTAGCTGCCGCAAAAGCCGGTGGTTACTTGGTGCCACAGGTGGTGTACGGCTACTTCCCCGTTAACGCCGATGGCAACGACCTTGTTGTGTACACCGACGACACGCGCACCGTGGAACAAGCTCGCTTCCACTACCCACGACAGAAAGTGGCACCGTATCTGTGCATTGCAGACTTCTTCCGTTCTGTTGAAAGTGGCGAGAAGGACTACGCAGCGTTCCATATTGTGACCATGGGTTCACCAGTCAGCGAGAAGGCTGCAGAGTTGTTCGCCGAGAACAAGTACAACGACTACATGGTGCTGCATGGCATCGGCGTTGAAATGGCCGAAGCACTCGCTGAGTATTGGCACCATCGCATTCGTACTGAATGGGGCTTTGTTGACCAAGATGGTCCTTCACTTGCTGGATTGTTCCGCCAGCAGTACCGCGGTGGCCGCTACAGCTGGGGTTACCCCGCTTGCCCAGATCTTGAAGACAACGCAACCGTGGCGCGCATTCTTGAAGCCGGTCGCATTGGCATTGACGTGAGTGAAGAAACTGGTTGGCAGTATCAACCAGAACAAACCACATCAGCGATTATTTGCCACCACCCCAAGGCAAAGTACTTCGTGGCCCGCGACTAGCTGCTCCCATCAAGTGGGTTGGGATTTGTTCCAGTTGTTCACGAGTGCCGCATAGTGGCCATTCATGGCGATGAGTTCATCGTGTGAACCAATCTCGGTGATACGTGCGTCGGACACCACTGCAATCTTTTCGGCACGCTGAACAGTGGACAAACGGTGCGCCACCACAATCACTGAACGGCCCGCCATCAATTTCTCTAGCGCCGCTTCAATCAACATTTCAGTACCCGGGTCGAGATTCGATGTTGCTTCGTCCAACACCAACACAGCTGGGTCTACCAATGCAGCACGTGACAACGCCACCAATTGACGCTCTCCTGCCGACAAACGAGAACCACGCTCGCGCACCTGAGTATCAAGACCTTCTGGCAACGCCTCAAAGCGTTCGCGTAACCCAAGATTGTCTAACGCAGTCAACAACATTTGCTCGGTTGCATCGGGTCGCGCAATCAACAAGTTGTCGCGCACAGAACCATCGAACAAGAAACCTTCTTGCGGAATCACCACAATTCGTCGCCGTAGGTCTTCCATGGAAGCCTGACGAAGATCTACTCCACCAAACAGCACCTGGCCATCTTGCGGGTCGTACAAACGCGCCATCAACTTCGCCAAGGTGGATTTACCGGCACCCGTTGGACCCACCAGAGCTAGTCGAGTACCCGCAGTGAGAGACACACTCACACCAGATAGTGCCGGCTGTGATGCACCCGCATACGAGAACGTGATGTTGCGAACATCCACATCGCCCACCGCAGGCAATGGTGTTGGAGTTGGTGATTCGGCGACATCTGGCTCTGCGTCCAAAATGCCGAACAACTTGTGCAGCGCTGCCGCAGCCGATTGCAGAGTGTTGTACAACTGCGACAACTGCTGCACAGGGTCAAACAAGTTGGCCAACAACAGAACAAAAGCAACAACGGTTCCCAGTGACACTGTGCCGCGATGCACCAGCCATCCGCCCACACCAACAATCAATGCGGATGACGCAATACCCGCAAACTCAATTAATCCGAAGTACCACGTGCTCACTTTCACGCTGTACATGTGGCTGCGGAAGAGTGCGCGGTTTGATTCTTCAAATCGACGAATCTGTTCGTCTTCACGGGCATAGGCCTGAATCACGCGAACTCCGGTGATGCCTTCCTGCAACGCAGAGAGGTTGGCGCCGACCTTTTCGCGCACTTCGAGATACGCCTTGTTGGAGTCGCGCTGGAACTTCACCGATGCCGCAATTAGGAATGGGAACACAATCAAAGTGATCAGCGTGAGTTGCCACGACAGGCTGAGCAACAAGAAGAACGCCAGGAACAACAGCAAGAACGCAGACAAGAATTGCATGAGGCCCCACTGCACAAGTTCTGCCATGGATTCAATGTCGGCTGTCATTCGTGCCACCAGCACACCGGCCTTCTCCCGGTCGAAGAATGCCATTGATTGGCGTTGCAGTTGAGCGAACACCTTCACACGCAACAAACGCAAGAACCCTTCGCCAGCTTTGTTCAGCACCACATATTGCATACGCCCAATCACATATGCAATGGCAACAACTACTAGGTAGGCAACTACCGTGACGTTCAGGGTGCGAGTGTCTTTCGCCTTAATACCTGCATCAATACCGTGACGCACCAATACAGGCCCCGCAAGAGTGCACCCCACAGTGATGGTCACAAGAATCAACGCCCACAATGCTTGTTTGCGGAACTCGCCCGCCATGCGAATACTTCGAGACAACACCACACGGGTCTGCGTGCGATTCAGCTTGTCGTCTTCTTCAATTCCACTCTTGCCGCCACCGCGACCTCCACCAGACCACATGGTTACTCACCTGCCTTGTGAGACATGGCGGCGAGAACCTCGCGATAACGGTCGTTCGTGGCTAACAACTCGTGATGAGTGCCCGTTGCAGCAATAACACCGTTATCTAGCAACACTGCACGGTCGGCCAATTCAATGGTGGCTGGGCGGTGTGCAATCACCAATGTTGTTCGCCCACGCATCACCGTTGCCAGTGCATCGCGAATTTCATGTTCTTTGGTGGGGTCAACTGCGGACGTTGCATCGTCCAACACCAACACGCGCGGGTCGGCCACAATTGCACGCGCGATCGCAATACGTTGGCGTTGACCTCCAGATAATGAAAAACCGCGCTCACCCAGCACCGTGTCGTACTTCTCTGGCAACTGCATCACGAAGTCATGCGCACCTGCCAGCTTTGCAGCACGAACAACAATCTCGGAATCAATTCCGGGTTTGGCAAATGCAATGTTTGCCGACACCGTGTCGTGAAACAACAACGTGTCTTCGAAGACCACTCCAACAGAACGTCGCAAGTCCGACAACTTCAATTCGCGCAGGTCGACACCGTCCAATGTGATGCTTCCTGCTTGCGGATCGTAGAAGCGCAACAGCAATCGCGTGATGGTGGACTTTCCCGAACCCGTGGCGCCCACAATGGCCACCGACTCCCCTGGTTCAATCGAAAGATCAAGACCATTCAAAACACGCACATCTGTATGACCAATGTCGTAACCGAATCGAACCGCATTGAACTTCACTGCTCCCACAGGCTGTGCCAAACCAGATGCGGGAAGTTTTGTTGGATGAGCAGGGCTCGCAATGGCTGGCTCTTCGGACAAAATCTCATTCACGCGCAACAATGCAGATGCTGCACGTTGACCAAAGGCCACGGTCATACCAATGTTTCGCATAGGCCAAATCAACATGGTGAGATAGGTGTTGAAAGCAACAAGTCCGCCAAGCGTCATGTCTCCGTTAATCACG
>CAZRHK010000107.1:0-4896 GCA_964599815.1 uncultured Bifidobacterium sp. | reverse complement strand
ATCGAAAATAACTGTGTCTTCAACAGCAACTTCAACTACTGCAATCTCGGTATTTGCCACCTCATGGTCGAATGGCTTAACAGACGGATGTTCCGGATTAATAACGGGCACTGGACCTGTAGTTGGCGACAAATCAACAATGAATTCAGGCTCATCGTGAGCTTCGGTTAATCCATTGATGACGTCTTCGCTTGCTAGACGTGCACGCTCAAATGCATTCAATAAACGGTCACGACCATGCAACAACTGCTCTATCTGCCCACGCGCAGCATCACGACGACGTGACAATTCAGACAACACTTTTTCGCGATATGCACGGGCTTCATTCACCATGTCGCGACCTTGTTGCTTAGCCATTTCAATTTCAGCTTCAGCATCGTGTGCGGCATCTTCGCGAATACGTGACGCTTCAATGTTTGCTGACTCGCGAATACGTGCAGCATCTTCTGCTGCATCTTTTACAAGACGAGTTGCAGACTCTTCTGCGCGTTCACGAATTTGTGTGCTGGCATCTCGCGCTGTAGACAACACGCGCGCAGCTTCTTCGCCCAAAAGTGTGGTGACAGTCTCTTCGTCAAGACGTCCGGGTGCAGACATTCCACGTGTCTGAAGTGTGCGGAGTTCGTTTTCAAGAAACCGTTCACGTTCTTGAAGTCGCGCCAGTTCGGCGGCAACCATGCGCAGGAAGTCGCGTACTTCGCCTTGGTCGAACCCGCGACGATTCGTGGGGAAAGAGGCAGAACCCACCGCCGCTGGGGACGAAGGATCGGGTCGAGAAAAGGAAATAGCCATGACATCTCAACAGTACGGCCCTGAGAGGACCCAATGGTGGCATTATCCACAGGGCAGTTTGGGGGCTACCCCTTATTTCACGGGCTTATCCATGGAGATAGAGGCTGGAAGTGGGTCGCCGCCACGAGCCCGCAACACCTTCAACGCATCGTCCAGGCTGGCCACCTGAACAATCTCAACGCCCGTGCCAGCCGCATCACGGGCTTTCCTCACCTCGTCATCAGATTGGCCCTTGGGGATAAGGAACAAGGTGACGCCAGCATCGCGCACCGCAACGGCCTTCTGAACAAGGGCGCCGATGGCACCGACCGCGCCAAGTTCATTGATGGTGCCAGTTGCAGCAACTCGATTGTCGCCCATGAGGTTTCCCTTGGTCAGCTCGTCGAGGAGAGACAACGTGAATGCCAGACCGGCAGATGGTCCACCAATGTCTGGGGTGGAAATGGTGACGTCGAATGGCAGTTGAACAACACGAGTATCAGCGGGAACGAATCCGATGATGGGTCGATCTGCTTCATCCGGACTTGCCATTATTTCGATTGTTCGTTTCTGCGGAGCCTGAGATTCACCACCTGGCGGTGCATAAGGAATGACGGTGACGGACACTTCTTGCCCAATAGAAAAAGTGGGTAACAGCTTCAAAAGCGCTGACAACGTTGGAGTTTTTGTGCCGTTGACTTCAATAATGGTGTCACCAACCTCAAGCTCTGAACAGGCTGAGTTTTCTTTTGGCGCACCGTCGCACACCAATTCTTCAATCACAATGTCGCCTTCGGTGAACTTCGCATCAAGCCCAAGCTTTTTCATGGCAACGTATTCAGCAACTTGTTTGGCACCGAACATGGCTTGATAACCCAAGCGTCGTGATGAACTTGGAGTTCGTTCACCAAAGTGCTCGGTGTATGTGTTGACCTGCACGTAAGGGTCTAGCCATCCGAGAATCGAATCCAGAATCGACAACTGGCCGCCGTACGCCGTGACAAAGCGAATTCCATCGTCAGCGGTGAATCGGTCCGGCACCGACTCACCTTCTGCAATAGGAGAAAAACCAATACGAGGCGAAACAGCGACAGCTTCTCCAGGCGCAAGTTCCCAACGCTGAATTCTCACAGCCGCCATTACTAGAACACTCAACATGATGGTCCACGACAACGTGATAACGGGAAGTGCCCAGCGCAATGTAGAGAGTCGTGCGGTCTTCTGCGGCGGTGGGAGGGGTACGCTGTCGTCGTTCATGAGTAGCTCGGTCTTTATGTTGTCAACAATGATGATGTCATCTACAGGCACCGCCGTTCGCGCAGGCTGGGCTATTGCTCTGGCGTTCGTGGCCCTATGGATTATCGACCGCCTCAAGCCTGCCACGCCTCGCAAGCCAATCCCCGTTCGGGTTGATCAAAAGCCAACACCTTTGTACCAAGAACCCCAGAGGCAACAGCGACGCAATGCGTTCGCCCGACTTACGGGTGGCGCAATTGTTCTCGGAGCGCTCATTGCCTGTGTCATCGGATTCGCTGCCGCCATTGCACTTGAGGTGCTGGGCGGACTCGTTGGCAACTAACTCTCCATGATTCAAGACCACGCATCTGAACGTTTTGCGGTGATTCAAGCTGGATTCATTGGCGATGTTGATACTGCTGTTGGCGCGCTGTCACACTCAGATCATTCAGTTCGAGCAAGTGCTCTTCGGTCTCTTCACCGCATGAAGGCAATTGCGGAAACACATGTTGTTAATGCTCTCACAGATGCATCGTCGGAAGTGCGAAGGACGGGAATTGAAGTCTCAGTAGACATGCATTCACTTCACATTCATCCACTTCTTAATGACGACGATGTGTTTGTTGCAGAAATGGCCGCATGGTGTCTTGGCGAACGTACTTCTCCAACAGACAACGAGATAGAGGCCCTCATTGCCGCAACTCTGCATCACACTGAACCAGTCGTACGTGAAGCATGTGCGGCCGCACTCGGTTCACTAGGGGATGAGCGTGGATTGCCCGCAATCTTGGCTGCGTGTAACGACAAACCAGCAGTTCGTCGACGCGCAGTATTAGCGCTTGCACCCTTCGATGGCGAAGAAGTTGATGCGGCTTTAGAAAAGGCGCTTGAAGATCGGGATTGGCAAGTGCGCCAAAACGCCGAGATTCTTCTCAACCCGCGCGATTAGTTGCGACGAAGTCGCACCAACGGGATTTTGCGATCCGTCTTTTGCTGATACTCCGCATACGCGGGCCAGTGTGTCAGCATCACATTCCACAAGCGTTCGTAGTCGCTGCTGTCTTCAATGGTTGACGCAGTTGCAGAAAAAACATCGGCCTTTACTTGCACAGTGACGGTGTTGTGAGTATCGAGATTCAAATACCACGACGGATGATGCGGATGGCCGCCACGTGACGCAACGATGATGAAATCGTCTCCGTCTTGTCCGTAAATCAATGCGCTACGGCGAAGCTTTCCGGACTGACGACCCGTTGTGGTGAGCAAAAGAATCTGTGTTCCATTCCAATCATGGCCATCTTCACCATTTGTTGCCACGTAACGCTTGATGTGATCCGCGACCCAATCAGAGGGACTATCAAAGATTTCTTGACTCATACTCCGAGGCTATTGCCCCATGTGGGCGCGTGTGCGCAATTCTTCACATTCATCACGCACCCAGCAACCCTCCACATGATCATTCACTAAGCCCATTGACTGCATAAACGAATACATCGTGGTGGGCCCAACAAACTTCCATCCGCGCTTCTTCAAGTCTTTTGACAATCGAGTTGCCGACGGAGAGGTACTAGGAACGCCTGACGGATGTTGTGACGTTTCTTCTCTGCCGAATGGAGTCTGTGGCGCAAACGACCAGAAGTAATTATTCAAAGAACCAGCGTCATCAATCAATTCAGATACACGTTGCGCATTATTAATGACCGCTTCAATCTTTCCGCGGTGACGAACAATTCCAGCGTTGGTCATCAACTCTTCAATTTCATTATCTGAGAAGTGAGCGACAACTTCATGATCAAAATTATGGAATGCATCTCTGAAATTCTCACGTTTGCGCAAAATCGTTAGCCACGACAAACCTGCTTGGAAACCTTCAAGACAAAGTTTTTCAAACAATTTTTGATCATCATGCACCGGTCGACCCCACTCGGTGTCGTGATACTGCTGATACGGCACATCATTGCCAGGCCACCAGCAACGAAAAGAGGAGTCACCAACTGGTTGAAGCCACTCGTTGGTCATCAGAGTTGCTCTGTCTTCACGAAATGATTGCTGTAGGTGACGGTTCCTACTTGTATGGAGTATTCGGAGTAGAACTCTGCGATACCTCGTTGTTGTACATCGCGATGTTCTGGATGATCACGCCATGCATTGTGCGAAGCTTGGTCTGCAAACGTCACGATGGTGACTCGTTCACCGTCGGCAGCAACGAATGTTTTTGCATCAATAAATCCGTTCATCTGGCTAGCCAATTCAGAGATTCGTGGCGCAACGGATGCGTAGTCCGCTTCTGCCCCGGCCAGGAGGCGATTTCGGAAAATAGTGACCACATGGGACGAGAATTCAGCCATGTTGCAGTTTCTCACTCCTCCACCTAGGCATTCACCTTGTTTGCAGGGCTACGGTGAAAGTCATGGGGTATTGGGGGCAAGAATCAACCGTTCCGGGCTTTACACGCGCACGTCTGGTGGCTGTCCTCGGAGCACTCGCCACTGCCACCATGTTGGCCAACCTGGAAACGTCAATCATCGCCACTGCACTTCCAAAAATTGTTGGAGACTTCAACTCCTTTGAAAGCTTTGCGTGGGTTGGCACCAGCTACATCGTCACCTCGGCCATTGCCACCCCACTTCTTGGAAAATTGTCCGACCTTTATGGTCGTCGCCGAATTTTCCAGATCACCATGTTTGTGTTTCTCATCGGATCGTTCCTATGTGGAGCTGCAAACTCCATGGGACAACTCATCGCCGCTCGCGCATTCCAAGGTCTTGGTGGCGGAGGAATTCAAGCACTCAGCTTTGCCGTTATTGGCGACATCATCCCGCCGCGTGACCGTGGTCGATACATCGGTTACTTCACTCTTGCATTTGTTGGTTCCGCACTTCTTGGTCC
>CAZRHK010000106.1:0-4988 GCA_964599815.1 uncultured Bifidobacterium sp. | reverse complement strand
AACACGCGCCGTGCGAGAGATTCCCTGCTCTTCATTCAGTGCAGGAATAAGAAGCGCAATATGCATTACGACAACGACACGTGCGCCACAAGACCATCAATGGGTCCACGCGGATACACACCGTATGCAGGCAAGCGATCTCTCCACTGCGATGGGCAATGCTCTGGCGCCACTTCAGACAATGGCTCCAATACAAATCGACGCTCTGAGAATCGTGGATGCGGAACAATCAATTCTTCAGAATTGATAGTGACATCGTCGTAGAACAACAAGTCAAGGTCCAACGTGCGCGGACCCCAACGCTCAACACGAACGCGGTGCGCCTCTGCTTCAATCTGCAACAAGCGACGCAACATTGCATACGGGTCAAGATCTGTATCAATCACCGCCACCATGTTGAGATACGGACCTTGATTATCTGGCCCACCCACTGGATCTGTTTCAAACACTTGCGACTGCGCAATCACATTCGACAAACGCTCTAAACCGAATCGCAAATACGCCACACGGTCACCCAAGTTGGAGCCCAGTGCAACAATCGCGCGGTGACGCGCCGGAATTTTCATGTCCACTCGGCTACGCACAATGCGTACTGCTGTTGAGTCGAGATCTTCTGGAATTGGTGGGCGTAACTTTGTCAATCGAACATCGGCCACTTCCACATGATCAAACTGCAAACACCGTTCTGCAATGCGTGTCACCAAACGCTCCAACAACACATCGGTTGACGTGCGCACCACGTCGGAGACGGCTTGTGCAATGGCCCCGTAGTTGGCTGTGTCCACCAAGTTGTCGGTGAGGCCAGCTTCCGTGAGGTCTACCTCTAAGTCAATATCCACCTGAACGGGCTGTTCGGCCTCTCGTTCGTGCGGAAGAACCCCTACCAGCGCCATTAAGCGCAAGCCATTCACATATATATGGTCACGTGCCATTCGTTCTGTCTATCTGAGAAAACAACGCTCTGACTACGGTGGGGTGATGGCCGAGTTAATTCCCTACGACGAATTCAGCATGTTTCATGAAAATGCTGCTGAATATGGCATCCCCTACAACAACCCGCCCGTGGTCTCGCGTGAGTTCGTTGCCATGGCCGATGGTCGCCAGATCTCTGCACTGAAGTGGGGCGCGGGCGAACCACAGTTGGTCTTTCTCCACGGCGGAGCACAAAACGCCCACACGTGGGACACGGTTGCACTTGCCCTGAATGTTCCACTCTTGTGCATCGACCTGCCTGGTCATGGCCACTCTGCATCTGCCGCAGCGTTTGACCCGAAGGCACAACCCCTTGAACAAAACGCAGCCGATGTTGCAGCCGTTATTCGCGCACTTGCACCAAACGCACTCGGCGTCATTGGTATGTCACTAGGTGGCCTCACCACCATCGCACTGTCACGAGATTTCCCAGACCTTGTTCGCAAGATGGTGTTGGTAGACATCACGCCTGGCGTCAACCAAGAAAAGACAAAACAAATCACCGACTTTGTCAACGGCCCCGCCACGTTCCCCTCTTTTGAAGAACTTCTCGAGCGCACCATTCAGTTCAACCCCACACGCACTGTTGAAAGTTTGCGTCGCGGCATCTTGCACAACGCACTACAAAAAGAAGACGGTTCATGGGTGTGGCGTTACCGACGCGACGATGCTCCCCCATTGCCAGAAGTAGACGGCGCAGTACAACGTCCATCTACTGCGGTGTTGTGGGACGCCATACAACACTTTGGCAAAGCACTTATGTTTGTTCGCGGCATGCGTTCACAAAGTGTTGTGTCCGACGACGACGAAGCAGAGCTACGTAAACGAGCATCATCGGTTCGCGTGGAACACGTGGAGAATGCCGGACATTCGGTGCAAGGCGACACTCCACTGGAACTCGCTGCTCTACTAAAGGACTTCTTCGGTCTCTAATCGTTCAAGCTGGCGTCTAAAAACTCAAATGCCTGCGCGGTGATTGCTTGATCAATACCAATCACTAAATGGCGATTCGCATACACAGACTTGTATGTCCACCCCATGCGCTTGGCCATTGTTCGCGGCGTATACGGAGGAACCACTGGGTCGCCACGTGCAATGGTGACAAACACCTTCACATCTTTAGTTTCATCAACGGCTTTCACTTCTCCAAGCGGACGTTGGGTGGCTGGCAAGTTGTCGCAAAACCCGTATGTGAACGCTTCGGTGCCCATATAGAAATGGCGATTCTTCTTCGCAGCAAAGTCAGCAAAAATACTGGCGATTCTTTGGGACGCCGACAACGACACATTCGCACATGCCGCACGCGATGATTCTGGCGTTGGCAACGGACCCGCCATGGCCAGCAACTTTGCGCCATCACCTTCTGATGCTTCATTAATGGCAATAAACAACGATTGTGGATCGCCCTGAGCAATGGAGTTAGTCGCCGCACGAGCAATGGTGTCGAAATCAATTCCTGCCCCAAGACGACCCAAACGCAGATTTGTCTTGAACTGACTGAAAGCTTGCGCCACATTTGCATTTGTTGGGCACGATAAATGCGATGCACACCAACGCATTGCTGTTACCACTGCGGTTTGCATTGATGCCAACTGCTGTTCGGCCTGCCGCACCATTGATTCGCCCGGATCTTGTGGCGAATCAAGCACCGCTGCCAACACCTGTGAGGGTTGTGTCATGACCAACGCAGCCCCAGTTGTTGCACCTGCACCCCACCCCATCACCACAAACTTCTTGAACCCCATTGCCTTTTTCACGGCAAACACATCGTCTACATCATCTAGTGATGACATGAGATTCACATCGGTGAGCTCAAGTGGAGAATCAGCGGTTCCACGCGGCGAAATGGAAATCAGTGTGTACTCGCGAGCTACAGCACCCAGTTTCAACGGCGCATCTTCCACCAACGTTCGTGCATTGTCTCCAAAAGTTCTGTCTGGCAACAGCACCAATACCGGAGCCTTCTTCACAGCCGCCACCCGTCGATACACAGACACCTTGATGGTGTCGCCCTCTAGGTCTGAGCCCACTCGCGGAACATCAATTCGCGCACATTCAATGTCTCCGCACGGCAACCATTCCACCCCACTAGGTGAACCACTTGCCACGGTCACATCGGTGGATGAAGTGTCGCTAGAGCACGCAGTCAGCAGAGACGCCGCAAGAACGACTACCCCAACAACGGCGCGAAGCTTCATTTACTTGCGTGTGGATTGTGAGCGAACTCCAACAATGACCTTTTGAGTCACCAAGAATGATCCGCCAGACATTGCCACAGCGTGAATCTGTGCAGACTTCGCACTACCAATTGACACCGAGAACGTTGTCTTTGTTCCACTGGCTACAGCCTTGCCATTGCGATACACAACAACACGTGAGCCCTTTGGCGCAGCAACAACAATGCGGTAGGTCTTGCCAACCTTGCGTGCACTTGTAATTCGAGCAAGCGGAGCAACAACTGCTGGCGGCTTGTTTACAACAGGTGTTTCACTGCCGTAATCCATAGAAGCCGAATCTGAACCGTTTTCGTCATTCACGCCATCAACCGCGTCGTCATCTCCAAATGCAGCAGACGATGCGTTAGATGTTGGACGTTGGTACAGCAATGCGTTCACAGTGGACGAGTTCAACCCAGTGATAACACCAGTGGTTGCATCGGCCGACAAACGGGCTGCCACTTCAGATGGAGTCAACGCGCGAGCATTGCCCAAAATCACTGCCGCCACACCTGCAACATGCGGTGCCGCCATAGACGTACCAGACATCACAGCAGATGCCGTTGATGTAGTGATACCAGCCGAAATAATCGAGCTACCTGGCGCAAAGATGTCAACACAGGCTCCGGTGTTGGAGAAGTATGACTTTCCATCTGCATTGGTGGTTGCACCAACAGTTACTGCAGCCGGTGCGCTTGCAGGCGACTTTGTACATGCATCTGTTGATTCGTTACCTGCTGCAACAACAACTGTGATTCCATCGGCAACTGCGCGTGTAATGGCGTCGTTAGTGGCTGCGTCGTATGAACCACCAAGGCTCAAGTTGGCAACTGCAGGCTGACCAGCAATGTGATGGTTAATCATCCAGTTGATGCCCGCAATCACGCCAGACGTTGAACCACTTCCGTAACAGTCAAGAACTCGAACTGGAACAATGTTCGCTGCATTGGCGAATCCGAATGATGAACCTGCAACGGTTCCCGCAACGTGAGTTCCGTGTCCGTGACAGTCATTTGTTCCTCTGCCGTCACCAATGGCGGTGTAGCCAGAGACAACGCGACCAGCGAATTGTGTATGACCAGATGCAACACCAGTGTCAATGATGTAGGCATCAACTCCGCTGCCAGTGCCGGCGCGGGTGAGAAGTCCATCAAGAGGCAATGCACGCTGATCTGCGCGGTCGAGACCCCACGACTCGGCGTTAACCGATGGAATGCCTTGCGCAACTGGCGTTACTTCATTGCTGACATCTGACGATGGGCTGGTTCCAATGGAGTTCGTTGCCGTCACGGTGAACGTGTAAGCAACACCGTTAGTGAGACCATTCACCACACATGCCAACACGCTGGATGCTGTGCATGTGAAGCCACCAGGTGAAGAAGTAACGGTGTACAGAGAAATCACTGCACCACCGTTATTCGCAGGTGCTGCCCAACGAACTGTTGCGCGTGTATCACCCGCAGTGGCCACAACGTTCTGTGGTGCAGACGGAGCGGTCGCTACTGCGCGTGGCGTCACGGTGACAGACGCAGATGCAGGGCTGACACCAATGCTGTTGACAGCTTTAATGCGAATGCTGACGGGCACATCTGGTGTGAGTCCAGTGAGAGTTGCCGAGGTAGATGTTGAAACACCATCGTTCCAGACCAACCACGTTCCAGAGTTGTTCACGCTGTATTCAACGATGTAATCGGTGATAGCCGCATACGTTGATGTCACTGCAGTCCATGTCACGGTGACCGACGTTGTGTTAACAACTGCAGACACCGACGATGGTGGTCGAGGAATTCCAACAACAAC
>CAZRHK010000105.1:0-5005 GCA_964599815.1 uncultured Bifidobacterium sp. | reverse complement strand
TGATGTACACACTCATTCGATTGGGCATGTTTTTTGGCCTGTTTTTCATTCTCCTACTATTGGATTTCAACCCATATTTCTCTGCAATTATTGCAGCCGCAATTTCCTTTGCGCTCTCGCTATTGGTACTTGACCGCCAGCGTGATGCTCTGAGCGAACAGGTGGCTAAAAAACTAAGCCGCGACCCTCAGGGCAAATACCTAGACGAGCAAGGCAGCGTCGAAGATGCCATTTTGGAGTCAAAAGAAATTGACCAGGTAAACCCCGAGACTAACCAAAGCGGCAAAGCCTAAACCGGCCAAGCTCGTCAGTTTCAGGGCGGTTATCAGCTCCCCCGACCTACGGCTTTCCATAATGATCAAAGTTATTGGCAGAAGGAAAAGCAAATTGAATAGCCCAAGTAGAGTCGCTGGATAGAGCAGCACCAGCAGCAGATTTATTAGCACTGGCAACCAAATCATCAACAAGAACAATGTCTTGCTTGGCTTGTAACCCAGCATGACAGCAAGCGTTCGCTTGCCTGCTTTGGTATCAGTTTCAATATCTCGAATGTTGTTTACCAGTAGCACTGCAGAGGCATAGAGACCAAAAGTTCCGCCCAACAAAACCGCTAATGGATCGATAATCAAGGTTTGAATGTAGTTAGTGCCAATGGTGGCGATGAGACCAAAAAAGACGAAGACTGCTAATTCCCCAAGTCCGTGGTAGCCATATGGCTGCTTGCCCCCGGTATAAAACCAAGCCGCAGTTATAGCAATCAGGCCAACACCGATAAGCCACCACTGCTGAGTGATTAGAACAATTACTAGCCCCGCAATAGCAGCAAGTGCAAAACTGATGAATGCTGCACGCTTAACCGCTGCTGGTCTGGCCAGTCCTCCCGCAGTGATCCTCGTAGGGCCAACCCTATGCTCGTCAGTGCCACGAATACCATCTGAATAGTCGTTGGCGTAATTGACGGCAATCTGAAGAAGCAGCGCAACAAAAAGAGCTAGAAGACTCAACAGGAAATTAAATCGATCAATGGTTGCTGCGGTTGCGCTTCCTAAAAGAATGGGTGCAACTGCCAGCGGCAGAGTTCTCACTCGCGCACCAGTGATCCAGGTTCTAATTCCCATCAGGAAAGACTAATCCGCCAATAGCCTGGCTGATTCCAACAAATCGACTTTTCCAGTTGCCGTGGTTGGAAAACTAGAAACTCTTAGAACTTTTGCTGGCTTGGCAGCGACTGAGATTTGCTCAGCAAGACTTTCAAAATTCACTTCTGGGCTTCCTTGATAAAGAATGCCCACTGACTCACCCCATTGGGATGAAACTGGAACAGCCACCACCTGCTCAACACCTGGAATGTTTAGAGCTGCTTGCTCCACTCGTTCTAGCGATACTTTTATGCCACCTGAGATAACTACGCGATCAGCTCTTCCAAGCACTTCCAGCTTTCCATCGACTACTGCACCCAAATCATTCGTCTGGAATTTGGTTCCAACCCCCAAGGCGAGAACTGGTCCGGCAATGGAGATCAATCCGTCATTTAGCTCATAACTCACGCCTGACAGAGGAACCCCGTCATAAATACACCCGCCGCAGGTCTCCGTCATGCCATAACTGACCACAATGTTGATGCCTTTAGTCCTTAGCTCTTCAACCTCAGGCCAATTTGGTAGCTGACCTCCAACCAGAATTGCGTCGAACTTTCTAAGCATTGAAAAAACAAAAGCATCCGATTCTGCCTCTTTCACCAAGCGACTTAGTTGCGTTGGAACTAAAGATGTGTAGCGCCGGCTGCCTTCCATCAATGAGGCCCCTCTAATAAAAGCCTCAGTGGTGAATGGAACTCTGGTGTTTAGAAGTATTGGTTGAGTATCAGAAAGCACTGATCTGATCAGCACGTTAGCGCCAGCAACGAAATTAGTTGGAAGAGTAAGCAGCCACTGACCGTCTCCGCCTAGTCGCTCGCTACTTGCAGTAGCCGAGTGCTTGATCGCGTCCAGCGGGAGCTTGATTTGTTTTGGAGTGCCAGTCGACCCAGAGCTTTCAACAATTAGCGCTACCTCATCCTCGACTTCTGATGGAACATTGGGTTGCTCCTGCGCTGATATAAAACCAGCGACTTTTCCATCCAAGACATCAACCATCAGCTCAAGCGCTGCGAAAGTGTCGGCACTATTTACAACACGTAATGGTTTCATTTAAAAGTGCCAAGGAAAGCTTGACCAGTCAGGGTTTCTTTTTTCTAAAAACGAGTCGCGTCCTTCTTTTGCCTCATCAGTTCCATAAGCGAGTCTGGTTGCTTCTCCCGCAAACAACTGCTGACCTACCAAACCATCATCGGGAAGGTTGAATGCGTACTTCAGCATTCTGATTGCTGTTGGAGACTTAGCAAGAATTTGCTTACCCATTTCGATACCGGTGGTTTCAAGTTCTGCGTGTGGCACAACTCTGTTTACAGCACCAATTTCATAGGCGCGTTGAGCATCATATTCTTGGCCTAAGAAGAAGATTTCTCTAGCAAATTTCTGACCAACTTGACGGGCTAATAGTGCTGAGCCATAGCCAGCATCGAACGATCCAACATCGGCGTCAGTTTGTTTGAAGCGTGCGTGCTCTTTGGACGCAACTGACAGATCACACACCACATTCAGCGAGTGACCGCCGCCTGCTGTCCATCCAGAAACTAAAGCAATAACAACCTTCGGCATGAAACGAATCAGTCTCTGCACTTCAAGAATGTGGAGTCTTCCAGCTGAACCTGGTTCATATTCGTATCCGCTGTCACCGCGAACTCTTTGGTCTCCGCCAGAACAGAAAGCCCATACTCCGTCTTTTGGAGAAGGTCCGTTGCCAGTTATAAGAACAACACCAACATCGGAGCTCATTCGAGCATGATCAAGAGCTCGGTAGAGCTCATCGACAGTTTGCGGGCGGAAAGCGTTTCTTACCTCTGGTCTTGAAAAACCGACTCGCACAATCCCTAGGGATTTGTGCCGGTGATAGCTAATGTCTGCCAAATCGCCAAAGCCCGGCACTTCGTCCCATAGCGCAGGGTCAAAAGGGGCGGCTGGCTGAAATTTCATGCTCCTAGACTAATCAAGTGGCGCAGGCAAATTTCACCGATATAGCTATCTTGGCCCTACCCCTGCGCACCAGCTTTAGAAAAATCCAAACCAGAGAGCTGGCAATCTTTCGAGGTCAGCGTTGGGCTGAGTTCTCGCCTTTTCTCGAATACTCAGATCAGGAAGCCAGTCAGTGGCTCCGCGCCGCTCTGAGTTGGGCTAATGACCCGCTCCCCAGACTCAATCGAAAAACCATCAAAGTCAATGCAACTTTGCCGGCCGTTCCCCCTGAACAAATTTCCAGCACCTTGCAAAACTTTGGGAAATTCGAAACAGTAAAAATCAAGGTTGCTGAAACAAAAGAACTTTCTCAAGATATCGAAAGAGTAAGAAGGGTTCGAGAGCTTTTTCCTGATGTCAAAATCCGACTCGATGCCAACGGAGCTTTGGATGTCGAGTCGGCTCTTTTTCTTGCAAGTCAGCTAACAGAGTTAGGGCTCGAATATTTTGAGCAGCCCGTTGCAACGATTCCAGAATTAAAGCAACTGAAGCAGGAGCTTGCTTCTAAGGAGATAGAACTAAAAATTGCAGCGGATGAGTCAATTCGAAAAGCCGAGGATCCACTGCGAGTAGCAGAAGAAGAAGCGGCTGACATTGCAGTTATCAAGGTTCAGCCTCTTGGAGGAATCGAAAGATCACTTCAAATTGCTTCTGACAGTGGTCTAGAAATAGTTGTTAGTTCCGCTCTAGAGAGCTCAATCGGAATATCACAAGGACTGCATTTAGCGGCAGCACTTCCAGAGCTCAACTATGACTGCGGTCTTGCAACTACTGCTCTACTAGCCGCTGACGTCACAGTTAGTCCTCTACTTCCAGAAAAGGGTGTAATGGAAGTTCGCGAAGTCGAACCGGACCAGGAACTAATTGAAAAGTATTCAGTGAGTGAAGACCGCAAACAGTGGTGGCTAAATCGAATTGATCGCTGCCTGGAGCTTCTATAGCCCCGAGTAAACGTGTAGTCCCTTGAAGAAGAGATTCACTACAACGAAGTTAAATATCACTGCACCAAAACCAACCAGACCTAACCAAGCAGCGCGCTTGCCGGCCCAGCCGCGTGTTGCCATGGCGTGTAAGTAACCTGCGTAAAGCACCCAAATGATGAAAGTCCAAACTTCCTTGGTGTCCCAACCCCAGTAGCGATGCCAGGCGCGCTCTGCCCAAATTGCACCAGCAATCAAAGTGAAGCTCCACGCAACGAAACCAACCATGTTGAATCGATAGGCGATCCGCTCCAGCTGCTTCAGATCGGGGAACTTATCCATAATTGCTTTGCCCCAACCAGCATCCTTGATGAGATAAAAGATGTGGAAGCCGGTAGCAACAGAGAAAAAGCCCACCGCCAAAATTGCAACCATTACGTGAATGACTAGCCAGTAGCTCTGCAGTGCTGGCATCACAGTCTTTACTTCAACGTAGAACAAGCTGACCGCTGCAAAGAGTGTGATTAGCGTAAAGCCAGTAATGAAAGTCGCAACGTATCGAACATCACGAACTCGAAGACTTATCAGGTAAACAGTAAGAATCGTAAGTGCACCAGAGATAGAAAACTCGTACATGTTTGCCCAAGGGACGCGGTTTGCTGCGATTCCTCTGAGAATCACACCCACGCCCAAGACAACGGTGGCGATTCCCAAAACCCAGAATCCAAACTTTTCGAATCGAGTTTCTGCCGAATCGTCTTTAAGTTTCGCTAGCTGGAAAGAGAAAAGAAGCAGAGCAACCGCCAAGAGCCCCATTGCAGCTGAAACAAATAGCAAGGAAACCTGGGAAAGTGGCTCATTCAAAACGACGTTCACGCGCTTTTACCTTCTATCTCTGACTTGATTTCTAAAACAATGCTTTCAAGTTGGTCATCGTCGCCTCTGGCGAGACCTGCGTATTCAATTCTCTCA
>CAZRHK010000104.1:0-5127 GCA_964599815.1 uncultured Bifidobacterium sp. | reverse complement strand
TCGCGCGAGTATCCGTCGTACCCCTGCTTGCCAGATGCCTTGGCCCGCTCTTGAATTTGATCTGCTGTGAGGTCACACCAGTAAGCATTGCCCTGTTCATACAAACGATGGGCCGCTGCAACATGTAAGTCTGCATTCGCACTTTGGAAATACGGCCCCTCGAATTGTGGATGGGATGAATCAATTCCAAGCCATGACAAAGCATCGATGATTCCTTGCGTCCATTCGGGACTGTTGCGGGATTCGTCGGTGTCTTCAATTCGCAGCACAAATGTGCCGCCAGTGCGAAGCGTTAATGCCCAGTTGTACAACGCCGTGCGCGCGCCACCGACATGGAAGAAGCCAGTGGGAGACGGAGCAAAGCGGTAGCGGGGCGTATCAGACATGCCCTCTCAGGCTACTTGTTGGCTATTGCCGACAATTGTGACGGGTAGCGTTGCGGCCATGGACGGCTTTACGCAAACAGATCAACTCAATGTTCTCGGTGAACTTCTCCAAACGTGCTGCACGTCCCCAATGACTGGCTACTACCGCACCGGTTGTTGCGAGGTGGGCGGAGACGACACTGGTGTTCACGCTGTATGCGCCATCATGACCGATGAATTTCTTGAATTTTCTAAAGCTGCCGGCAACGATTTGTCGACTCCAATGCCTCAATATGGATTTCCAGGGCTAAAGGCCGGCGACCAATGGTGTCTTTGCGCACCTCGTTGGCAAGAAGCATATGAGGCAGGACGTGCACCAAAAGTGAAGTTGCACAGCACTCATGCACTTGCTGCTGAATTTTGCGACATGGACGCATTGCGCGCCCACGCTATTGACGCGTAATTAGAGCGCGAGCGCTTCTTCGCTGAATGACATCAGCAATGCATCGTCGCCCATCACGGCGCCACTTAAGCCATGAACGCCTGGCAGCAATTGTTCACAGAAGAATCGGGCCGTGTTGATCTTGGCCAGTTTTTCATTCTCCGGCAATTCTGAATGCACTGCAATGTGAGCTGACTTTGCCATCACGTAGCCGCCAACAAGTGTTGACAGTTGGCGAAGATACGGCGTAGCACCCGACAACACTGCGGTTTGATTTGTTGCATTCGTGAAGAACCAATTTGTTGTTTCACGAACTGCAGCAATTGCCTTCTTCAACTCCACTGCGGACAATGCCAGTTCTGGATGCTTTGCAATCTTTGTTTCCATGACATCCATGTCATCCAACAACGACAGGACGACAGCGCCGCCCTTCATTCCGAGTTTGCGACCAACAAGATCCATTGCTTGAATGCCATTAGTGCCTTCATAAATGGTGGTGATTCGCGCATCGCGATAATGCTGTGCAACACCAGTTTCTTCAATGAAACCCATGCCGCCATGAATCTGCACTGCCATTCCTGTGAGATCAACGCTCATGTCTGTGCCCCAACCCTTTGAGATTGGTGTCAACAGCGCGGCCATATCTGCAGCTTTCTCACGTTCGGCAGCATCGGGATGATGCGCAGCAATGTCGAGACATGCAGCATTCCAATAAATGATGCGACGCAGAGCCTCAATGGTGCTCTTCATTGTTGCCAACATTCGCTTTACATCCGGATGTTGAACAATGGGCGAGCTTTCGCCAGCTGGTGCACCGGGTGCACGGCCTTGCTTACGCACCATGGCGTATTCCAGCGACTGCTGATACGCACGCTCAATCAATGCGAGACCTTCTAGACCAACTCCCAAACGAGCTTGGTTCATCATGGTGAACATGTAGGCCATTCCATGGTTTTCTTCACCAATGAGATAACCCACTGCCCCACCATTGTCGCCATACGACAACACGCACGTTGGGCTTGCCTTGATTCCCG
Source organism: uncultured Bifidobacterium sp. (assembly GCA_964599815.1). Lineage (GTDB taxonomy): Bacteria > Actinomycetota > Acidimicrobiia > Acidimicrobiales > Ilumatobacteraceae > UBA2093. The sequence continues at coordinate 3,286 of CAZRHK010000104.1, read as the reverse complement.
TCTTGTGTTCAATGCTGACGCACTTCACATCATTTTCTTTTCCAAGAGATCCATCTGCGTTCAACATGTACTTCGGAACAATGAAACACGAGATGCCCTTGGTTCCTGGAGGCGCATCTGGTGTGCGCGCAAGAACCAAGTGAATGATGTTCTCAGCCAAGTCATGCTCACCAAACGTGATGTAGATCTTGGTTCCAGTGATGAGGTAGGTGCCGTCGTCTTGCTTCACAGCTTTCGTACGAACAGCACCAACGTCTGAGCCCGCGTCTGGCTCGGTGAGATTCATGGTGCCTGTCCATTGCCCAGAAATCATCTTTGGCAAGTACGTCATCTTTTGAATCTCATCGCCGTGATGCAAGATGGCATCAATTGCACCTTGCGTCAACAATGGCGCCATGGTCAATGCCATGTTTGCCGAATTCATAATTTCCTGAAGTGCAATATTGACAACCCATGGAAAGCCACCGCCGCCATAACCCGGGTCGAATCCCAGTGCACCCCAACCTGCATCTACATAAGCGCTGTATGCCTCTTTGAAGCCTTCCGGAGTAGTGACGGTGCCGTCATCGTTGCGATGTGAACCAACAACGTCTCCCACTTTGTTCAACGGAGCAAATCGCTCTTCAAAGAAACGAGCTGCCTCTTCAAGAAGGTCTGTAACCATTGAATTATCGAGTTCGGCAAACTTTGGCATTCCCATAATTGCGTCAAGATCACAGAACTGACGCAAGACAAATTCCATGTCTCCCAATGGTGCTGAATAAACGGTCATTGTCCGTACCCCGTGAGTGCGCGCCAGTTAGTTGATGCTTCTGCTGCAACACGTTCGGGCGACATACGAAGTGTTGATTCTGGAACTAGATCGGCAAGTGCACGACCTTCTTTGTAGTGATGAACATTTCCAACACCTACAAACAGCTCACGTCGAACAGCAACTTGATCTGCTGGTGGAGTGTCGGTCAAGAATCCCCACAACGACAACGCAAGATTCAAGTCGTAAACAGATGGTGCACGACCAAATAATGACGCACGGCGAAGAGCAATCAGCGAACATCCTCGCAGCGCATCGTCAATGTCTTCACCTGCGGCTACACGAACGCGACCACGTGCGCGATTAGCCAACGTGATGATGTATCCCTGATCTGGCCCTTGGTATCCCAAGCGCTCACCTGCGGGTTGACGACCTTCAATTTCACCGGGGCGACCTGGTTGCCATCCTTGTGGAACAAAGTCTGGCGATTCGTAATAACGAACAGGTTCAGCGGGCGGAACTGGGGCAAATCGGGGTGCGGCCATAGGGAGAAACTCTACGCCGTTTGCCTACCGAGTCAGGAAGAAATCACTTACTTGTCGTGCAAAAGTCCGTAGACAAGCGACTCTTCCAGTGCTTGCCACGACGCCTCGATGATGTTCGGCGACACACCAATGGTGGTCCATGACCGGTCTCCGTTTGTTGCGTCAATAAGAACACGCGTCACAGCACCAGTAGCCGTTGCGCCATCAAGAATGCGGACCTTGTAGTCAGTGAGATGAATACGGTCAATCTGTGGGTAATGCGGACGCAAACATGCACGAAGCGCGGCGTCAATTGCATTGACTGGGCCATTTCCTTCTGCTGCCTGAACCGACCGCTTGTCCCCAATCCACACCTTCACGGTGGCCTCGGTCGTGAAACGGCCGTCTGAGCCTTCATCTGTGATGACACGCATGGATTCAACGCTGAATTGATCTTGTTCCCAACCAGAAGCGCGACGCATCAACAACTCAAGCGATGCATCCGCTGCTTCAAAGTGGTAGCCCTCGTGTTCAAGACGCTTCAGGTCGTCAATCACTTGGTTTACAGCAGGTCCGTCCATTGCAAGGCCAAGTTCTTCGGCCTTCACTTCAATAGTGGCGCGCCCTGCCATCTCGCTAACAACAAAACGAGTGCCGTTACCGACAACATCTGGATCAACATGCTCGTACGCATCTTTAGCTCGCTTAATGGCAGACACGTGCAGACCCGCCTTGTGAGCGAATGCCGATGCGCCTACATATGGAGCTTGCGGATTCAGTGGGCGATTGAGAACTTCAGCAACATGGTTACTGACTGCGGTGAGGCGAGACAGGTTGCCCTCTGGCAAACACGCAAACCCCATCTTCAATTCCAAGTTAGGAATGACGGTGGTGAGGTTGGTGTTTCCGGTGCGCTCGCCCAAGCCGTTCAATGTTCCTTGCACGTGACGAACACCGGACAACACAGCCGCCATAGAGTTTGCAACCGCACAACCAGTGTCGTCGTGACAATGAATTCCAAGAGTCGCGTCGTTACCAACAAACGACTTCACTTTTGCAACAATCTCTGCAACTTCGTGCGGAAGTGAACCACCGTTGGTGTCACACATAACGAGATGTGTTGCGCCTTTCATGACAGCTGCTTCAACAACGCGCATGGCGAATTCAGGATTGTTCTTGTATCCGTCGAAGAAGTGTTCAAGGTCAACCAAAACTTGGCGACCATTGGTATTTAGAAAGTTCACAGAATCGGCAACCATCAAAACACCTTCATCAAGAGTGGTTTGCAGCGCGTCGGTGACGTGATAATCCCACGACTTTGCAACGATGCACACGGTGGACGTGTTGGCATCTAACAAGTTGCGCAATGTTGCGTCATCATCCACTTTCCCAGACGGACGACGAGTTGATCCGAATGCAACGAGAGTGGAGTGTTTGAAATTCAATTCTTTGCTGGCGCGAGCGAAGAATTCAATGTCCTTTGGGTTGGCACCAGGCCATCCACCTTCAATGAAGTGCACGCCCAGAAAGTCCAACTGTTCTGCAATACGCAGCTTGTCTTCCACTGTTGCCGACACGCCTTCCACTTGCATGCCGTCTCGCAATGTGGTGTCGAACGCCTCGACTGTTTCTCGTTGTGCACTCATGTCGTTCTCCGTCTGTCTGTCTATCTCGAAAGTCTGAATTTTGGGTATAAAAAAACCGCCCCTGAGGCGGTGGATGCGCGCATGCCGGAAGCCGACATGCGCTAGCGAATAATGATGATGGCAGCAGCAGAGCCGGCACAGAGGCTGGAGAAGTGCGCTGTCAACATGACGTCAGTATCGCTTCATACACAGCGTTCGTCAACCCCTGTGGGGAAATCTGTGGAAAACCTGTGGCTCCTTACCCCATAGGGGTTTGGTCTGTGGAGGACGTCTCACAAAGTGAGACAGCCGAGGGCCACCTAGGCCAGTTCACACCAGTGCTTGTATTCGGGAATTTGGCCACGCACGGTCTTGCCGTAGATGGC
>CAZRHK010000103.1:0-5203 GCA_964599815.1 uncultured Bifidobacterium sp. | reverse complement strand
TAACTCTTCGTCTCTGCTCACTCGTGATGTGACAGCATGATGGTGTGAGCAGAGACAACGAAGACCCCGTGTTGGCGTCCGTTGAGGCGTACAACAACGACCCATACGGGTACCGGGAAAAATACAAGCAGCACAAGCTTGAATTGCCAGAGCGATTTAACTCACTACTTGCACCCAACTCCGACGTTCTTGATGTTGGATGTGGACCCGGTCGCGACCTTGATTTCTTCGCGTCATGTGGACATCGAGTTGTTGGAGTTGAACTGAACTCCTCCTTTTATGACATGTGCAGTTCGAAACACAAAGTTGTGAATGGTGACATGCGAGAACTAACTACTTTCTTCTCGCCACAAACTTTTGATGGCATATGGGCCCAAGCGTCACTAGTTCATTTATCTATCGATGAGGTTGAAGCGGTAATTGTCGATTGCTTCACACTTCTTCGCGCCGGTGGTTTGTTCTACGCATCACTTCCGTCATCTGGTGACACAGGGTGGCGCGATGAGTCAGATGGCCGCCGCTGGTACACGGTGTGGCCCGATGAGACCATCACAACTCCGTTGCACAACGCAGGGTTTACGGTCTTCGATATTTCGTCTGGCCCCTACGTTGAAGTGTGGGCACGCAAATAATGCGCGTCCGTCACCAATAGTCGGCCATTAGCTCACTTGACCATTGTGGTTGATGAACTTCTCCGCGCGGGCCGAACTCGCTCATCCACGGCTTGATATCAACAACCGGTGTTCCGTCAATTGCATCTAGCCCCTTGAGATACAACGAAGCACCATCGACTTTCAAAATTTGGCAGACGGTCACTCCCAGTCGATTTGGTCGGTCTTTTGCGCGTTGAGCAAAGATGCCAACTTCGGGCCACTCTTTATTGCCTCGTGGGTGCCGAGACATTCGTGATTCATCCCATGAAGCGCGGTCGAAGACATACATCACGATGCAATGACTGAAGTCAGATAGACCCAGCAACGACTGCTCCCCGAATGGCGCATTCAATTCAATTCGTGATGATTCAGAATCCCAGTTGTCATCTTCTGCCTCAGATCGGGATGAAACCACAGTCCCAATCGGTGACACGCTGTACTCGATTCCTGTCATTTTTATTCCTGTAGTCAGTTTGCCTGATTAATCATCCAGCGAATGCCGAATTTGTCTTCAAAGCTTCCCCAATACGCGCCCCACGGCATATCTGCCATACCAGGCGCAAAAGCTGATCCCACGGACAAGGCCGCATAGAGCTGATCTGCCTGCTCGCGGGAATCAGGATGCAAATTGATGGAGAAGTTATTCCCCTGAACAAACTCATGTCCCATTGACGCCAACATGTCGGTTCCTTCAAGTACATGACCACCGAGAATTGGCAACTCAATGTGCAGCACACAGTTGAGGTCAGATTCAGTCATCCCTTGTGATGCATCCCCCATGTCCATATCTCGAAATCGAACGAGGTCTGTGAACTCACCTCCGAACACAGAGCGATAAAACTCGAACGCTTCTTCTGTTCGACCAAGAGTGTTGATGTAAGTGCTGACGTACGACATCTCTCAATCCTACGCGTGTAAGGACTGCTGATTATCTTCTGAATTAATCGGCCGTTGATTACTAATACGGATCAACTGCAGGTGCTTCGTTATCCGAGCCCTGCAAACGTGACTTTGCAGTCTGACCACGCTTACTCGCAGGAACCACCCCAGTCACCGCACCAAGTCCAAACGCCGGCATATTGCCGTACACCGTTTCCACCGTTGAGTCAGACAACATGATGGTCTCGTGATAGATACCAACCGAGCCGTTATCACGGATGCGCTTATTAAATGATCTCCATGCGGGCAAATGCACGTTGTCTGCGGAACGCGAATAAGCGGCAAGTTTTTCAAATGATTCCCAGTACTGCCATACCAGCACTGTTCGACCTGAAATGAAAGTGCGCGGCTTCCCCACCAATCCCAGCGAGGGATTCTTCTGAAGCTCAATCAACATTCGCGGCATTGCGACAAAGACTGGCATCCATTTCCAAAACTTCCATAGTGCGTTGAATCGCATTCCAATTAAGAACAGAACTTTTCCGTCGGCGCCAACATCGGCTGTGTGTCGACCTTTATTGATTGCTCCCATAAGCAACAATGTAAATCAAAACTGGTGGCGTTCTGACAACCGAGTAGTTTTGAGCAATGGCCGCAACAACTGTGACGACATATCTCTGGTTCGATACCGAGGCTCTTGATGCCGCAGAGTTTTATGTGAACCTCTTTCCAAATTCTCGTCTGGGAAATATCAGTTACTACCAAGCAGATGCCCAACGCCCCGCCGGATCAGTGCTCACAGTTGAGTTTCAGATATTGGGCCAACCATTTGCTGGCCTTAACGGTGGACCTCAATTCCCACACAGTGAGGCCGTGAGTTTTCAAGTGTCATGCGAGACGCAAGAGGATGTCGACCGAATTTGGAATGCCCTCATCTCAAATGGCGGAAGCGAGAGTCAGTGCGGATGGTGCAAAGACCGTTGGGGCGTGAGTTGGCAAATCATTCCCGAAGCCCTTGGCAAAGCACTACAAGGGCAAGATGGGTACGACAGCGAGTACGCATTCAAAGCAATGATGCAAATGTCAAAGATTGTCATCGCCGACCTACGGCCCTAGGTCCGATTATTTCTGCAACGGCACTAGGAGTCGTGAAGGAAATGCTGTTCCACACCACACTGTATGGCGTCCTGAATTGAAGACGTGATGGTGTTGGAAGTTTTGAAGTTCAGTGATGTCACGACCACGTAGTTCCAGAACCATCGAACTTCCTTTTTCATAGAAGGTGCTCGATGGAAGTATTTCAACGTTCAACTCCATCACTTCATGAGGTGAAAATTCAGATTCAACATCTCCATCAAAGATTGGAACAAGCGAATCACCAACAACCGATGGGTCTGGCCTACGCGAAGCTCGAAGCCAACCCCGCGTGACAATGTCGTTACTCGACAACCTGTTCCAGAAATGAACTTCCTGCCCCGAAGAATCAAACTTTCTAACACCCACGAAAAGATCCAGATCAAACCCAGCCTCTGCAGACACAAAGCAACGCAAGGCCATTGGCCCAGATATTTCTGTGTCTTCGTCAAATCGCATCGAGAACCGTAAGGAATCCACATTTGATTCAGAGTCATACGAGGCTGATGAATCATTCGGCATAGAAAGCGTCAACGTTCTTGATTCTGCGTCTAGGTAAAGACTGGCGAGATGTGCCGATTGTGACGGAAATTCATCGTCAGCGCGAACAGAATATTCCTCAAGGGTCTGTCGGGTTTCTAAACGTACCCGTGACGGTGGCCCGTCACCTTTGTTAGCGAGAAACTTGTTGAAGAACAACAACTGATATTCAAGTGCTTCAACACTGTTCGACACTGTCCATTCATGGCGACCATGTGTAAACAGATACTTATTCTCGGATGCAATGCGTGTAAACCCGTTGAAGCAACCGCGGGAGTGCAGCCCTTGGGCCGACCAAGAACCGCATGTCAATGTGGGGATGGTGATTGCGTCGTAATCAAGATCTGGAACTGGAAACTGTGAGCGATCTGGGCACACACCTTTAGTCAAATTTGAGAATGCCCCAAATGGCCCGTCGTCTAACTGTGGTTTCTCTGCATAGAAGAACGGACCACCATCATCTTCTGGCGACGCACTCTTCTCTCCCGACATCCACCATGGAAAGAAAGCGGTTTCCGGGATGCCCCCGTGCACGACAACATCGGAATACACATCTGTGAATCCTTCCCATGGACACATTGCTGCTAGCCCGCGTGGATTCTTCTGGGCGATACGCCATTGAACTGCCGCAAGATACGACACGCCGTTTAACCCCACCTTGCCGTTCGACCATGGCTGCTCGGCAGCCCAAGTGACCGCGTCGCAAAATGCATCAACAACCACGTCACCTAAACCAAGGGCGGCGTCTCCCTCAGACTTTCCAGATCCCAATGCATCAACATGAATCACGACAAAACCGTGAGGCACCCACCAGCCTGGGTCAGCAGCTTCAAACGGAGTTGCTTCACTCACTCGCATATTTCCCATGTCGAGACCAATTGATCTATTCGCTGGACCACGACCAGACAATGTGTACTCAAGCGGATGCAAATCTTTTCCATATGTTGTGCAACACATCATCACGGGCCAAGGCCCCTCGCCAGATGGCAAGAAAATATTTGCTGCCAAGCGAGGGCCACTGCGCGTGGGAATCATGACATCACGCTCGACGACAATGTCATCTGGCAACGGATAAATCTCTGTGTGGTCGTTTCCAACGACAGCTTTGATGGTGCGTCGATCAATCATCCCAATACCAACTTCACTAATACTTCGGCGTGCGCATCGGCCTGACAACGCGCCTTTCCAACTAAAGACTTCATTAATGGCGCTTGCGCAAACGGCAATGGCGCCAAGCCAATCATCAACATAAAGACATCCTCTGCTTCTAACCCTTTGCCGCGACCTTGCGCCTGCACATCCATCCACACAAGTCGCATCGCTGCAAGCGTTGGTTTCACATGCGTGTTCAATAGATACTTCGTACGCTCGGTTGACATTCCAGCTTCAGCCGCCATGATGCGAGACAACTCTGGATGTCGTGCAGTGTGTTTCACGTGTCGACGAATGATGTCAGCCACCACTTCTTCGGCATCAGCAAACGGCTCATCCATCTGGTCGACAAAACCCTTCTCCAACTCTTGCCTCAGACGATGAAACAACCAATCAATCGTCTGCCGCCACAGATCATCTTTGGTGCCAACGTGGTAACTGAGTTGAGCCTGGAACACACCCGCTCTGTCAGCGATTGCTCTAGTTGAAGCCCCTTCAAATCCGTGTGCAGCAAATTCTGTTGCTGCTGACTTCAGGATGTCTTCAACAACAAGTTCAGAGGATTGATGAGGTTTTCGAGCCTGTTTTGCCGATGTCATGTTGACCACAATAGTTTTGTCAACTGACAAAATAAAATTGAAACCAAATGGCTTCCTTGAAGGCTCAGAATGGTTCGGCAAGACTCAGATTGATGAAAAAGAGATTCACCCAAGTTGATGTCTTTACAACGAAACCGTTTCTTGGAAATCCACTCGCTGTTGTGATTGATGCAGATGGTCTCTCCACGGATCAAATGCAGCAATTCGCCCAGTGGACCAATCTGTCAGAGACAACATTTCTCTTGC
>CAZRHK010000102.1:0-5217 GCA_964599815.1 uncultured Bifidobacterium sp. | reverse complement strand
CACTTGGCCACTGCGCGACGGCGTGTGACTGCCTTATCGCCAACGTCCACCATGTGGGCATTGCCCTTGTCATCAAGGTGGCTAAAGGTGGGCTCGGTCATGGCGTCAGGCTAGGCGCGTTTCCATGGCCAACGCACGGGACGCTTTGCAAGAAATGCCGCCACGCCTTCGCGCACTTCCCCGCTCTTGTCCATTTCGGTTTCCCAGAACAAGGTGGTGGCTGGCTTCACTCGCCCCTCGCGAACCACTTCATCAATCATTGCTTTGCTGGCTACTTGCGTCAGCGACGAACGCTCCACCAACGTGGCAACAAGTTCGTTGACTCGTGTTTCTAACTGCGATGCATCGAGTAATTCATCAACGAGTCCGATTCTCAATGCACGATCTGCGTTGATGAGTTCACCTGAATACATGAGGTGCTTTGTCGCCGACGCTCCAATAAGTCGCACTGCACGTTCCAATGCATTCGTTGGGTACACAATTCCCAACTTTGCAGGAGTGATTCCAAAGATGGCGTCGGTGCTGGCAATTCGAATATCACACGCAGAGGCAATGCTGACGCCACCGCCAACGCAGTTGCCACGAATCATTGCAATGGTTGGTCCCGGAAAATTCGCGAGCGCTTCTTCGGCGTTCCAATTGACTCGTGCGTATTCGCCGCCAGGGCCGTTGGTTAATTCCGAAATATCTGCACCAGCACAGAAGTGATCGCCAGCGCCTTTCACCACAAGAATGCGAACGCTTGGATCTTCCACCAATGCATTTACATGAGCGGTAATGGCAGCCCACATGCTCATGCGCACTGCATTGCGCTTGGCGGGGCGATTCAGAGTCATGGTGGCCACGGGGCCATCGACAGACACCAACACATTCATGTTGGCGAGTTCGCCTGTTTCGTCTGTTGGCATATCAGCCGCCAATCTGGCTCATGGAGCGATTGGGTCGAATGAAGTTGACTTGGCTGATTTGATGGCCGGCCCACTTCGTGCTGACAGCGTGAATGATGAGGTCTGCAATGTCGTCGTCAGATGCACCGTTTCGCAGTAATGCACGAACATCGAACTCGTCTGTAGCAAACAAACACGTGCGGAACTGACCATCGCTAGTGAGACGCACGCGATCGCAATCTCCACAGAACGGTTGCGACACGCTTGGAATGACGCCCACAGTTCCTTTTCCGTCTAGATAACGCCAACGGTCAGCTGGCGCGGCTCCACGGGCGGGAATGGATTCCAACGGGTACACCGCAGAAATGGTGTCAACAATTTCTTGCTGAGTGACTACCTGATTGCGTTGCCATTCATTCGTTGCATCGAGTGGCATGAACTCAATGAATCGCACTTCAACACCGTTGTCGCGGCCATAGGTAGCAAGCGCGAGAATTTCATCGTCATTAACGCCGCGCTCAATGACTGCATTCACCTTCACTGGTGCGAAACCTGCAGCCTGTGCTTCTGCAATTCCTGCCAATACGTTTGACAGTTCATCACGTCGTGTCATTGCAAGAAAGCGTTCGGGTTGCAAGCTGTCGAGACTCACATTGATGCGGTCAAGACCTGCATCGCGAAGTTCTCCCGCAATGTTTCGCAACGTTGCGCCATTTGTGGTGAGTGCGATGTCTGGCTTCTCACCATTCGCCAGGCGAAGCGCTGCCAACTTCTCAATAAGAAGTGGCAAGTGAGCTCGCACCGTGGGTTCACCACCTGTGAGACGGATGCTGTCAATGTTGAATCGCTCTACGAGAAGGCGGGAAACACGCTCAATTTCTTCAAACGTGAGGACCTCGGCGCGGTCGAGCCACACCAAGCCTTCTGCTGGCATGCAGTAGGTGCAGCGGAAATTGCATCGGTCGGTGACAGAGATACGCACATCGCGCACTGTTCGTCCGTGCTGATCAATGAGGTCCACGTGGCAATACTACGAGGCAATAGACAACATCTATGAGGCGACTGCGCCTGAATCTGGCCCCAAAAATGTGACCGCGACTGTGTCTCCCGCTCGAACACCATCTCCATCGGGCACAGCCATGATGGCGTTCGCCAAAGCGGTTGCAGCTAGTTGATGACTTCCTTGGGCGCCTGTTCGACGAACATGCACTCGTCCATCGTCACCCCATGTTGCGTGAACGCGATCGAAATGCACTTTTCCATCTGGTTTGCGTTGAACATCTTCATCAACAATCGCCGAGATGACAGGGCGATACGGAGATGCATGACCCATCATCATTCGCAACGCAGGTCGTGCAATGAGCTCAAAACTCATTAGCGAACTCACAGGGTTGCCAGGCAAACCAAATACAGGAACAATGCGCCCGTCTTCACCAGGCATGACACCAAATGCGAATGGCTTTGCCGGTTTCATTGCAATTTGAAACCATCGCATATCTGCAATGCGACCAAGAACTGCTTTCACCACGTCGTAATCACCCATGCTGACGCCGCCACTTGTAATGAGTGCATCGACAACTCCACGACTTGTCACTTTCAGAAGGACCGACTCAAGTTCTTCTTCGTTGTCGCGAAGAATTCCTAAATCAATTGCTTCTGCACCACTTTGTTCCACCAACTGCAGCAACATCTTGCGGTTCGATTCACGAATTTGCCCAGGCTTCAACGGCGAACCATCGTCCACCAATTCATCACCAGTTGAAATCACGCCAACACGTGGCTTCCAATACACCGACACCTTTTGTGCATTGATGCTGGCAAGAACACCTTCCACCATTGGCGTCACAACAACGCCCGGCGTAAACACCGTGGCACCAACTGCAACATCGGATCCTGCGCTACGTATGGCATCCCCCGACGTTGCAGTTTTGAAAATGCGAACACCATGGTCGGCAATTCGTTCGGTGTCTTCCACCATGACCACTGCGTCACAACCCTCGGGAATGGGTGCACCCGTCATAATTCGAATTGCGGTTCCTTCACGTACCGCCACAGGCGACACTGCACCAGCGGCAACTTCGCCGATGACTTCTAACTCAACGGGCACGTTCTGAACGTCGACCGACCGAACTGCATAACCGTCAACGGCAGTATTGGCGAACGGCGGGACAGGTTCGGTGGCAACAACTGCGGTGGCAAGTACACACCCGCGGGCCTCCCGTACTGGAAGGGTGACAACTGGTCCGCGCGCGCACTGCGCCAGGACTATTTCTCGCACCTCTTCCAACGGAGTCATGCGCTCAACCTACTGTTCGGCGATAGACCTAGAGACATGCCGAATTATCTCGCCCCCTCGTCTTCGGGTCATTCCGTTGCCTGGGATGCATGGAATGGCGAGCCGGCCAGCAGTGTGACCATGCGCTGGGAGAACGAGGGCTGGACCGCCGAGATCTCATTGCACACCGACAACGCGTTGGCCATTGTGCGTTTGTCTGCCCAGTGGATGGTGCAACAGATGTTGCTGTTCCGAGACATGGAAGAACCGGACCTGTGGCTTGCCACAGATGGTCATGGCCGATGGGGCGAAATGAACGGCGCGCACCGCACCGAACTTGATGGTTGCGTTGATATCGATTTTGTGAACACACCCTTCACCAACTCCATCATCACGCATCGCCTTCCGTTGCATGTGGGACACACCGCAGATTTGAATGTCATCACCATTGATGTGGAAACGTTGAATGTGGAGAGTGTCCCGCAGCGCTACACACGCCACGACGAACACGTGTGGGAGTACACGTCATTACTAACGGGTCAGCAACATGCTGCTCGTGTTGATGAGTTTGGAATTGTGGTGGACGAACACAACGCGTTTCGCCGAATCACCACTGACGTGCAGTAATCCATTCGCGCAAACGTGCTTCTGCTTGCGGATTCTGAACGGCCGCATCGAGAACAGCTTCTAGCCAACCAGCTGGTGTTCCTGTGTCCCAACGCTTCGTTGTGGTGAGATATCCAAATAGATCGCCTCGTAAACCTTGCGCCAGCAATGCATCTGTCAATTGGTATTCACCGTTTGCGTGCGGCTTTAAGTCATTGATGTCGTTGAAGATTTCAGGCGTCAACACGTAACGACCAAGGATGATGAGATCACTTGGCGCATCTTCCATCTTTGGTTTTTCAACAACGCCGTTTATTCCAAATGGTCCATCGGCTGGTGACTCCGGCGTCACGGTGACAACGCCATACGCACTCACTTCGCTCATAGGAACGCGCTTCAACTCAATGGCGCTCTTCCCTGTTGTCTCACATGAATCAATGAGCAATCGCAACAAGCCAGCGTCACCGCGAAGTTCGTCTGGCAACAACACGGCAAACGGTTCGTCACCCACTGCGTCGCGCGCGCACCCCACTGCATGACCAAGACCTTGTGGGTTGTCTTGGTATGTGATGGTCACGCGAACATCGGTTCCAATTCGCTGCAGACGATCTGCAATGTCATCTCGACCTTGGTCGCGCAACTTCGCCACCACCTCGGGCTGTGGTGTCACATAGGTTTCAAGGCCAGTCTTCACGCGACTGTTCACCAACACGATGTGGTCGCAACCAGCACCAATGGCCTCGTCGATAATCAACTGCAACGCCGGAACATCAAAAATAGGCAGCAGTTCCTTGGGCACAGACTTGGTGACTGGGTAGAACCGCGTGCCGAGTCCGGCGGCAGGAATAACGGCGGTGCGAGCTCTCATGGATTTCCACGCTAGCCAGATACCATTTGGCACTCGTAGGACCAGAGTGCCAAACCCCGGAGTCACCCCCATGCCGACATACGTATACAAATTCGTTGAAACCGGTGAAACCATTGAGGTGCAACAAGATTTCTCTGAAGACACCCTCACCGAAGCCAAGCACCCCGTCGACGGAACCATGCGCCCCGTGAAGAAGGTGTTCCTCCCCGTGGGAATCACCTTCAAAGGTGGTGGCTTCTACAAGACCGACAGCGGCAAGTCCGGATCTAGCGCCGCATCAACGTCTTCGTCGTCCGGCAGCGATTCTTCATCGTCTAGCTCCAGCGATTCATCGTCTAGCTCATCTAGTTCTTCGTCAGCCGACTAGGTAGTTGCTTCGGCACACATGGCACTCGCAAGGAGTGACCATGCCACCAACACCTCGTTCTACAAAACAGTTCTTCTCTACTGCTGCGCGTCAGTGGCGCGACCTTGTTGATCGAGTTATCTCCGCGTTGGAACGGAAGCGAAAAGTTCAGATTGTTGTTGCCATTGCAATCAGCATTGTGTGCGCAACAGTTGTTGCTGAATCAATGACAACG
>CAZRHK010000101.1:0-5408 GCA_964599815.1 uncultured Bifidobacterium sp. | reverse complement strand
CTGGGTCTGTGCGACAAACGGTCAACACAAGATCCGCGTTGATGCCGTTGGTGATGAATGTCTTTGCACCATTGACCACGTACGCATCGCCGTGCTTAACGGCCGACGTCTTCACGCCTGCCATGTCGCTACCAGTATTTGGTTCTGTGATTGCGATGGCGGTGATGTACTCACCAGTCACCATCTTTGGCAACCAACGCGCCTTTTGTTCTTCATTTGCAAGCGACAAGTAGTACGGCAACACAATGTCGTTGTGCAGAGTGATTCCATTCGCACTTCCAATGACACCTGTGTCAGAGACTTCTTCTTGCATGACAGCGCCAAACTTGTAGTCGTCAGTGCCGCCACCGCCGTACTGCTCGGGTACGTGATAGCCCAAGAATCCGTGCTTGCCCGCTTCCAACCACATCTCGCGTGGCGCAATGCCGTCTGCTTCCCACTGTTCATGGTTGGGCACCACTTCATTGTCTAACCATTGACGAAACACCGAACGGAACTGTTCGTGATCTTCGTTGTAGACGGTGCGCTCGAAAAAGTCCATGCCCGTACGCTAGGTGCTAGACAGGGCACGCGCGAAGCGCAGTGCACGAACCACATTGAGGTACGCCATGGGCCAACTACAAATGACCAAAGCCGAGCGGGAACAATTCCTCGCCGATCTCCACGTTGGGGTTGTTGGTCTCGAGCGCACCGATGGCCCGCCACTTGTGGTGCCTGTTTGGTACATGTATGAACCAGGTGGCGAATTGTGGTTCGTCATGGACAACAACTCTGTTAAGGGCCGCCTGCTACAGAAATCAATGCGATTTAGTTTCTGTGTTCAGTCGGAGTCACTTCCTTACAAGTACGTCTCGGTTGAAGGAACTGCCACCGTTACTCCAGCAGATAAAGAACTACACACTCGCCCTTTGGCGCATCGTTACCTTGGCATTAAAGGTGGCGATAAATACGTTGAGGGCGATGACGACTCTGATTCAATTCGAGTCTCCACTGTTCCGGAACGTTGGTTCACCGTGGATTATTCGAAGTCTTAAGCAAGAACCGCGCGAGCAACCAGGTCTGTGCCAAACGCCGTGAGAATGGCGAGATACAGCAATCCTGTTGCCGCCATTACTGCCGAATAGCTGCGCTCTTTCATTGCAGCACGGGTGACTTCCGTGAGGACGACAGTGGTAATGCCACATGCAATCCAGAACCAGCCCAACATGCCGCCCCAGCCGTCATCAATTGAGCCGTTAATCACGCTCACCATTCCGGTGGGCAACAACATGACCACGATTTCAAACGGAGTCACCCAACGAAGCGCAGTAACAAGTTCGCCCAAGATGGAACGCGGAAGTCCTGGCTGCACCAGATACCAGTGACCCAGCAACATTGCGTCACTCACTGCGCCGAGGAATGCGGTGCCCACCAAGATGCGTAACAGCGAGACAACGGTGTCACTAGTTCCGCTTGCTGCATCGACGGCCGCTACAACCAGACCAATAATGCCGACGATTGGTGCAACCAAGTCCCACCGAACATACTTTCGCCGAAGTGTGGCAATACTCACTGTCGCCACAGCAATCGATGCCACTTCGCGAGCCATCACGGTGTGTGTTGCAAAACCAGCGGCCGCACCACCAGCTGCAATAACTGCAAACGAACCACGCAGCAGCCAGCCGTAGCCCGCACCCATCTCATGCTTGCGTGTGGTGTACCACAAGAAGAACAGACCACCAGTGGCCCATTGAAGAAGAACTGTTGCTACGTCGAGTTTGATCACGTGCGGACGCGCCTATCGATCGAGAATCACAAGTTGATGATTGGCATGGTTAACAGCCTGAGGGCCATTTTCTGTTGCCACCACAATGTCTTCTAAGCGCATGCCCCACTTGCCTGGCACATAAATGCCTGGCTCCACGCTGTACGCATGGCCAGGTGCAATCAATGTGCGATTGCCATTCACCATGTAGGGATCTTCGTGTTCTTCCATGCCAATGCCATGGCCGGTGCGATGCACGAAGTATTCGCCGTACCCAGCAGCATCGATGACGGCGCGAGTTGCAATGTCTACGTGTTCACACGTTTCACCCACAACACCAGCAGCCACACCAATTGCTTGGGCTTCCAATAAGACTGCGTATGCATCTGCAATGTCTTTTGGCGGTTCACCAATGTGCACACAGCGCGTGATGTCGCTGCAATAGCCATTCATAGTGCCGCCAAAATCGCACAACACAATCTCGCCATGGCGAATTACTCGATCACCAGCATGGTGATGTGGACTTGCCGCATTCTCCCCTGCTGCAACAATTGCAAAATTCACCTTCTGGTGACCCTCGGCAATCAAACGAGCAGAGATATCTGCAGACACTTCGGCTTCAGTACGACCCACCAATGGAATCTCGCCACCATGCAACTGTGCCGCCACTCTGTCGGCTGCCGCACCAGCTGCAACAAGCGCTGCGATTTCTGCTGCGTCTTTACGTGAACGCAACGCTTCCATCACCGTGACACTGCGGACGTATTTTGACGTTGGTCGGTGCACCAATAGATCTACTAAGAAACGTGACCACATTTGGTCGCCCACTGCAATGGTGTGCGCTGAACCAAGCAAACGGTGCGCAATGGCAACTGGATCCTCAGTTTCATTCCACGGCACCATGGTGAACACATCGCTCATCTCGTGCACGCGTGGCGCTTCAAGACGAGGAATAATCAACGATGCTTCGCCCTGTTGTGGAATCACCAACATGGTGAGTCGTTCTAACGGCATCGCCAGATATCCCATGAGATAGGGCATGTCATGACCCAGTGACAGAATCATGGCGTCAACTCCGGTACGAGCCATTTCCTCTCGTGCACGATTCATGCGTGCGAGATACGTGCGTGAGTCAAGAGTTGAATTCATCGTGATCCAATTGTGACAGGTACGGCGTGTTCGGCCGACTCTCGTGCGTGATAGCTAGAGCGTGTGAGTGGGCTTGATTCAACGTGGCTAATACCCATCTCCTCGCCCACCCGCTTATACATCTCGAAAAAATCAGGTTCCACCCAGCGTGCAACCGGCAAATGGTGAGTGGTGGGACGCAAGTATTGACCAATGGTCACAATGTCCACACCAATGTCGGCCAAGTCAGCAAGGACTCCCACAATCTCATCGTCGGTCTCGCCCATTCCAACTATGAGACCAGACTTCACTGTGAGACCAGCAGCCTTACCGCGAGCCAACACCGACAAACTGCGTGCATAACCAGCGTTTGGTCGAACAGCGCGTTGCAATCGAGGCACAGTCTCCATGTTGTGGTTGAACACGTCGGGTCGTGCCGCAATCAACAGGTCGAGAGATGCAGAACCTCGAGCATCTGAAATCAATGTCTCCACTTGGATTGATGCATCGCGTTCGCGAATTGCTTCCACACACCTCGCAACATGAGCCATGCCGTCATCTGCCAAGTCGTCTCGCGCCACCATGGTGAGAACTGCAAAATTCAACCCCATCCGTGCAACTGCTTCAGCAACGTGTGCTGGTTCGTTTGCATCTGGCGTCTCAGGCTTTTGCGTGTCCACCAAACAGAAGCCACATGCGCGAGTGCACCGCTCGCCCAACACCATGAACGTTGCAGTTCCGTCGCTCCAACATTCGGACAAGTTGGGACAACCAGCTTCTTCACAAACTGTTACCAACGACAAATCACGAAGAGTCTTTTTCAATGTCAACACATCTTCGCCGTGCTTGACGTGCGGACGAATCCAGTCGGGCTTACGTTCCGACAATGGAATGGACTCTTCAACACCTGCACGCGCCAATCGACCCATCAGACGCACTGGCTGACCAGGGCCTTCGCCGCGGGAAAATGCAGACAAGTCGTCTGGAGTGTGCTTCCATGCAACATCTTGGCGTTCCATCTCGCCGCCACCCCACATGTTGGCTGCATGACGCGCCACAACGTCAACAAAATCCTTCATGGAAATGTTGATGCCTTCAGCCTCAATTGACGTCACGGGATACTCAGCAATACCGCACGGAACAATGTTGGTACTCATGTACTCAAGATCGGTGGTGACATTCACTGCAAACCCGTGCATGGTGCGACGACGACTAACACGAACACCAATGGCACAAATCTTGCGTGGATTGTTTGCGGTGTCCACCCATACCCCGGGATAGCCATCGAATCGATCCGCAGAGTCAATACCAATCTCGCGCAACGAGTTGATGATCACCTGCTCAACAGAGCGAACATATGCAACAGAGTCTGCAGGACCATCTTCGCCGCGCTTTGCAGGCAAGTTGACAATGGGGTAACCCACCAACTGGCCGGGGCCGTGATACGTGATATCTCCACCACGCTTTACGCGCACAAAATCGGCACCCACCTCGGCGGGGTCGCACTTCAAGTTCTTCTCAAGTTCGGCAGATGGGCCATACGTGAAGACGTGTGGGTGCTCCATTAACAACAGTGCATTACCTGTTCCGTGACGGAACAAAGACTCTTGAACAGCAAGTGCTTCAACGTAGGGCACTTTGCCCAACCAGCGAACACGAAGTTGTGATGAGGAGATGGTCATCGCGACAACTTCTCCTTCCACCGTCTCTTACTTAAACCTCAGAAGACCAATCGCGAGTTTCGAGAATCTCTTTGACCTTCACCAAGAAACCTGCGGCGTATGCACCGTCGAATGCGCGGTGGTCCCATGCCATTGCAAGATTGCCGACAGGGTGAATTGCAATGCTGTCGCCACCACCTGGCAGTGACACCACAACTGGCTTCTTCACAATTGCATCGGTGGACAAGATGGCCACTTGTGGTTGGTTAATGATTGGCATAGTCAACACAGAACCAGCTGAACCATTGTTGGTGATAGTGAATGTTCCACCAGAAATTTCATCTGGCGACAATCGACGGCTACGTGCACGCGTTGCAAGGTCGTTGATTTCACGAGCAAGTCCACGCATGCGCTTCTCTTCTGCATCGCGAATCACTGGAACGATGAGACCCTGATACTCCAAGTCCACTGCGATACCAAGATCGATGTACTTGTGAACAATCAACTCGTTGGCACCGAGTGATGCATTGAGGTGCGGGAATTCACGAAGAGCATCTACCACTGCGCGTGCAATGAACGGCAAATAGGTGAGGCTGAAACCTTCATCGGACTTGAAGCCATCTTTTGCCTTCGCGCGTGTTGCATCAACGTTTGCAAAGTCCACTTCCACCACACTGAATGCATGTGGGCTTGCACCCTTGCTCATCAACATGTGCGCACCAGTGGCTTGGCGAATCTTCGACAACGGCACTGACTCATCACGAGCACCAGCCACAACGCGTGGTGCAGATACTGCAGGCGCAGCAGCAATCGGAGCAGCGGACACAGGTGCTGGAGCTGCAGGTGCAGCAGCTGCTGGTCGAGCAGTTCCGCTA
>CAZRHK010000100.1:0-5488 GCA_964599815.1 uncultured Bifidobacterium sp. | reverse complement strand
CCGCAACTAATTCAGCAGTGACGTACACATGTAACTACCTCTACATGTGTTCGGGTTATTACTCGTACAAAGAAGGATTCACTCCTGATTTCCCTGGTGTCAATGCATTCCGCGGGACCGTTGTTCATCCTCAGAAGTGGCCCAACAATCTCGACTATGCCGGAAAGAAAGTAGTTGTCATTGGGTCGGGTGCAACTGCCATGACGCTGGTACCGGCCATGGCGGCATCGGCCAATCATGTGGTCATGTTGCAGCGGTCGCCAACCTATGTGGTGTCTCGCCCAGATAAAGATTCGCTGGCGTTAACTCTTCGTAAGTTCCTTCCTGAAAAGGTGGCGTATTCAGTCACCCGATGGAAGAACACCACCTTGCAGCAATTCGTCTACAAACGAACCCGAACAAAGCCAGAGCAAGTGAAAGAGGCACTTCTAAAAGGTGTGCGAGAAGCCCTGGGAGACAACTACGACGTGGACACGCACTTCACGCCGTCGTACAACCCATGGGATCAGCGTTTATGCCTGGTGCCGAACGGAGATCTGTTCGAATCAATCAAACACGGGAAAGCTTCCGTGGTCACCGACCACATTGCGCGCTTTGATGAAACGGGAATTCAATTGCAGTCTGGCAATCGCATTGATGCAGACATCATTGTCACCGCCACGGGTTTGAACCTGGTCACGCTTGGAGAAATGTCGTTCTCGGTAGACGGCCAAACCGTTGACTTCTCTCAGACATGGTCGTACAAGGGCTGTGCATATTCCGATGTTCCAAACTTGGCATCTAGTTTCGGATACATCAATGCGTCGTGGACATTGCGTGCAGACCTCACTTGTGAATACGTGTGTCGCTTGTTGAACCACATGGACAAGACCGGAACCAATATCTGTACTCCGCGTTTGCGTGAATCTGACCTGGGGATGCCCGAGAGGCCGTGGATTGACAACTTTTCGGCAGGGTATATGCAGCGTGTGATGCACCAATTCCCGAAACAGGGTGATCGTGAACCGTGGATCAATCCACAGAATTACAAGCGCGACAAGAAGATGTTCCGCGATTCACCAATTGTTGATGGTGTGATGGCTTTTGAGAAATGCCGTCAGCCCGCTTAGGGTATGAGATAAATCTCGGCGCGACGGTTCAGGTCTTGCTTGGCATTTGATTTAGAACTGGTCACCGGCTTTGTCGCGCCAAAGCTCCAAATTGCGATGGTCTGATTAACGCCTCGGCCTCGCAATAGCGCACGAACCGCATTGGCTCGTTTCTGAGACAACACCACAAGATTTGAACTTTCGCCGCCCATATTTCCGGAGTGTCCAGCAACAATGACAGAACTTGCTGCTCGAGCGGTGGGTGCCAGTGTGTTGATGTCTTTCTTTGACGAAGTCTTCACAAGAGCTGTGCCGCCACTGAAATAGACG
Organism: uncultured Bifidobacterium sp.; assembly: GCA_964599815.1. Lineage (GTDB taxonomy): Bacteria > Actinomycetota > Acidimicrobiia > Acidimicrobiales > Ilumatobacteraceae > UBA2093. The sequence goes on along the minus strand of CAZRHK010000100.1, from coordinate 4,070 downwards.
ACCGTTGGTGGTTGTAGCGCGACCACAATGTCGCTTGGAGTCACAGTTCCCTCAACAACTTTTGTGGTTCGGGTAGCAACAACTGACCCGTTGCTGCGTCGAAGAATTTGCACTGTGCATCGGCCGGTGCCGATGAATGCCAGGTTTGAGCCAGATCCCAAACACACCTTCGGGGTGAGTGGATTAATGAAGAACGTCTTTGATTGGTTAGCAGTCATCAAACGCAGGGCAGACAAGACCGTGTGAGTAGCTGCCACTTCTGTTGTTGTGAAAGTCGATGTAGTAGCACCGCCACTGGTTGATTTTGAGTTTCCTCTATATGCACTCCACGGTGTGGTTGTGGTGGGCGCAAGAGTGGTGGTTGTAGTGGTAGTTGTCGTTGTGGTGCTTGCGTTCTTGGCGGCCGCCATTGCTGCTGCAGCTCCGGGCGATGGGGTTCCGGGCACGCCAGGTCCGGTGAGATAGACGGCGTAAAAACGGCCCGCAGTTACTTGCGCAGCACCGAATGTCATTGAAATGCGTGAGAAGTTTGTTGACCCAAATGTTTTCCCGTTCCACGATGTTGCAGTGGGGCACTTAGACAGATTCACAAGGTTGGTGCCTAGAGGCGCACTTCCAGCAATGCTCGTTCCGTCTGCGCTCATCTCATACAGCAGCGCATACAACTCGTACTTCGGAACTCCGCTTGGCGCAAGACAAGACATTGACATGCGGAACTGTGTGAGAGTGCCCGACGTGCCGGCTCTGAACACCTGGCCAAAACTGCTGGCATTGAAGCAATCAAACAGGCTGAGCGGTGCTTTCGGGAGATTTCCTGACTGAGACGTGGGTGAACTACAGCCCGTGTTACCAGCGGGCTTACCACCAACATACGACGTGGGATTAGCCCACTTAATCCAACGTGCTGCATGAACAGTGGATTTTTGCAATGCGCCGTTAATTCGGTAATCAAAGACGAAGTTGCACGTACGAGTTGTTGCTGTCAGCGAGCCACCAGAGCAGTTGTTGGCAGAGGTGCCATCTACTTCAAGAAATGACGCGGCATGGCCACCAGGGGCGGCAGCGTCGTCCCACGTGAAGTCAAAAGCAATGTTGGCGCCATTCGGGCTGCCCTCTGATGCGGACGCTTGCTGAAGACTGACAGGAACAAATGCAAGCAGTGACGAGGCAATGAACAGTCGACTCAATGTGCGGCGTGTGGGAATGGGGAAGTGCATGAGGTGCTCAGTCTTTCAAATCAAGAGGAAACGCTAGAGGAAGAATCGTTGGGGTACACGGTCGTCACAACAACACGGCGGTCGCTTATAGGTTTCCAGCCGTTGGCAGCTTTTGTGGTGGTTCCGTGGAAGGTGATCCATTGGCGAATACCCAGTCGTGACAGGTATTTCGAGACGGCTTCGGCGCGGGCGCGGGCGAGGGAGTCGAGGGTCCAAGCACTGCGACGTTCGCCTTTTTGGGCAAATCCGGTGACATACACAAGTCCACCACGCTTCTGAATTGTGGTTGCCATCTTCTTCAAAGTTTGCTGTGCCGTATATGTCAACTGCGATGAGCCGCGTTCGAAATAGATGCCACCTGGAACTTCGCTGCCCACCAATGAAGCCGAACCTTCCACAGTGGTCCATTCGAAGGTGTTTCCTTCGGCAATGTTTGTGCCGGCCACGCCGCCAGGGGAGAGGCCAATGTCATTGGCGAACTGCACCGAGATGTTCACGAGTGATGACTTGTACGGAACCGTCACGGTTGTAGTGGGATTATTTGAGTCAACTCGAACTTGAATTCGAGCCAAGAGCTTTCCGTTCTTCAGGCGAACAGAAATGATGGCGTGCGTCACTGGGATATTGACATCTTTTGCCGCGCGAGTTGCGGTGACTTGTGTGCGACGTCCGCCTTGCACGCTAAGCGTACGAATAAGTGCTGGACGTGGGGGCAATTGATTTGCCAATGATGTGGCAGATTGATCAACTGTGCTTCTTTGTGTTTCCCACACAGGTGACCTGCGAGCCACTGGCGTTGCTGTTCTCATGTTTGATGCGGCACCAGCACCTACTCGGTTGACGGCCATAATTCGAACTCTGGCTTCAACGTTGTTTGGAAGGTTGCCGATGACAAGCGGACTTGTGATGGTTCCGTTTGGCAGTTCCGTCCATTGCGCACCATCGTTCAATGAATAGCGGTAGGTCGTAATGGAAGCACCACCATGAAGCCCAGCAGTGAATGCAATAGAGATATTGGTGTCACCTGGCTCCACCGATGTGATGGTTGGCGCAAATGGGACGACAGCTCTGATTTCAAATGATCGAGTCACGGTGGGGGCCGCGTTGTAGTTGCGGCTAGATGCCACGTCGGCCTCCACTGTGCAGGTGCCCGAGAACTTCATGACAATGTCAGAATTTTCCATGGTGCAGACATTCGGTGTGCGTGATGTCATGACCACTTGATGACCAGATGTTGCAGTTGCGGTCAGTGTCATTGGTGTTGCCGAGAAATCGTGGTCTGCAATTGTGGCTACGGAAATGGTTTGATTTGCCTTGTCAACCGTGATGGTGATGGTGTTAGATGTTGCTTCCAAGTAGCCGCCCTCAGCAGCTTTCACAGCGGTCACCGCACAAGTTCCTGCGTTGACGCCGGTGAGCGTGTTTCCTACAACGCTGCATTCACCAGTGCCGTTCTGGATTGTGTAGGTCACCGTGCCAGAACCGTTTCCACCCGAGGTCTGGAGAGTGACGGTCTGTTGGTATGTGACCGAGTACGACGATGACGTCAGCGTGAACCCCGTTTGCGGCGCGCCGGTGATGGTGAGTGTGCCATTAACAAAGGTGATGTTGTAGTTGCCGTTGTCAAGCGTGCCACGTGTGATGTTGTAGTTGCCGAGAGTTTCACCAACTGCTCGTGTGATGGATCCGGTGAAGTTATCCGAATTAACGACATTTCCTGAGGTGACTGAATAGGTGAGTGTTGGATCTGATTGTCCAAATACCTTGTTCTTGTTTGTGGCAGTAATGGTGATCGGTCGCTGGTTGATGGTGAGAAGTGCCGGTACATAAGTGATGGTGTAGTTGGAGTTAGCCAATGTGCCACGTGTGATGTTGTAGGTGCCAACATTCTCACCAACTGCACGGCCGAGGGAGCCTGTGAAACTGTCCGTTCCAAACAGAGAACCAGTGGTCACAACAAATGTGAAGCCTGGGTCAGCGTCGCCATACGTCTTTTCCTTCGCGGTTGCGGTCACTGTGATGGCGCGCGGAGTCACGGTAATGGTGGCGGTTGACGATGTTTTTTGTAGGTAATTGGTGGTGCCAGCGCGGGTTGCGGTCACGGTGCACGTTGACCCAGCATTTCCTGTTGCACTCAATGTGTCGTTCTCAATTGAGCATCCAGCTGTGCCTGCAGATACAACACTGAATGAAAGGTCGCCTTCAGTGCCACCACTTGCTTGAAGGACTACTGGTGTGCGATATGTGATGGACGATGTTGTCACCGTGAGAGTGCTCTGCTCTGCCCGCTCCATTGTGACTGTGGTGCCAAGGTTGGAAACGCTGTAGTAGTTGCTGTTGCCGGCCATGGTTGCAGTGACAACGCATGTACCAGCACTTGTGGTGACAAGCTTGCCTGCGGAAATGGCACAGCCAGTGGCAGTGCCGTTGGTAGCACCCCACGTCACTGAGCCGTTGGTAGTGCCACCTGTCGTTGTCAACGTGAGTTGTCTTCCGTAGGTGCCAGTTGTGCTGGAAATGTTAAGTGTGGCCTGTTGTGCCCGGTCTACTGTTGCCGTCATTGTGATGGTGCCACCAGAGACATAGTTGGTGGTGTTGCTTGGCGTAAAGGTTGCTGTAATGACGGCACTACCCGCATCGAGAATGTCGAACTTGGTTCCAGCAATTGCGATAACAGACGTGTTGGCTGATGAGTAAGACCACGTTCCAGTTGCTGCAGTAGTTGCAATTGTAGGGGACACAATGGTGATGTCGGCATCGTTATATGTTGCGCTCACATTTGACCATGCGAAAGTTGGTATTGCTTTGTCCACCGTGAGTGTGGCACTGGTGGATGCAGTGGTGAAGTTGACC
>CAZRHK010000099.1:0-5611 GCA_964599815.1 uncultured Bifidobacterium sp. | reverse complement strand
ACTTCAATTGCGAATGGAATGCAGAAACTAGGACTCAGTGTTCCATCGGAGAATGTGTCTCCCTCTTTTACATAATCCTCAAGAACGTCTGGTCGAAGTTCATCCACGAAGTTATTGAGGATGTCTAGCGAGAATGGTGAGGCCGCAATTGCCAGCGCGGCAATTTCCAGGTGATGATGTCCATTACGGCTCACCGAGACCAGAGAAAAGTCGTCATCAACAACTAGTTCGTTGAAGTTTGATGAATCACAGGTGGCGTCACCGACGAAGAATTCAACTTCATCAATTCTCATGCCGACGATGTCGTCATCGAGTGAGTCCTCTTCTTCGTCATCTTCAATTTCGCCGACTTCTGCTCCGGCGCTGACCATCCAATGGATCAACGAAGTCTTGGCGTCATGCAGTTCTGTTTCGAAATCAACGTCTGTCATGTTGTCTCCTATTTCTCGTTGGGCTGGGGGAACATCTCGTTCACGGCTTTTTCAAAACGCTTGAAGAGATGTTGCATGCCGGGCGAGTATCCGTCTTTGCGGAACGCTTTGAGTAACCCCTGATACCACTGGCTTTGGTAGTCGTGTCCAACATTGAACTTGGACCACACGATGTAGTGAAGATGCGGTTCAGATTTCCGAAGATCTGCAACTGTGTTCTCTGCGTTGTACGTCTTGTCTGCAAGAGAGACCAACAGAGACGGGTCAGTTGGTGATTTCTGCGCAATCTTCTCGATGTAGGGCTTCTTTCGAGCTTCCCACCAGTGATCTGCTTTTTGCTGGTCAGTCCAGTTGTTCTTCTTTGCTGTGTCTTTGTATTCCTGTTTCTTGGCGTATGTGGTGTCTGTACAACCCCACACAATGTCTGCGATGTCTTTCGACGTCTTCGCTTCAAGTTCCTCGCGAGTGGTGGGAGTGTCTTCCAGAAGGTCGTGAAGCAATGCGCCGCACGCCTGATCTAACGTGCCGCCAGCCTCAATGACGGTGGATGCAACGCCGAGAAGGTGACCGACGTACGGGATGTTGCTTCCCTTGCGAACTTCGTCAGTATGCCCTTCGCAGGCCATCACTGGCTCCTTTCATATTGAGAATGAAGCCGCAGGGGAGTTAGGCGCCTCCGCCGCCCCCGGCTGCCGCTAAGACTGCGCCGATGATGATGACCCATCCGATAATGACGATGGGAAAAACAATGGTGAGAGCTGCAAGTGCGATACACCAGAACACGATGGCAAAGGTCCAGCCCATACATCCACCGCCAAATCGACTTGGTGTCATGTGGGCCTCCTTGCTTCCTTTTCCACCCGAAACGTACCGAATGGGTGTGTTGTTATTCGGCGCAGTTCTTCTTCATAAATGAATCGAATCGCTCCGATGCTTCGGATACTCCTTTTCGAGTGCTGATGGCATCGAGTTCCGTGCGGATTTTTTCGTTCTTTGCCATTTCAATCAGGTTGTAATCGTTTGCCTTGAACACTTTGTCCATGTCAATCAGGGTGGACACCATCAAAGTGACATCTTCCTTGATGGCATCTGGGCTCGCATCACGAAGCTCTACTGCGCGAGACACCGCAGTTGTCCATGTCTCGGCCATGACTTTCGTATCGGTCATTGCGGCCGGATCATCGAAGTGTGTGTCTTCGGAGGCAGCTTCAAGTTCAACGGCTTTAGCACAGAACGCTGTGTAATCAACTGGTTCGCTGGACGAACTAGACCCGCATCCGGCGAGAGCCAATGCCACCACCGCAACACCGAGGGCCCGATTCATCGCATACCCAAGAACTTCCCCAGTTTGCGTTGACGTCCGGCACGCGTGAGGGGGATACCAGTTTTGCGTGAAATCTTGCGCTTGGCGGCTGTAATGCCGAGAGCACGTTTCCAACTGAAGGTGAGGCCTGGACCAAGTTTCATGTCTTGACCGTACCAGTCATGCAGAGAGGGGATTCGTTCGGGCTGATATAGGTAGTATATACTCTAAATAGCCAACAGAAAGGAACTGAGTGGGAATTTTGAAGTGGTACCTGGTGTACCGAGTAGCTACTCGCGGGCGACGTCGCCGCAAGGCCGAAGCTCGGGAGAGAGCCACTTTGCCCACGTTGTTCGAATCCGTAGATGCAGACGACGGTCTTGTAGAGACGTGCGATGAATGTGGCGAGATGTATGGGGATCACTTGGTGGATGGCGAAGACCTGTTGTGCCCGTAACCCTGTGATTGCAAGCAGTTGCGTCACGCTCATTTCTCGCTTTTTCAAAAAATTGAAATTTTTATAATGCGACCGTTCCAGGCACATTCACCAACAGGAGACCACATGAAACAAGAGACGAAGGCCCAATTACTGAAAGATCGATGGGGAAAACTGCGTTACGCAGCAGCTGAAGCTGAGCAGGCTGTCTTGTTGTCCGAGTTCTTGCCGTCTGATGGTGGGGCTTTCTTCCGGTTTCGTATGGCACTTGGTACTGCCGGCTTGGTGAAGCCTTTCGATTGGATGAAGTGGGGCGCACCACCGTTAACAGTGGAGATGGTGCCGCAGTTGACTGCTGATGACATTTGGCGACATGCAACGAGGATTGTTCGTGGCGATCGCTTTCACGAAGGTGTCTTCGATGCATACGTCCGCGATTTGTCTTTGACGGCGTTAGCGCGACGCGCATACGAATTGTCTGAGACAGACCAGGGCTGGCCTCACTCGTTTGCACAGTTGGACGACGGAGATCTTGAAACTGGACTTGTTGTGGAGAGTCGTCTAAAAGATCGGGTTGGTGTGACGACTGGATTCCGTGAACAGAGAACAAACTCGGCGCAACCCGGCTGGAATTTTCAGGTGTTGTGGGATGACGAAACATCCACGATCGAGGACATGAACGAATGGCATCTTGTGCTTCCGCTGAAGACACTCGTTCAGTTACCCGACCATCGTGCAGCGGAACCGCGGCGTTAACGGGGTTGGGCCCACTCTGCAATTGTGAGTCTGTGCCAGCCGACAACGTCATCAATGTTGTAGCGACCCCATGTGTAACCACCAGCAAGTCCAAAGACTGCTGGAGTTGTATCGATGAACTCGGACACCATGTGTTCGCGAGCTTGTAGATCTGCTTCGCTGACGCCACTATTGCGAACATCAACGCCCGCGTTGTAGATGATGAGGTCAAACGGAGCGAGGGTTGCTGCGTAGTCAAGCGATTCAACTATCGCCTTGCGATAGTTGCCTGGTTCAACAATGTCGAGACGACATTCTCCAGATGGGGTCCATGTGTCGAATGCGGACACGGTGACATCAACCTGCACGACACTTTCAGGAAAGAGTTTCTGCATGATGTTCCACGTGCCGCCACCTGCGTGAGCGTCGTAGTCGAGACAGAGAATGCGTTGAACGCCAGTATCTAGAGCTGCTTTGATTGCTGCAGCAAGTCCATTGAATGTGCAGTAGCCAGAGCCACGTTCAAACGATGCGTGATGCATGCCAGAGCTAAGACTTCCCACTCGGCCGTCGGTCATGAGAGCGCAAATTGTCGCAGCTACCATGCCGGCCACATGCGCGCGAGCCATGGTGTAGATGTCTTTGTCCCATGTGAATGACGATGACTGAGCAAGCGCACGTGGTTTTCCAGTGCGAACCGCAGCAACGTATTCAGGGGAGTGGATTTCAGAAATGATGCGTTCTGCTTCTTCGTAGTAATTAATGGGATCGATGATTTCGACGCCTGGAATCGGTGAGCTGATGAGCGATAGCGCAAGATCAATCGCTTTACGGGTGGTGTCGAATTCATAATTAGACGCGCCGTAATCGGAGTTGTGGAAGATGCTGAGTGCGATGAGTTGGTCTAGGGGCGTTGTCATAGAAGGGTCTCCTTTGGTGCGGTGGAGACAGTGTGACAGCAGGGTGTGTCAATAAAGGTAGAAATAACCTTTAGGTGAAAAACTATTGAAGGCCAAGGCGGGTGAGTGCTTCGTCCGGCGCGACGATTACAAGTTGATTGATGGCCCGACTTGCTCCGATGTAGACAAGTTGATTGCGAATGTTTGCAGACATTGTGAACAAGATGACTGCGTCAAACTCAAGTCCCTTCGCGCGATGAATTGTTTCGCAAAGTACGGAAGACTGCGTTGCGTTGTCATGAGAGGCGACAGTGACCGATGCACCTGCGTACTGAAGAATTGCATCACGTTCTTTTGTTCGTTCGGTGGCCACCAATACTCGTTTTGGATCCCAGGCTTCGTCGTGAATCATCGCACGCAATTCTTCATGTACTGCTTCCACGGCTGAGTCAAGATCCGTCGCTGCAATGACGTACTGCTTTCCTTCTGGGCTGGCCGTGGCAACCTCTGCGCCTCCAAGCTTGCGCAAGAATCCACCAATTGAGTGCGAGTTGCGACAATTAGTCAAGAGTTCTGCACGGGTCGGCTGGAATGACAGTAGAACTTGAATTCCTTCGCGGTTGTACACGTTCTGCAACGCATCGCCAACTGTCAGTAATCTGCTGCTGTCGCTCTCTCGAAGGAGAGCTACAAGTACATGAACCCACATCGCGTGAAAGTCCTGAATCTCGTCAACAATGATGGTGTCAAATCGAACGCTGATCTTGTCAATGTTCATCAAGATATGTCGAGGCAACGTGAGGCCGTAATAGTTCTCCAACTGTGAACCATCAGTTGGTTTTGAAGGAAGCGCAGGCAATCCGGGCAACTTGGAGACGATGTCTTCGAAGAAACCAGCGAGCACTTTGTCTGATTCGCTGAATTGTGCAGCGATGTGGTCACCAAGCGGAATGTTGAAACATGTGAATAAAACATCATCATTGCGCCTTATCGCGCGCTCAGCCCATTGAATTGCAAGTCGCGTTTTTCCAGTACCCGCTGCACCCTGTACGAGGACGCGTCGGTTGGCATCAAGAGTGGCAAGTGCGCGCGTTTGTTCACGAACAATTCGTTCAAGTGTTCGTCGTGCGCTCCGAGCTTGTGATTGTGGATCCCACAAGAACTCAACATCTGGGCGAATCTTCTCCACTATCAGTGCGATTTGTTGCTCATTTAGTGCTTGCGACTGAGTGGAGAACAGTGCCAGATCAATGATGTGTTCGTGGACGTTTTCAAGATCTGGACTCAACAACAACTGTTTGCGATCGACTTCCAGAAGGTCTTCATTCGACATTGCCATCACATCCGGTAACACAACGCCATGTTCAACGTGAAGATGTCGCAAACTTGGGTCAACTTCACGCAATTCATCACGCAGCGCATATGCCGCGTTTTGGGCTTGTTTTGGGGGAGAGACTTCAAGCCGCGTGGATCGTCGCCACCACTGTCCCTGGCGAATCTCTAGTGGCCCGCCCTTGACTTCAAGTGCGATGACGCCGTAATCAACGCTTAGAAGAAGAATGTCAATTTCGTACGGACGATTCTCTTTTGCGATATCTAGATTCGGAACGATGTGCCAGTTGTTCTTCAAGCTGTGTAGCAATGTGTCAACGACGCGGGCTTCAGTGGGATTCGTCACTTTTGAAATGTCAAAATCTTCTGGAATAAACGTCGCCATGTGTCCCCCCGGTTGTTGCGGTTCCGCATGGAGAAGGCTAGGGTGAGGGTCGCTCGGTTGTCCGAGTTCTCCCCGCCCTCGTAGAGGGGG
>CAZRHK010000098.1:0-5635 GCA_964599815.1 uncultured Bifidobacterium sp. | reverse complement strand
AGAGTCAATCGATTACCCGAGGCAGCTGCCACTGTGTGGCATTGCTGGGCAATGGCATGTGGGTGACGTGGATATGTAGGAACAACTGAAGTGCCCAGTTCAATACGCGGCACTTCGCGGCCGACTATGGCCAAGCTTGTTAACGCGTCGTGACCAAAGATGTTCGGAGCCCAATAACTCGCAAAACCGTCTTGCTCTGCTGACCGTGCTTCAGCGACAACATCGTCCACTGTTCCGTCGTTGACTGCTCCACCAAAAATGCCATATCTCATGGAAAGAGACGGTATCAGGGGGTTGTCGTTGTAGTCACCTTCGGAGTCTTGACAGTCGTGGAGGTCGATTGTGGAGCCTTAACAGTCGTTGTTGTTGCTGGCAGCGGAATTGTTGTGGTGGAAAGGACATCTGTCGATGGCTGTTCTGCAGGCCCTTGCGAAAGGTCTACAACTAGTTGCACAGTTCGCTCACCACAAAAAACAGATTCTCCCCGCACTGGATCTTGTTGCAGTACTTCGAAATCATCAGGTGCGTATGCGATGTCTGACATTGCATCTTGATCAAAAACCGTATACGGAAGACTCAAGCGTTCTATCGCACTTTTTGCATCGCCAAGCGTGATTCCGACGACATCAGGAACATCGATGACGCGACATTCCTCTGGCTCATTGACGAACCACGGTCCCTCCGCAAAAAGCGGCGGGGACGTTGGTTGCCACAAGAGAACGATTGAGGAGATTGAGAGAACAGCAGTCGCAAAGTATCTAACGAATATTGGAGGATTGTTTGTTGACCGGCCCATTCGAATTGAGACATACAAAGCTGCAATGAAAATCACAATCGCAAGGAGAGACATCTCGCCCCACTGAGAAAAGATTGGTCTGTTTGAATCAACATCGCTCACAATCGCCCCAATGAACTGAGCAACAATCCACGCACGAAGAATCCACCACGCCGGTGCCAGCCCAGACATCGCGCCCTTGATCTTGTCAACTGACTGGACAGCGATTTCAGCGATTCTTCGCCGCATTTGTTGACCATCTGTATCGCTCTTGGGAATTTCAATTCCTGCGCCGCGCATCAAATCGAGCGCATATTGCGAAGCATCTGGCAACGTTGCACCATCTTCAAGCGACGCTGCAATATCTGACTCAAGGCCATCGGTGAGATCTGCAACAACTTCAGCAGGAAGGTCGCGAAGTTCTCGACGCACATTTTCTGCGAATGTTGCTGCTTTGCTGATGAAATCCGAAATATCGCTCATGATTTTTCTCTCTTTGTCGAAGTGTTAACAATCGAATTAATGACGTCTTGAAATTCGTTCCACTGGGCTCTCTGGTCTTTCAACCATTCATGACCAGCTGGCGTCATGCCGTAGTACTTGCGATGGGGCCCCTCTTCGGAGGGCACGACATAACTGGTCAACAGACCCAGTGAAAAAAGACGTCTCAATGTTCCGTACACCGAAGCTTCAGCAACATCTGCCAGACCGTGATTTCTCAGCCGTCGCACCACGTCGTAGCCGTAGCCATCTTCCTCCGCCAACACAGCCAACGTCGCCAAGTCGAGAACGCCTTTCAGCAATTGGCTTCGGTCTATTCGCTGCTCGGTACTATCGGCCACGCAACGAGACTACTCTGCTTTCCACAATACTGCAAGTACCACAACAGTGGAAGAGATTCACCAAATTTTGGATACCTTTCGGGAAATGGCACCTAACAATGCAGATTCCGACATCTCATTTCGCATTTCCACAGAGATTCCCGAAGAGCAATTCACTGCACTCATGGTCAGTATCGATGAGCGCTAGCTGACCTCTGCACGAAAGATTGTTACGAGAGGCTGACCAGTTCCAGCCACTCGGGACTGAAGTAATCCACTTCCCCGTCGGGCAACAAGATCACTTTTGTGGGGTTCAACCGTTCAACAAACTCTTCGTCGTGGCTCACCATGATGATGGAGCCCTTCCAGTTCTCTAGCGCCCCTGCCACTGCCTCACGACTCTGAGGGTCGAGGTTGTTAGTGGGCTCGTCTAGCAGCAAGACGTTGTTGCGACCCACCATCAACATGGCAAGTGCCAGCTTTGTTTTCTCACCACCGGACAACGAACCAGATTCTTGAAACACCTTCTCGCCCTGTAAACCAAACATGCCCAACAAAGCGCGCAGTTGCGTCTCCGTTAATGGCGAACCGGCAGGAAGCTCTCGCCGCATATGCCACAACAGCGACTGATGGGGATCCAACGTGTCGTGCTCTTGAGCAAAGTACCCAACACTGACCTGGTAACCCCATTCAAAGTTGCCAATGTTTGCATCGGTAGCACCAGCAAGAATTCGCAACAACGATGTCTTGCCGGCACCATTTAAACCAAGCACCAATAAACGCTCGCCACGACCAAGGTCGAACGACACGTCTTCAAACACTGGCGGCCCGCCGTACCCCTTGCTGAGACCCGTTGCCGTCACAACAGTGACACCACTTTGCGGCGGGTCGGGGAACTTCACGTTGAGGACGCGATCTTTCTTGCGTACACCCGTTGACTCGGACTCAATTCGTGCAATGCGCTTTTCAATGCTGTGCGCCATAGTGGCTTTTGTGGCCTTTGCACCAAAGCGGTCCACCACTTCTTGCAAGCGAGCCACTTCTTTGGCTTGCATCATCGCCTTCTTCTCAGCACGTGCTTCATCTTCTGCGCGTGACCGCTTGTACTGACTGTATGTACCGCGATACTCGTACACCATTCCAATGTCGTCTTCGTTTGGTCTATCCAAATGAAGTACTCGGGTGATGGCTTCGTCCAACAATTCAAGGTCGTGGCTAATGACCAACAATGCGCCTTTGTAGTTGCGCAAGAAAGTTAACAACCACGTTTTTGCGTCAATGTCTAAGTGGTTTGTTGGCTCGTCCAACAACAACATGTCGCTTCCTGCAAACAGAATGCGAGCCAGCTCAACTCGACGGCGTTCGCCACCTGACAACACTCCAAGCGGCATGTCTAAACGATTTGCCTTCAGACCCAAGCCAGCCGCAATACTGCGTGCTTCGCTCTCCGCTGAATAACCGCCCTTGAGGTTAAAAGCTTCTTCAGCCTTGATGAAGCGGGACACATTGCGTTCGTCGGAGTTTTCCTCCATTGCAACACGAAGTTTTTCTAAACGCTCGAGATCTTCATCAATGTTTCGCCCCGACAACACATGTGAAATGGCGGAACGCTTTTCGGCCTCTGTCGACGTTCGTGGGTCTTGCGATAGGTAACCGTATTGACCACTGCGCGTTACTTTGCCCGCAGCAGGCTCGGCATCTCCACCAAGCACTTTGAACATGGACGTTTTACCCGCTCCATTTCGGCCAACAATGCCGACCTTGTCGCGAGCCATGATGGTGAACGTTGCACCCTGCACCACGTTGCGCCCACCCACCTCAACGGTGAGATTCTGAACTTGCAGCATTACTGACGAACCGTTGTTGTGGTGACACCGCTCACTGTTGTCGTGGTGGCAAGTGGAACCGACGTAGTTGTCGTTGTGGCGTACGGAATGGTGTCACCAGGCATTGTGGTGGATGGCATGACATCGTCTTCCACAAGTGAGTCGTCGGTGAACTTGGCTGGCAAACAAGCACCAGAACTAATTGGCGCCGTACCAAGAGCTGAAGCAATAGACGACACCAACACCGCACGACCTGCATTTGTTGGGTGCACGCGATCTTTGTTCAACAGACCTGGCTGCACCGATGCGGTACCCCAGTCGAGAATGGACACGTGCGAGTTCTTTGATGCAACAACTCGAATTACTTCATTCACTTGTTGCATGGACTCGCGAAACAGAGTCGCCGTGAGCAACAACGTGGGACGGGGCGCCAGCGACTCCACGATTCGCGTTAAATCATTCTCGTAATTCTCTTTATTGCCGCCGTAGTTCGTTCCAAGGAACACAACAGCTGCATCCCATCCTTCATAAATGCGATCACGCAGAACTGTTCGACCAAAGCCAACCATTTGACCCGCTTCTGCTTCCACGGCAACTCGCCAGCCAAGCGGCACCACAGCCGAGCACAATGCTCCGCCATAACGACTTGCTGTTCCCGCCAAGATGGAATCCCCAATCACCAACAGCCGGTTGCCTGCAGCTTTTGAACCAAGTGTTGTTCCTTCAAGCGGTGAGAGATTCGCGCGAATACCGTCCACCACCACGGAGCCACCAGCTGAGTTAATGCCAGGAATTCGGCCAACGTGTTGCAGTTCGGTGAGCCCAGATGCGCCAGACCCAGTGCAAGCCGACAACACTCCAAGACAGCCCACAATGGCTACAAATGGGAGGGCGCGACGACGAAACATGAAGCCCTTAGGTTATTGGCGCAAAGTGGCCGACAGAGGTCAGCCGCCACATCTATTCGTCCTTTGCGGAACGAGCCAAACGAAGTTCGTCGCGAATTTCTGCAAGCAAGTCATTGGTACTTGCCACAGGTGAACCGTCGGCATTGACATCGGTATCACGGAAGCGGTTGTACAACTTCACGACAGCAAACAGAACAAGTGCCACAAAGAAGAAGTTCAGAGACGCCGTTGCAAAGGCCCCGAATGGAATGTCGCTTCCATTGATGGAGACAACTTTCTTAGAGAAGTCGGGCTGCTGGCCGCCAAAGATGGCTCCAATAAGTCCGCCCAAAATTCCGGGGCTCTTGTCGCTTCCAGCAAACGAGTCCACCACCGTCTTGAACGCAGCACCCATGACGAACGCAACGGCTACATCCACCACGTTTCCGCGATTGACAAATTCTTTGAACTCGCCAACAATCCCACGCTTTGTGAGTTTGGTGACCTTCTCTTCGACTTTGTTGATGATGTCAGACATAAATGCAGATTACTCTGCTCTGTCTTCTAGGTCTTCAAACTTGTCTACGTTTCGTAATGATGGGAACGCAACCCACCACACCCCAGCAATTGCGATAGTTGCCACACCGCCACCAATCACCGTTGCAGGTGTTCCCGCAAGACTTGACACTGCGCCAGACTCAAACGCTCCCAGCTCATTCGATGCACCAATAAACACGTTCTCCACCGCAGACACACGTCCACGCTTGTCGTCTGGCGTCACCAGCGGAACGAGAGAGCTACGAATAAAGACACTCACCATGTCTGCTGCGAATGCAACAAGGACAGCTGCAAATGCGATCCAATACGTTTTGGTTGTTCCAAGAACAATTGTGGCTAGTCCGAAAATAGCAACAGCCCACAACAACGTGCGCCCTACTCGTTGACGTACTGGCCTAAACGACAAGAACACCGCCATCAGCGCTGCGCCAATACCGCCAGCAGCCCGCAGCCATCCGTACGCAACGTCTCCAACTTTCAACTGCTCTTCAGCAATCACCGGCAGTAGCGCAACTGCGCCGCCAAACAACACCGCAAAAAGATCTAATGAGATTGCTGCCAACAGCACTGGGGTACGGCGAATGAATGCAAGACCTTCCACTGCGTCTCGCAATGTTGGGCGTTCGGTCTTTGCTTCGCTTTCCACCACCGGCGGAACAGTGACAAGCGACAAACTAAACATGCCACCACCAATCAACACTGCAGCTACGCCATAGGCCAACGCCGGATCTGCCGCATAAAGGAATCCACTAAGTGCTGGCCCAACAA
>CAZRHK010000097.1:0-5662 GCA_964599815.1 uncultured Bifidobacterium sp. | reverse complement strand
CGTGGAACAAATGTGTTTGCAGAGACGTGTCCGCAGTATTTGCATTTGTCGCTGGAAGATCACCTTGGGAAGGGGTGGCCAGATGGCGCTGCGTACATTTGCTCAACTCCGTTGCGTTCAAAGCATGAACACCATCACGCAGACCTGTGGGAAGGTCTACGTGTTGATCAGCTTGCAGTTGTCAGCACCGACCATTGTCCGTTCTGTTTGCGCGAACAAAAGTTGGCTAATGGTGAATCGTTCAATGTTGTGCCGAACGGAATTGGTGGCGTGGAACATCGAATGGACTTGGTGTACCAAGGTGTGGTTGCTGGCCATATCTCAGAAGAACGATGGGTGGAAGTGTGTTCCACGGCCCCAGCGAAACTATTCGGGATTGCTCGAAAAGGATCGCTAGAGGTTGGCAAAGATGCCGACGTTGTTATTTACGACCCAAAGAAGAAGCATGTTCTCAGTGCGAAGAATCACCATATGAACCTGGACCACTCGGCCTATGAAGGCATGGAAGTGACAGGTGCCGTGCGCACAGTGATCTCTCGCGGAGACGTCATTGTTAACGATGGAACCTTTGTTGGCCGCAGTGGCCATGGGCGTTACTTGCGTCGCGACGTGTCGCAACACATTCGGTAACGCTTAGGAGAAGCGCTTGACCAAATTGTCGAGTGTCTTCTGAATCGACTTGCTGTTGTTGTCAACAGCTTTCATCACTTTCAACATGAGTGGGCTCTTGTTGGTGTTCCAGTCGAACTGTTCGGTGACTTTGGTGCCGCCTTCAACTGGTTCGAGGATGTAGCGCCAGATGTGGCCGCCAAAGTGGCGCCAACCAATTTGCTTTCCTTCTTCAAACTCCACCACTTCATTGGTCATCTTGTAGGGAAGCACAATGCGCATGTCCATGCTGAACTTTGCGCCAAGAGATAAACGCTCTGGTGCATCGATTCTTGCTGCTTTCACAGAACCAGAACCGTCAATTTCGCTGTGTCGACGTGGGTCGGCAAGAAGATTGAAAATGTCTTGTGCTGGTGCTGGTACCACAACTGAATGGGACACAATCTTTGCTGGGTTTGATGTGCTCATGATGAACTCCTGATGTTTTCGAGAACCGCTTCTGCAGTTCGACGACCTGAATACATGGCTCCTTGAATGGAGCCCGTGTCGCGATGATCTCCACACACGAATAATCCTTCGCCTAGTGAGACACGTTTCTTTGGTGAGAATGGCGCGTCTTGGCCGGGTTGTCCGTGAGGGATGCGATAGGTGCGCAAGTGGCGCCAATCGTCTACCTGTGCGCCCCACCATCGGCGAAGTTGCGTGCGCGCAGCACCTTCAAGGTCGCCCTCACAGACGCCCGGAAGTGCAGCTGCAATGAGATGTTTGTCTGCTGGTGCGTAGTGCGGAGACACGTGTGACATGACGGACACATTCAGAACTGGGCCTTGGCCTGTTCCGTCGAGAATCACGTATGCACCGTTTACAGGTGCGATTGGTGCAGAGAAATACACGCACCCCGCTGCACGAGATGAGACAGCAGGAAGCCCCAGCAGTTGTGATGCAACAGGACCCTCTGTGGCAACAACGATGCGTTGTGCTGTGATGGTGTGTCCGTTTGTCAGTGTGACTGAGCGTGGTTGCACGGATGCAACTGCGGTATTGAGATGAAGCGACGTTGTCTTCAGTTGTGCAGCGAGTTGGTTTGACATTTGTCCCATGCCATATGCAGGAACTGCAGAGTCACCAGTGGCAAGTGTGCGGAAAATGACGTCGAACATGCGTCGCGATGTTGTGAGGTTCGGATCAAGCTGAATGCCGCCAACCAGTGGACGAAAGAAACGGTCGATCATTTTTGACGAGAAGCCCATGGCGCGTAATGCGCTTGCGGTAGGCATGTCGTCGCCACGCAACAACTGGCGAGGGTCGGAAGATTTCAGCGTTGCGCGAAATTTTGCGATGCGCGCTTTGTCGCTGAGCGTTCCAATTGGAGCAAGAGACGTTGACGCCAAAGTTTTGGGTCGACGAAACGGATCGCCAACAACATGTCCTTTGCCTTCACGCCACACCACTGCGCCTGGTTCGAACAAACGAAGGTCTAAAGCAGGAATGTCGAGGTGTCGGTGAATTTCTGGGTATCCGGTGAGAAGAACTTGGAAACCTCGGTCGAGGATGAAGCCATCCACATTGTCACTGCGGACACGACCACCAACGCCGTCTGATGCCTCGAGAAGCAATGGTGCGACGCCGTGTTGTTCCAGAACCTTGGCTGCAACAAGACCAGCCAAGCCGGCGCCAACAATGACAACGTCTGCAGACGTGGGAAGGGGAGAGTGTGTCACTTCTTCAGTAGAGCACGAAGAGCAGCATCAAGTGTTTGATGCGTGAAAACGTAACCATCGCGAGTGAGCGCGCTTGGAATCACTCGCTGACCGGTGAAGAGGAGCGCGTCGGCAAGTTCGCTACCAAGTAACAGCTTTGGCCCAAACGTAGGAATGGGGAGAATTGTTGGGCGCGACACTGCTTTGCCCAACTCTTTTGTGAAGCCTGCGTTGGTGACTGGTTCTGGCGCAGTGAGGTTCACGGGGCCAGAGAGCTGGGATGTCAACAAGTGGATGATGGCGTTCACTTCGTCGGTGATACTGATCCAGCTTTGCCAGTGCTTGCCACTTCCAAACTTTCCACCTGCGCCCAATTTGAAAATGGGAAGTTGCTTCTTTAGTGCGCCGCCCTTTTTCGATAACACGATTCCGGTGCGCAAGAAGACTGTGCGGATTCCGGCATCAATGGCAGGTGCTGCTGCGGCTTCCCACTCTTTGCAAACATCGGCCAAGAAGCCAGTTCCAATTGCAGCATTTTCGTCAAGCGCTTCGTCTCCGCGTACTCCGTAAATTCCAATTGCTGAACCGGAGAGGAAAACTTTTGGCTTTGTCTCAAGCGAGGCCATGGTGGTGGCAAGGAGACGTGTGGACAATGTGCGGCTTTCCAGAATCTCTCGCTTGTACGAGTCACTCCAGCGCTTGTCGCCAATGCCAGCACCAGCGAGGTGGATGACGGCGTCAACACCGGCGAATGCTGAAGGGTCGAGAACGCCGCCCTTGGGGTCCCACTGCACTTCGTTGTTGTTGCGAGCTGGTCGACGAACTGCGGCAACCACGGTGTGGCCCTGCGATGTGAGTTCGGCGGTGAGCGCCTGGCCAATAAGTCCGGATGCGCCTGTGATCAAAATTTTCATATGTAAGGACAACCACTTTTCGCAGGGAGTTGTTCCAAAAGGCACAGGTGACCTTCGACCCTTTCGTCTCGTTGTGGTGTGAGGTCGTAGTCTGAAAAGCCGATGAGTACGAGAAAACTCATATTGACAGCGTTGATCTGTGGACTTGCCATCATGTTGGCGGGTGGTTTCAAGCTGTTTCAGGTGGCCACGGACGACGTGGAAGCTGTGGTGTTCGACTTAGGAACTGAACAAACCTTGGGTGACATGAAAGTCACGGTGGAATCGGTGCAGCAATCAGACACACAGACCAGTGTGTTGGTACGGATGCGTGGCGTTGAAGGTGCAGACGGATTCGAGGGCTGGAAGTTGTTCGCCGATGGCAAGTTGACCGAGCCCATCGTGACCGCCGACACGCCACAGTGCGTCACGAAGGTGGCTCAATACGTGGAGTGCTCCATTCCGTTTGTTGGGTCTGCAAAACCGGTTCAATCCGTGCTGTACCAGCGTGCGAATCTTCAATCTCAGTGGGCTCCGTAGCAAGAACGGCTACCGTAGAGGGTGCGCATACAGCGTCGTATTCGCATGATTGGAGTTGACCCCCATGGCTGACCAGTTTGACCTCATCATCGTTGGTGGCGGACCTGGCGGTTATGCAGCGGCTTTCTATGGTGCATCAGCTGGACTGAACGTTGCACTCGTGGAGAAAGACACTCTCGGTGGCACATGCCTCAACCGTGGTTGCATTCCTGCCAAAGCTTTTCTTGAAACCGCTGCTGCGCGTCGTCACGCAGAGCATGCGTCTGATTTTGGAATCGCAGTCACTGTTGGCGATACCGACTTCGCGGTTGCTCAGGCACGCAAGCAAAAGATTGTTGATGGTTTGGTGAAGGGCCTGACAGGTCTCACCAAAGCTAAGAAGGTCACCTACCTAGTGGGTAAGGGTGCATTGAACGCCGACAACTCCGTCACTGTGACAGCAGAAGATGGAACCACTACACAGCTTCATGGTGCAAGCGTGATCTTGGCTGCAGGTTCTGTTCCGCGCATCATTCCTGGTTTTGAACCTGGCGGACCAATCATGACGTCCGACGAAGTTCTCATGCTCGATCGCATTCCTGCACGCATTGCCGTTATCGGTGGTGGTGCAATTGGTTGCGAATTCGCATCCACCTTTGCCGACCTTGGTTCACAAGTCACCATTCTTGAAGGTCTGCCAAAGATTCTTCCTGGTCTCGATGCAGACCTTGCAAACGTTGTCGTGCGTTCGTTCCAAAAGAAGAAGATCGATATCAAGACAGGCGTTGCAGTGTCAAAGCACACGCCCACTGGTTCTGGATCAACAGTCATCACCTTTGGTGAAGGCGAAACTCTTGAAGTTGACGCAGTCATCGTGTCTGTTGGCCGTCGTCCATTCCCAGATCAACTTGGTCTTGCTAACACCAAAGTTGCAGTGAGCGATCGTGGCTTTGTTGAAGTAGATGAGTACTGCCGCACCTCAGTTCCAAACGTGTGGGCAATTGGTGACCTCATCAACACGCCACAACTCGCACACGTTGCGTATGCGGAAGCAATTCTCGCTGTGAAGCAAATTCTTGGTGAGCATGCAATTCCTGTTGATTACGACCGCGTGCCATGGGCTATCTATTGCAGCCCAGAAGTTGCGTGGGCTGGCCCTGGCGAAGAAGCAGCAAAGGCTGCGGGATACGACGTTGTGGTGTCGAAGCATCAGTTCCGTGCAAACAGTCGTGCACAAATTCTCGGCGAGATTGATGGTTTGGTGAAGATCATCGCAAAGAAGAATCCAGATGGTTCTGCTGGGCAAGTTCTTGGTGTTCACATGGTGGGCCCATGGGTGACAGAACAGCTGTCTGGCGGATATCTCGCAGTCAACTGGGAAGCAAGTGTGGAAGAAATTGCGCACTTCATTCAGCCGCACCCAAGTTTGTCGGAACTCTTTGGTGAAACAGTGATGGCACTCACTGGTCGCACTATCAACTCATAATCGAACTACTAAGGAATCAACCAACATGGCAGAGATCACGCTCCCGCAACTTGGAGAAACAGTCACTGAAGGAACCATCACGCGTTGGTTCAAGAAGGTTGGTGAATCTGTTGCTGCAGACGAGCCATTGTTCGAAGTGTCAACAGACAAAGTTGATACCGAAGTTCCATCGCCAATCGCCGGTGTACTCACCGAGATTCGTGTTGCTGAAGGTGACACGGTTCCCGTTGGCACCGTGATTGCTGTTGTTGGTGACAGCGCAGGTGCTCCTGCGCCCGCACCAGCAGCTCCCGCTCCTGCCGCAGCGCCAGCACCAACTCCGCCACCGGCACCAGCGCCTGCTCCTGCTCCTGCTGCGGCTCCCGCTCCAGTGGCGGCACCGCCTGCACCAACATCGCCAGTAGCGGCACCTGCAAGTTCCACCGAAGGAATGGTGTTGTCGCCCGTTGTTCGCA
>CAZRHK010000096.1:0-5663 GCA_964599815.1 uncultured Bifidobacterium sp. | reverse complement strand
GAATTATTGCTGAGATTGGGGCCCACTGAATTGTTGCTCGCTGCACAAAGTAGAGATTTAGCGGTCTTTCGGTGGTCTACATCCGACAAACGATGGAAGCGTTTGTATTTTCCGATCCCAAAATTTGAGGGCCGCACTCCGTTGGTGGGCGATGAATCGAAAAGGCTATTGCGTTGGGGTTATGCCAAAGATGGTTTGGTCTACGAAGAAGTTGGTTACACCGACCTAGATGGTCACATTGATGACAAGTCGTTTGTGTATCAATGGAACGGAAGTGAATTCAAGCAAATTCGTATTGTCAACCTTGTTCCAGCGTGTCTCACAGTCTCTGGCGACGAAAGCTCACTCTGTATGTATGGAATCAATTGATATCTAGATGCGGGGGAGTAGCCCGATTGCTTTGTGTGCCCGACTCAACGTTTGTGCTGCCACATTTCGAGCTCGCTCGTTCCCAATCATGAGCAGTCTGCTGAGTTCGGCTGGGTCGCTCATTAGTTCGTGGTACATCGAGCGGATGGGGTCGATTAACGCAATGACGGCGTCGCCAGCGTCTTTCTTCAACGCACCATATTGGGAGTAATTGTCGGCAAGTGTCTCAACTGGGCTGCCAGTAGCCGCAGAAAGAATGTCCAGCAG
Organism: uncultured Bifidobacterium sp.; assembly: GCA_964599815.1. GTDB lineage: Bacteria > Actinomycetota > Acidimicrobiia > Acidimicrobiales > Ilumatobacteraceae > UBA2093. The sequence goes on along the minus strand of CAZRHK010000096.1, from coordinate 5,027 downwards.
GTTGCTGACACCTGGCTTGTTTTCTCTGTCGTAGGCAACGATGCCGTCAGAATCTGTGACTGCACGCTTGAACTTCTTCTCAATTGCAGCGTTGTCGTCAAGCAAATAGATAATCCCACTGTCGGTGGCTGCGGACTTCGACATTTTTGATGTTGGGTCTTGTAGGTCCATAACGCGAGCACCGGCTTTAGGGTGCGTTGCTTTTGGCAACACAAACGTGTCGCCAAATCGGTGATTAAAACGAATGGCCACATCACGAGTGATCTCAATATGTTGACGTTGGTCTTCACCAACAGGAACTTCATTTGCGTCGTAGAGCAAGATGTCGGCTGCTTGAAGAGCGGGGTATGTGAACAGTCCTGCAGAAATGAAGTCGCCTTCACGCTTTGCTGACTTGTCTTTAAATTGCGTCATTCTGCTGAGTTCGCCAAATGACACCGTGCATTCCATGATCCATGACAATTCTGAGTGTTCGTGGATATGGCTCTGCACAAAGACAGTTGCTACGTCTGGGTTCAACCCGACCGCAAACAACATGGCGGCAAGGTCGAGAGTTTGTTTGCCGATGACGCCGGGTGTATCTGTGACGGTGAGAGCGTGAAGGTCGACAATTCCGTGGAACACATCGCCGTCGTGTTGTCCAGATACCCAGTTGACCAGCGCACCCAGATAATTGCCAAGATGGACCGAACCAGTGGGCTGAATGCAAGAAAGGACACGAGTCACGCTGAAACGCTACTTCTTTTCACGGTTTTCAGCATGATTAATAGCAACCACCCCTATGGCGGACAACTACCATTGAACCCGTGGCAATTGAAGTAGCAACCCCGGTCTTCGAAGGCCCGTTCGACCTGCTTCTCCACCTCATCATGCGTGAAGAGGTGGATATCCACGAGATTTCGTTGTCCACCATCGTCGACGCCTATCTAGGTGAGTTGGCCAAGATGCAAGAACTCGATCTTGAAATCGCCACTGAGTTTTTGCTCATTGCTGCAACGTTGATCGAACTTAAAGCACGCCGCCTTTTGCCAGGCAAGGAAAACATCGACCTTGACGAAGAGTTGGCGCTTTGGGAAGAGCGGGACCTGTTGTTGGCTCGACTTCTTGAGTGCAAAACCTTCAAGGATGTTGCGAAAATTCTTGCCACTTTTGTCGATGACGCAGACCGGGTCTATGCGCGGAACGTGGGAACCGATGAACGCTTTGCCGACGTAACTCCAGATTTGCTGGAAGGAATCACTCTCGACAAATTGCAAAATGGATTCATTCGTGCCATTACGCCTCGTCCGCGGAATGAACTCAATCTGTTCCATGTTTCGCCAATTCGTTTCACGGTGGCCGAAGCAGTGGAAGAATTAATGGACGAGTTGCCTCGCATGGGAAGTAGTTCATTTCGTGCAATCACCAAAGGACTTGTGGAACGTCTTGAGGTTGTGGTCCGTTTCCTTGCACTGCTTGAGATGTACAAGCAGGGTTGGATTGAAATTGATCAAGCCGATCGATTCGGTGACATCACGGTTCAATGGACCGGAGTTGGCCCAGGGCATTCAGGTCCCGTTGAAATTGATACCTACGAAGGTTAAGTATGAGTGTTGAAGTAACAGCAGAAGTCGTGCGTGCGGTTGAAGCCATTTTGTTGGTGGCGCAAGAACCAGTGCCAACGGATCTCATTGCACAATTGGTGGAGATGCCCAGCGCAAGTATCGAAGAAGTGTGTACGCGATTGGCAGAGACATACGAATCTGCTGGCCACGGTTTTCAAATTGCGAAGATCGCTGGTGGATGGAGATTTCAAACGCATCCAGATGTAGCGCCGTATGTTGAACGGTTCATTCTCGATGGTCAGCGAGCACGTTTGTCAGGTGCAGCGTTGGAAACTCTTGCCATCATCGCGTACAAGCAACCAATCTCTCGTTTACAAATTGCTTCCATTCGCGGTGTGGATCCAGATGCGGTTATGCGAACACTTCACGGTCGCGGATACATCGCACCGGTCGCGCGCGACAATGGTCCGGGTCAAGCAACCTTGTGGGGTACCACGCAATTGTTCTTGGAAAAACTTGGCCTCGCATCGTTGGCAGATATGCCACCAATTGCTTCCTTCGTGCCAGATGCATCCCTGGTGGAAGCATTAGAAAAAACGTTGCGTATTGAAGCCGATCCATCGGCGGCCGTGGCGGACAGTTCAGAAGAGCAAGAGGCGCAGTAGTGCCTCGTCACACCCCGCCGGGAGGCGCGGTACCTGAGCCTCCACTCTGGGAACAGATGGCCGAGAAGGCAAAGAACGCAGCTGAAGAGGGCGATCGTTTGCAAAAGGTTCTGGCAAGAGTTGGGTTCGGCTCCCGCAGAGTCTGTGAGGAACTCATCAGCGATGGTCGTGTCACAGTAAACGGAGAAGTGGCTGTGCTTGGTAGGCGTGTCAACGTCATGGAAGATGACATTCGCGTTGATGGTGCGCCCGTTGGAGTTCTCCCTGGGCTTGTGTACTACTTGTTGAACAAGCCAGAAGGCGTCATCACCACAGCATCAGACGAGCATGGTCGTGACACGGTTCTAGGTTTGGTGCCCGAGGAGCCGCGCGTTTTTCCAGTGGGCCGACTCGACCGTGAAACAACTGGTTTATTGATTGTGACCAACGATGGTCAATTGGCTCAACACCTCACCCATCCAAGTCGTGGTGTTGAAAAGGAATACATCGCCGAAGTTGAATGCGGACCATCGGGAGTCTCTGCAGGTGCGTTACGTGAATTGCGGGACGGAGTCATGTTGGAAGATGGTATGACTGCCCCAGCAGAGGTAGGTCAACCTGAAGCAGGGGTGTTGCGAATTGTGATTCATGAAGGTCGTAATCGCCAAGTTCGACGAATGTGTGAAGCCGTGGGTCATCCTGTTATTCGTCTTGCCAGAACGCGTATTGGTCCACTTCGTGATACTCGTTTGCCACCAGGACGCTGGCGCTCATTGACAGTTGATGAGGTGCGGGCTTTATCTCAATCTGTTTCTAACGATTCAGAAGGTCTCCGCTAAAGATGGGAATTGCACGTCGAATCGTTGGTCAACAGTTGCACGAACCCATTGTTGTCCATGTTCCAGGATCAAAGAGTGTCGCGAATCGCGCCTTAATTTGTGCTGCGCTAGCTCAGGGGGAGTCCCGCATCGCTGGTCTGCCAGACGGTGACGACACAACAGTCATTATTGAATCGCTTTTCCAAGTGAAGAGACTTGTGCGTGATGGTGATGCATACATCGTGCAAGGGGGTGAGCGTCCGCTTCTTCCTGGAATTGTCGATGCGCGCCTTGCCGGAACCTCGTCGCGTTTTCTTACCGCGGTTGCTGCAATCATTTCGTCAACAACGGTCATTGATGGCGCTGCACCATTACGTGGTCGTCCAATGGGTGACCTACATGATGCACTAGTGGAATTAGGCGCGGAGATTGAGTGGCTTGGCGAGCGGGGTCATTTGCCGGTGTCAATTTCGCACGGGTCCATCAGTGGCGGAACTATTTCAATTCGAGGTGATGTCTCCAGCCAATTCATTTCAGCATTGATGTTGATTGCGCCACTTTTGAAGAATGGTTTAACAATTGACATAGTCGGAGACTTGGTGTCACGGTCGTACGTTGAAATGACCGCAGCTGTCATGACCAGTTTTGGTGCAACCGTAAAAGTTGGCGCCACTCAAGTTGCAGTGTCCGAAGGACGTTATAAATCAACTGATTATCGAGTAGAACCCGATTTTTCATCTGCTGCTTTTCCTTTGGTGGTTCCAGTCTTCACCCCGTGTTCAGTTCGTGTTCCAGGATTGGCCAAAGGAGTTCTGCAAGGAGATGCTGCATTGCTAGACATCCTTCGTTCGATTGGTTGCACGGTGTCGGTGATGGGGGACGACATTGTCGTAGCGTCAGATGCTTCATCTCGCATGCAACCAATAGATGTAGTGATGACTGATTGTTCAGATTTGGTCCCGGCTGTTGCTGTTGCGTTGTCTGCACTTGAAGGAAAGAGCCGTATCTCTGGCGTCGGTTTTATTCGAAATAAAGAAAGCGATCGCCTTGGAGACCTTGCAACCGAAATGACATCGTGTGGTGCGTCAGTGGTTGTCAATGACGATGGTTTGACAATTTCGGGTCACAGCCCTATGTCAACGAGCAGTGTTGACACCCATCATGACCATCGACTTGCAATGGCGTTAGCCCTGTTTGCCTTGCGTAACGGTGAAGTAGTGGTGCGAGATGCCGATGTGGTGACAAAGTCTTGGCCAACCTATTTCGACGACATGGGTGCAATCCTCCATGTGTCACAACTACAGAAGTAGCCTGAAGAAATGGATGTCGTCGTCGCTGCATTTGATGTGGACAACACGCTCACTGTTCGTGATTGCGTGGTGCCCTTTATGCAACGAGTCGCTGGACGTATTGGGTTTGCCAAGGCCTGTGTTTCCCAGCCACTGCATCTCGTGAAGATGATCTTGCAACGTGATCGCGATGCGATCAAGGCGTACTTCGTTGAGAAGGTGTTTGCAGGAAAGAACGTGGAAGAAGTTGGCCTGAGTGGTGTTGAATTCGCGTCACATGTGGTGCGGTCGTGGATGCGTGAAGACGTGGCACAACAAATGAGGTGGCATCAGTCGCAGGGCCATGTAGTTGTTCTTGTCTCTGCATCGCTTGAGCCGTATCTTCATGCCTTTGGCGATTTCTGTGAAGTAGATGCTGTGCTGTGCACAGAACTTGAACAATCCGGCGGAATCTTCACTGGGAAGATTGCTGGAAGTAATTGTCGTGGCCCTGAGAAGGTTCGTCGTCTTCGTGAATGGATGGAATCATCCGGAATCTCTGCCGAATCGTTTATGTACGCATACGGCGATTCATCTGGTGATACGGCACTACTAGTGGCCGCACAGTTTGGTTACAACGTGAAGCACATTGATGACGTGCGGGAGTTCGTGTGATTAGGGCCATTGTCAAAGAAGCTCGTCCACATCAATGGATGAAAAATGTCTTGGTGTTTGCCGCACCTGGAGCTCTCG
>CAZRHK010000095.1:0-5728 GCA_964599815.1 uncultured Bifidobacterium sp. | reverse complement strand
ACCGCAGAAATCACCGATGTGGTGTTGGCCGAGCTTCGCGCTCAGCCTGGAATCATTGAAGTCACTTCGCTGTACGCGTAAGCGTCTTTAGCGGGCTGAGTTCAAGGCGTCGCGCGTTTCTTGCGCAACACGTGCAGAACCAGCAATGCCACCGTCTGCATACAAAATTGCTCGCGACGAATTCACAATGAGGCCGGTTCCGTTTGCCGATGCGCCGTTCTTCACAACGGTAACTGGATCTCCACCTTGGGCGCCAACGCCTGGCACAAGCAATGGCATATCACCAACAAGCGATCGCACCTCGGCAAGTTCCTCTGGATATGTTGCGCCAACCACCAATGAGACATCACCGTATTGTGACCATTCCGTTGCAGCACGCTGCGCAACATGTTGATACAGCGGCATGCCGTTGATGAGTTGAGATTGAAACTCGCCACTTCCTGCGTTTGATGTGCGGCACAACACAATGGCAGCACCGTTCTCATGTTCCAAGAACGGACGGATGGTGTCACCGCCCATGTACGGGTTCACGGTGACGGCGTGCGCGCCATATCTTTCAAAAGCCTCGCGCGCATACATCTTTGCGGTATCGCCAATATCTCCACGCTTGGCGTCGAGAATGAGCGGAATGTTGGGGTATGCCTCGCGAATGTATTCACAGATTGCAAGCAGATCGCACTCGGCTGTAATTGCCGCAAAGTAGGCAATCTGTGGTTTGAAAGCGCATGCGTATGGCGCAGTGGCGTCAACAATGTCTTTCAGGAATCGAACGATGCCATCTTCATACGGGTGGTATTCAAGTGGAATGCGTTGCTGGTCTGGATCGAGACCAACGCACAGCAAAGAGCCAGACTCAGACCATCTGTTCTCAAGGAGTTCGCGAAACTTCAACGCTTACTCTTCGATGGTGATGGCCGCAGTGGGGCACATGTCGGCAGCTTGGCGAGCCAAGTCGGCGTTTGCACCCTCTGGGTTTTCCTGAAGGATGTAGAGATAGCCGTCTGATCGCACTTCAAATACTTCTGGTGCGATCTGTGTGCATGCTCCGGTTGAAGCACATACGTCGAAATCAACAACAACTTTCATGTCGTCCCTCCTTGGGTTGGTTCCAAACTAGTTGCTGGTGTGGCGTTCGTATGCGCCCAACACCGCACGGAACGATGCAGTGATGATGTTGGGGTCGGTGCCCACGCCCCAGCGAACATTTCCGTCGCCGTCGGTGGTCTCTACATACGCCACCGCTGTTGCCTCTGAGCCTTGACCCATTGCGTGTTCCGCATAGTCAACAACGTCTATCTGTGTGCCAAGACCGGTCTGAACTGCATGGACAAATGCATCGATCGGTCCATTGCCCTCACCAACAATTGTGCGTAATTCGTTGCCAATCACAATCTGTGCCGTCACGTTCGTGGTGCCACTAGCGGAGTCACTCTTCAACTCGTGGCTCGACAATTTCACCGTTGGCTCTTCTTGCAGATACTCGCTATTGAAGACATCCCAAATCACGGTGGGGCTGACTTCGGTTCCTGTGCCTTCGGTGATTGATTGGATTGTCTTTGAAAACTCAATTTGAAGTCGACGAGGCAAATCGAACCCGTGCTCTTCTTTCATGATGTAGGCAACGCCACCTTTGCCCGACTGACTGTTGACGCGAATTACTGCCTCGTAGTTGCGACCAACGTGCTTCGGATCAATGGGGAGATATGGAACACCCCATGTGTCGTAGTCCTTTGGCAATGCTTCAAAGCCTTTTTTGATGGCGTCTTGGTGGCTGCCCGAGAACGATGTGTACACCAGGTCGCCAACATATGGATGGCGCTCTGGCACAGGCAAGCGGTTGCAATATTCGGCAACACGTCGCAACGCATCAATGTCTGAAATGTCGAGCTCTGGGTCAACGCCGTTCATGAACATGTTCATTGCAACATTGACAAGATCGAGATTTCCTGTTCGTTCGCCATTGCCAAACAGTGTTCCCTCAACACGGTCTGCACCGGCCATGATGCCAAACTCTGCGGCGGCTGTTCCGGTTCCACGGTCGTTGTGTGGATGCAATGAGATGATCACGGTGTCGCGATTCTTGATGGTGCGAATAAACCATTCAATGACGTCGCCGTAAACGTTTGCCGTGTAGCACTCCACTGTTGCTGGCAAATTGAGAATTAACGGATTGTCCGCGGTTGGTTGAATGACATCCATGACTGCTTCGCATACTTCAACTGCGTAGTCGGGTTCAGTGAGCGTGAAGCTTTCTGGCGAATATTCATAACGCAAATTCGTGCCCGCCAGCATGGGTTCAAACTCGCGACATAGTTTTGCTGCGTCGACCGCAATTTGCTTGATGCCTTCTTTGTCAAGCCCAAACACAACCTCTCGCTGCAGGGGATTGGTGGAGTTGTAGAAGTGAACGATTGCGTTCTTCGCACCCTTCAAACACTCGTAGGTGCGTTCAATCAACTCGGGTCGACATTGCACCAAAACTTGAATTGTCACATCATCTGGAATGAGGTCTTCTTCAATAATCTGGCGAACGAAGTCATAGTCAGGTTGGCTAGCCGATGGGAATCCAACTTCAATCTCTTTAAAGCCCATCTTCACAAGCGCTTTGAACATGCGCATCTTGCGCTCTGGGTCCATGGGGTCAATCAAGGCTTGGTTGCCGTCGCGCAAGTCAACACTGCACCACATTGGCGCTTTAGTGATCACGCGATTCGGCCATGTGCGGTCGGCGAGAACAATGGGCACCCATGGCTTGTACTTCTCGAATGGCATCTTTTTCGGAGTCACGTTCTGTGGTGGCATTTTCTTGATTCCTTTGTGGCGATTGGTTGGGGAGTGATTCGGACAAACAAAAAACCCCCTGCCTGGGCAGAGGGTTTCGACAACAGCGATATGCGGCTGTTGCCGTTACATAAGAAGAAGGAGGCTGGTAGAGGTCGTCATCAACTGTCAGGTTATACGCGAAAAGGGCTCAGCGCCACCTTTGCGGTGATGCCAAGCCCTTTCGAGTATGTGGAAAATGGTTTACTTAGGCGTTGCCGACCAAGAAGTTGCCAAACTGCCACGGGTCGCTTGGGTCGAGCAAGTCTGCGTGGTCGGCCCATTGGTCGAAGATGTCCTTGCGGTTCTTCAGCGGTGTCCAGTCGGTGGCGCCTGAGAATTGGGTTCCCAAGTACGGACGAGCCTTCTCAAGGATGTACTCGTACGGCAAGTCGTCTGGCACACAGAGTCCCTTGTTCGGCTCGTCGATCATCCACTGCACAGCAGACACGATGGATGCAGCAACCTGCAGAGTTGTTGCGCTTTGGTGCGGCAAAATTGCGCGAGCTTCGTCAATAGAGAGCAATGAGCCGGTCCACCAACCAGTGAAGTCGTGGCCAAGAAGAAGAACTCCCAACTCATCGCGACCACTGATGATTTCATCGTTCAACAATCGTTGCTTTGGTTGCATGTCCCAGTTGCGCATTTGCAATTCGTGCACCGATGCAATGGCATCGTTCGACGGGCAGTATGCGTAGTGAACAGTGGGTCGGTAAATGTCCACGCCATTGTCATCACGCACAGTGAGGTGATGGCACATGGTGTACGCCTCGCCGTGGCGAATGACCATTCCGCGTGAATCTCCAGATGGCACCCAGGTGCGCACCAAGGTGTTCATGCCTGGCTGTGCAATACAAATCTGATTGCTTGGGCCGTCGTCTTCGTGCTTGTAGCCGCGCGGTGGCAAACGCTTTTCGTGTGTTCCCCAACCCAATTCAGCTGGTGCAATGCCTTCTTCATAGAAGCCATCAACAGACCATGTGTTGACAAACTCGTTGACTTCTTTTGGCTTGTTTGAAATCTGTGTGTCGCGTTCGGCGATGTGAATCACTTTGGTGCCAGTCAACATTGCAAGTTTGTTGAACTCACCGTTTGCAAGTGCCGATTCAAAACCGGCTTGACGATTGCCAGCTAGACCGTCCGACAAGATCTTCGTGGAAATTTCAACGAGAGCTTGCTTCACGAAATGGCTGACCAAACCAGGGTTTGCGCCATGTTCAAGAACTGCAGTTGCGCCACTGTTGCCACCCCATGCATTCACCATCTTTCGAAGTGATTGGTGACGCACATACAACGTGCGCTCTAGTGGATGTGTGGCCGCCATGTCTTCGTATGGGTCCCATAACTCAACCGATGTGTTGAGATAACGAACACCGTTGTCATGGCACCAGTTCAAAATGGTGGGCGCATCGATGTTCCATGCAAGGTCCAGCAACAAGTCGCCATTCGAGAGACGCGCCGACAAGAACTCATCGAGATTCTCGGGTGTCACGCGACCAATTTCGTAGTTCACGCCTTGTGTAATGAGATCTGCGATTCGCGAACGGTTATCTAGAAAGTCAACAACAGTGATTGTTGTTGGGTCTATCTTCACATCGCGAACAAGAAGTGGAAGTGTGCACTGGGCAACACCGCCGCAACCAAGAACAAGAATGCGACGGGGGATGAGGGGTGTGGTTGCGTTAATGGGTATCAGTTCCCACGATCCGCAACGACTACGTCATCGTCGATGAGGTCATTCAGCGATTCGCTGAACTCCGGTTCTGCTGGCACGAGCAATGCTTGCCAGTCGTATGAAATCCCTTTTCGGCCACATGTTTGTGTTCCGTCCAGTTGTGCGTCCATTAGAACTCCTCCCTGTTGGGTAGAGGGTTCGCCCGTGGCGGGTGGCGCACGCCGTTGTCTAGTGACCCGGTCCGTACGACGTTTGCTCGGTGCTGATCCGTGAGTGGTTATTCCTTTCTGCGCGAGGCTTTCCCGCGTCAGGCTTGATGAAACTAACGGAAGGAATCGGTAGTTGCTCGGTTTTTGGCAAAAAGTTCACGTTCACGTTGCCAAGAAGTTGCCGAAAGTGTCATTCCATCGCCGAGAGCGAGCCATCGCGCCGATACGGTAGGTCTCCGTCATGACCACACCTATTTCAACCCCTACGGGATTTGCGGCACTCGGAGTGCCTCCCGAGGTGGATAAAGGTCTTGCGGCTGCTGGATTCGCCGCACCTTTTGCCATCCAAACCGAAGCCATTCCTGTCGCCCTACGTGGAGTTGATGTCTGTGGACGCGCTCGCACCGGCTCTGGCAAGACCCTTGCATTTGGCGTGCCTATGTTGTCTCGGGCATCAAAGTTCTCGAGAGTGTGCGCACCTCGAGGATTAGTTCTTGTCCCTACCCGCGAACTTGCGTTGCAGGTGGCCGAGGTTCTTCAGCCCATTGGCGACGCATGCAATCGCGTGATCTTGCCCGTTTATGGCGGCGCATCACGTGACGATCAAATCGATGCCTTGAAGAAAGGTGTTGACATCATTGTTGCAACGCCGCTTCGACTCATTGACTTAATGAAAGAAGACGAAGTCTCGTTGTCCGATGTTGAAGTCGTTGTTCTTGATGAAGCAGATCGCATGGCCGATGAAGGTTTCACGCCACAAGTGGAATGGGTTCTTCGTCATGTCACTGGCGAACACCAAACAATGTTGTTCTCGGCAACTCTTGATGGTCAAGTTGGAAACCTTGTTCGCCGATACATGAAGTCGCCCGAAGAAGTGTCGATTGATTCCCCAACCGACACGGTGGGAACAATGCACCACTTGTTCTTGGCTATTCATAAGTTGGATAAAGACAAAGTCATCGCCGCAATTGTGGAGTCAACTGGCAAGACCGTGGTGTTCTGCGATACGAAACGTCTGTGTGAT
>CAZRHK010000094.1:0-5768 GCA_964599815.1 uncultured Bifidobacterium sp. | reverse complement strand
CCCGAACACATGTAGAGGTAGTTACATGTGTACGTCACTGCTGAATTAGTTGCGGAGTTTGTTGCCGTGAGCGTCCATGTTGCGGTGTCGGACGACCATGAAGCAGCAGTCACCAAAGTGTTGAAGCGAATTTTCTGACGGAGCGCATACTGATCAACGGTTTCGTTGAGATACGACAAGATGGATGGACCATCTGCGATTGACTTTTCTGCAGTCCATGGTTTAAAGCTGTAACCCAATGTGTGCATGTCGCTGTCGGACCTCACACCCGGATACCGAAACAGATCCCATGTTCCGCCTAAGGACTCGCGTCCTTCCAAAATGACAAAAGACTTGTTTGGGCAATCACGCTGCAAGAAATAGCCAGCACCAATTCCCGAGATGCCTGCACCCACAACTACGACATCAAAATGTTCCATGGGAGAAGATTACGCCAGGTCGGTTGCCGCACCAGCAAATTGCGCTTGATACAAACGGTGGTACGCACCTTTTGCTGCAAGCAGCTCCTCGTGAGAGCCCTGCTCAACAATTCGTCCAGCCTCCATCACCAAAATGACATGAGCATCTCGAATTGTTGACAATCGGTGTGCGATGACAAAACAGGTGCGCTGGCTACGAAGCGCCACCATTGCTTTTTGAATTAGTACTTCGGTGCGAGTGTCAACCGAACTTGTGGCTTCATCCAGAATCAAGATGCTGGGGTCGGCAAGGAAAGCGCGTGCAATGGTGAGCAACTGCTTTTCACCAGCACTCACCGCACCACCTTCGTTATCGAGAACCGTGTCGTATCCCTTCGGCAATGAATGCACGAAACGATCAACATAGGCAGCTTTAGCTGCTGCCTTAATTTGCTCCTCCGTGGCCGACGGATTTCCGTACGCAATGTTGTCGCGAATGGTGCCGCCAAACAGCCACGTGTCTTGAAGAACCATTCCAATGTTCTGTCGAAGTTCACGGCGCGGCATAGACGCAATATCAACTCCGTCCAGCGTGATTCGACCCGATTGCAGGTCGTAGAAACGCATGACCAAGTTGACAAGTGTTGTTTTTCCAGCACCGGTTGGCCCCACGATGGCCACTGTTGTTCCCGGTTCCGCCACCAGACTCAAATCTTCAATCAATGGACGATCTGGTGTGTACGAGAATGTGACGTTCTCAAACGCAACTCGACCCTGAACATCTGGCATTGACACGGATGCAGGTTCAACACTTTCTTCTTCAGCATCAAGCACTTCAAAGACACGCTCGGCTGAGGCAACCCCAGACTGCAACACATTCATCATTGACGCTGTTTGAGTTAATGGTTGTGTGAATTGGCGCGAATACTGAATAAATGCCTGCACATCGCCAAGACCCATAGAACCAGAAGCCACGCGAAGTCCGCCAACAAGCGCAATCAGTACATAGTTGATGTTGCCAACGAACATCATTGCGGGCTGAATAGAGCCAGACATGAACTGTGCACCAAAGCCGGCCTCGTAGAGTTTTTCATTGGTGACAGCAAAGCGTTCTTCCACCTCGGCCTGCTTGCCAAATGTCTTCACAATGGCGTGACCAGTGAATGTCTCTTCAATAAGTCCATTGAGTGCACCTGTGTGACTCCACTGAGCAATAAAACGCTTCTTGGAACGATTGGCAATCTGTTTCATTGACAACACCGACAGCGGAACAGTGATGATGGCAATGAGTGCCAACAGCGGCGAGACCGACACCATCATCACAAGGACACCAATGATGGTGAGAAGAGACGTAATCAACTGACTCAAGGACTGCTGCAGGCTCTGAGAAATATTGTCAATGTCGTTTGTGACACGGCTCAATAAATCGCCGCGAGAGTTCTGATCAATGTACGACAGTGGCAAACGATGAATTTTCGCCTCGATGTTTGAACGCAATGCATACATGGTTCTCTGCACCACGCCGGCCAACAAAAATGTTTGGCCGTACGCCAGCAAGAACGAGAATGCGTAGATTCCAGCAGCCCACCACAGCGTGCGGTGAAGTGCCGCAAAGTTCACCCCGTCTTCACCATCTCTACCAGTGAGTCCGTTGAACAAGATGTCGGTGGCGTGACCCAGAACGCGTGGACCAGATACCACTAATGCAACGCTGACGAATGCGAGCAACATGATGAACGCAACGAGGAATTTTTCCCCTGCCATCAAACCCAACAAACGACGAGCTGTACCTGAGAAGTTCTCTGACTTCTCTACGGGCATGCCCACAACATGCATACGACTGTTGCGCAATTCCGAGCCCGGCATGTGCTGTTGTTTCTTTTTGTCGCTCATACCGCTTCCTCCTGTGAGGTTGCTTGTGACGACACAATTTCCTGATAGGTAGCACACGTGGACAACAACTCGTCATGCGTACCAAGACCCACGCACTCGCCGTCTTCCAGAACAAGAATTTTGTTTGCACGTTGAATAGTGGAGATGCGTTGAGCAACAACAACCACCACGGCCTTGCGCACATGGGGCTCTAGCGCGGCACGCAACCGAGCATCTGTTGCAAGGTCTAACGCCGAGAAAGAGTCATCAAATAAATAGATCTCTGGTTGGCGAATTAATGCACGCGCAATGGCCAGACGTTGACGTTGACCACCAGACACATTGGTGCCGCCTTGGGCAATAGTTGCCTCAAGACCACCCGGCATTGCTTTCACAAAGTCTTCAGCCTGCGCAATTCGAAGTGCCTCCCACATTTCTTCTTCCGTGGCGTCCTCTTTGCCGTAACGCAAGTTGCTCGCCACGGTTCCAGAAAACAGATACGGCTTTTGTGGAACCATTCCCACGCGCGACCACAAGGCCTCTGGTGCAAGGTCGCGAACGTCTACCCCATCCAGTCGCACCACACCGCTAGTGGCGTCAAACATGCGAGCCACCAGGTTCACGAATGTTGTCTTGCCTGACCCTGTACTTCCCACTACAGCCAATGTCTCCCCTGCATTCACCGTGAGAGAGATGTCATTCAATACCGGCAACTCAGCACCCGGGTATTGAAAACCAACATGATCAAAGGTCAATTGCGCAGTTGAAGAAATGTCGGTGACTGGATTGTTCGAAATGACAACAGAAGTATCTGTATTAAGCACTTCCATGATGCGTTCAGCGCTCACTGCAGAGCGTGGAATAAGCGCGGCCATCCATGTGGTCATCATGACCGACATCAAGATTTGAGTGAGATATGTAAGAAATGCAATAAGTGCGCCCGGACGCATAAGCCCTTCACTGATGCGGTCCGAACCAAACCACACAACGGCGACACTGGAGAAGTTCACAATCAGTGTTGCAGTAGGAAACATGAGAGCCTGCAAACGACCGCCACGAAGAGCGGTTTCCGTGAGTGCAGTGTTTGCAACTGCGAACCTCTCTGCCTCTTCTGGTTCACGCGCAAATGCTCGGACAACACGAATACCGGTGAGTTGTTCCCGCATGATCTCATTAATGCGATCGATGCGTTCCTGCATTTTGCGGAATGTTGGCACCATGCTGGAAATAATGAGGGCCAACAAAACCGCCAAGATGGGAATTGACACCATCAAGATGCGCGACAAGCCCAGGTCTTGATGCATGGCCATGGCAACGCCACCAATTGCGGTGAATGGTGCACCGAGAATAAGTGTGCATGTCATCAGCACCAGCATTTGCACTTGTTGAACGTCGTTCGTAATGCGGGTAATAAGCGACGGTGCACCAAACTGTGCAACTTCACGGGAAGAGAACGAGTTCACTTGATGGAACAGGTGTCGTCGCACATCGCGGCCAAAGCCCATGGCCACCTTTGAACCGATGTACACCGCCGCCACAGAGAAGACGACTTGGGCCAACGTGACCAGCAGCATGATGCCGCCCATGCGCCAGATGTAGCCCACATCGTTTTTGACGACGCCATTGTTGATGATGTCGGAGTTCAATGTTGGCAAGAAGAGGCCTGCCATGGCTTGAACAAACTGAAACCCGATGACCAGCCACAACAGCCCTCTGTATTTCACTAAAACAGAGGACAACAGGCGCTTCAACATGACCATTCAAGGGTACTCCCCTGCTTCTTAAGGAGCACAGGTGGAGCCATCTCCGTGGCAGCAGGAGCACTACTGTCGCTATATGCCCAGCAATTTTGTTCTGAAAACCATGAATACCCTCCACAAAACGGGACTTGCGGTCACGCGCGGCAAATGGGGCTGGAACCCGGCTGGAATGCCCGCCATCAAGCTCTTCACCATCGGCAGGAAAAGTGGTGTGGAGCGAGAGAGCATGCTCACATGCCCCGTTGTCGACGGTGACACCTACGTCATCGTTGCCTCGCGCGGTGGCGACGATTTTCATCCAGCGTGGTTTCTGAATTTGCGGGACAATCCTCAAGTGTGGGTGGAAGCACAAGGCCAACCGAAGCACGAACGACGTGCACGAATTGGAACCGCTGACGAACGCGCGGCGTTGTGGCCGCAGATCACGGCAAAGTACAAGGGATACGCGGGATACCAGCAACGTACCGAGCGTGAAATTCCCATTGTGTTTCTTGAACGCGTTTAACAACAGTCATTCGTCTAGCGGCGCCCGACACCTAGTATTTGCTTCGTGATTGATTGGGCAACAAGCGTTATTGACTCCATCGGATTGATTGGAGTTGCGTTTCTCGTCGCACTTGAGAACGTGTTCCCGCCTATTCCGTCGGAACTCATTCTCCTCCTCACCGGATTTAATGTCAGCGACGGACGTTTCGACTTCGTCAGTGGCGTTATCGCAGCAACTATTGGATCCGTCGTTGGTGCTTACTTCCTCTACGGAATCGGACGCCTCTTAGATGACGAGCGCATGGAACGATTCCTTGCCGGCATCGGCCGGTTTGTTGGCCTAAAGAAGTCCGACGTTCACAAAGGCTTTGTCTGGTTTGAGCGATACGGAACCTATGTGGTCCTGTTCGGTCGACTCATTCCAGTGGTGCGCTCCGTTGTCTCCATCCCCGCCGGTGGCGACAAAATGCCTTTGGCCAAGTTCACCCTCCTCACTGCGGCTGGGTCGTTGGTGTGGAACATTGTGTGGGTGGCCGTTGGTTGGGGCCTGGGCGACCAGTGGGAAAAGGCTGGAAAATGGGGCGATTACCTCCAGTACTGCGTGGTAGCCGTGGTGGGCCTCGGCTTCATTGCCCTCGTCGTCCGAGCTCGGTCACAGAGGTCAGCAGACGGTGACTAAACTCACCGAGTATGACAACTAATTTCGCAAAGAAACTCTTCGTTCTAGCAACGACTTCAGCAAGTGTGTTCGTGTTGAACGCATCTGGCGCACAAGCCGCATGTAGCAACTCTCTCTACAACGCCAACCAAACGTTGTGCACCACTATGGGTGGAACATGGACAGCAGACTCATCGTCCTCAACAACGCCATCTATCCCCGGCGTAACCGTTCCAAACTCGATTCCTGGTGTTCCGTTCACCATTCCACCATTCACTGTCCCAGCAGGAATTCCCAACTTCACAATTCCGTCTGGTTTTGACTTCAAGACTCTCAACCCAACACAACTTCAGGGAATGCTTCCTGCGCAATTCGCAGGGATTACACCAGATCAATTGAAGAAGTTCACACCTTCGACACTTGCGGAACTTGATCCAAATCAATTGAAGAGCCTTGCCCCTAAAGCAATCGCTGCGCTTTCAGGAACACAACTGAAGGGATTAAACCCTGAAGCTTTTGCGGGCTTTACTGCGGATCAATTGAAGAAGATTGACCCAGCTGCACTTGCAAAAGTGACCGGCACACAGTTAGGCA